>JBBISN010000019.1:10298-28678 GCA_037441265.1 Nitrososphaera sp. | reverse complement strand
TTAAGAAAAATGTTTTAATTCGATTAATGATTAAGATAATACGGTGGCTCTGTTTCTCAACGGCGACTACTCAAAGGCACTGCCGGTTGTTTCATCGTTTTACACGATAAGAGACATGCAGCGGCATTCCAAGGAAGACGCCGTCAGGTTCCTCATCGCAGAATCGGACATAAGCAAAACCTTCTCCAGCCTTCTTAAAGAGCTGGCCAAGATGGACATGATAGCCACTGCCAAGAGGACAAAATACGTATCCAGATTGATACCTACAATATCATCAAGCACCCTTACAGTTGAAAACGGGGTAACTATCACCGTCTCCAAGATCACCAGAATAAAGCGTGGCAGGAGACGCATGATACCCATCACTGTAGTGATGTTCTTTGCGGCGATGGCTACGATACTGATTGATGGGGTCTACCGGTCCCAGGTTGAATTTGCGCAGACGTTCATACATGATCAACTGCTGCTGGTAGGCGTGTACACCATGACGCTGATGGGCATTCTTGGCGTCCATGAAATGGGGCACATGATCGCGACTAGGTGGCACGGCATCCGGGCCT
This sequence comes from Nitrososphaera sp., assembly GCA_037441265.1. Taxonomy (GTDB): domain Archaea; phylum Thermoproteota; class Nitrososphaeria; order Nitrososphaerales; family Nitrososphaeraceae; genus Nitrososphaera. The sequence goes on along the minus strand of JBBISN010000019.1, from coordinate 28,118 downwards.
CCTGGCCGTACTTTATTCCCGGCATCCCCGGCATATTCCCGACCTTTGGGGCCATGATCCAGATAAAAAGCAACATGATAAACAGGAACGTCCAGTTCGACGTCGGTGTAGCCGGACCCATAGCCGGGCTGATAGTCACCATAGCCGCGTCCGTCTACGGCTCTTCCATATCTGTCCTGGTGCCCGTCGATGATGCACGGGATCTGTTCGACGGGCTTAATCTGATGAGGATAAACAGCAACATCATCATGCTGGCGACGTTCAATCTCACTGGAAATACGGGCATTGGAGAGGACGTCGTGCTGGTAATGTCCCCGGTCCTGTTTGCGGCATGGCTGGGCTTTCTGATAACATTCCTGAATCTGCTGCCTGCATGGCAGCTGGACGGCGGCCACCTGGTCCGCTCAGCCCTTGGCGTCCACTGGCACAGGATACTTACATACAGCAGCGTCGGCGTCCTGTTCGGCTTGCGCTTTTACCCGATGGCCCTGCTGGTGCTTATCCTGAGCATGCGGGCTCCTGAAAGCACGCCGTTGGATGACGTGACACCCCTGTCGAAAAAGAGGAAGATTCTGTTCTGGGTTGCCCTTGCCATTGCGGTGCTGTGTGCCCCTGTATTTGGGACCGCGGTATACACCCCGCTGCCGTCTGGGATCTTTAGCCCCTTATTTTGAGCAGCGTAATGTCCGCATCCGACAGGACAAGGGCCTTGTGGCTCTTGCCGTGCCTGGCAAGCAACTTGTCCAGCGCGTCCTTGACGCTGCTGTACGTTACAAATCCAAGCTTTTTTGCGTAATAGTGGGGCAGGCTGGACACAAGACCCATCTCGTATTTTTTGCCTAGTTCCTGCAAATACATGATGTGCTCAAGCCCGTACATATAGGGCGTTTGCGGCAGCTGCTCGGCCTTGAGCCTGCCCTCTGCAAACATCTGCAGCGCCCCTCCTCCAAGGCCATCGCGGCATTCCGCAAGCAGGGCTATGGATCCGCCCTCCCTGACGGCGTGGATGGAATTCCAAAGGGAGTTGAGCGAACCGGCAAGAGTGGAGTGCGGCCCGGATTCGCTGCTGGCGCTTACAATGGCCGATTTGACCGGGTCGATCTCAACCACCGAAATCGACTTGAGCTGCGACACGGATCTGGCAAAAGCCTCGGCTGGAGGCCCGACGTGCAGGCCTGCTATGCCTGAACTGTTGGCCACAAGCTCAACAGCGGTGGCCGGGATGTTTTCAGCAAAAGAGACGGCAGTCTTGAACAGTTCGTTTTCAACACCCGGCACCGGCATGCTGCTTCTTGCTTTGAATGCCTCGGTCATTTTGTCGGCATGCAGGTGGCGCAGAATGGTCGTCGGAGCGCCGGCAAAACCAAAAAGCGGGTCGTACGTTGTCTGGGAAATGACAACCGTGCTCTGGAATTTTTTCATCCTGTCTTCCAGTGAGTGGTAATCAACACGGTTTATGGAAACAGGCGCAGCGTTCTGATCGGGGTTGAGCACGGAAAGGTTGGAGCGCAACGAACCGGCAAATACCGGCAAAACATCGACCGTGACGCCCGTCAGGCCCTTTGCACGGGCCGTCTTGGCGATACTGTCAACAGTCTTGGCCGCGGCCCTTGACTGGGCAAGTACCAGAACAAGCATGTTTTCTGAAACCGGCACGCTGTCCAGCGCGGCCTTGATCGCGTCTTCACTCATGGTCGGAAAGCTGGAAGAGACCTGGTTTGCAAGATTCTCAAACCGTATGTCCAGCGCCACGTCAGTGGTACCGTAACGAAGCCATATCTCCGGCATTCGTGGGATGATTATAAAAGATAAAATAAATCCCTTTCATATCAGTAGCAGTTGTCAACTGATTTTCTCCTAGAGTTTTCGTCATTCCTGCTCAAAAGCAACGCCCTCAAGTTTGGGGCGTTTACGCTGTCCAGCGGGAAACCAAGCCCCTACTATATAGACCTGCGCATGCTTCCAAGCTTTCCGCAGCACTTCAAGCTTGTAATAAACGAATTGCACGCTGCTGCCAAAAAGGTCAGTTTTGACAGCATAGCGTCTGTTCCCACCTCCGGCCTGGTCTTTGGCTCGGCGCTTGCCTACGAGATGTCCAAGCCCTTTGTCTACGTTCGCAAGGAATCAAAGGGCTATGGGACCGGCAAGATGGTGGAAGGACACCTGCCCTTCGGGTCCCGGGTCATGGTAGTCGATGACGTGGCCACGACCGGCATGTCGGTCAGCAAGGCAGTAGAGGTCATCCGGGCCAACGGCTGCGTAGTAGAGGACGTCGTCGCTGTTGTAAGCCGGCAGGAAGGTGCCGAAGATCTCCTCAAAAAGATGGGTGTGAATCTGACCGCGGTGACCACCATCCAGGATATCACCAGAACGCTGCACCAGGCAGGCTTGGTAGACGAAAGTACTCTGGATGCCGTGATAAAACAAATAGCCGGAAGCGGCGAGTACGAGGCCGACTAGGCCTACTGTGGCAGCGTTATGTTGACCTGCGGGACTGTAGTCGTTGCCGCCGGTGTTGCTTCGTAGGGCGTATACTGCTTCAAGTTCCATGGCTTGGCGCCAAGAAATCCGCTTTCGTTGAACATGTTGTTGGGGAACGTTCTCAGGTTGGTGTTAAAGTCCCGGACGCCGTCGTTGTAGTACGTCCTTGCCACGGCAATCCTGTTCTCGGTGCCGGCAAGCTCGTCCATCAACCTTACTACTATTTGGTCGGACTTGAGTTCCGGATAGGCCTCGTAGGTAAGTATGATCTTGCTCAGGGCCTGCTCTATCTGGTTGCTGAGCTGCACCCTTTCATTGGGATCGGAGGCTGTCTGCCACTGGGATCTGAGGCGGGTCACATCTTCAAGGACACTCTTTTCAAACTGCAGGTAGCCCCTGACAGAGTTGACCAGGTTGGGTATCAGGTCGTATCGGCGCTGCAGCTGCGCATCGATATCGCCGGCCAGCTTCTTTACGTTCTCGTCCTTTGCCTGCGCGGCATTAAAGCCAGAGAAGTACATGCTGTACAGAGCGCCGATTACTATGGCGATTACGCCTACGGCAGCTCCTGCGATGATAGCGACCTTTTTTCCAGACATCCGATGACTCTTTGCTTGGGGATACTTATATAATTACCATCAGCGGCCGGCACCGCCTCCACCTGATCCGCCGCCCCCTCCTCCAAAACCACCCCCACCGCCGCCTCTAAATCCGCCACCCCAGCCACCGTAGTATCGGCCATAACGCCGGCCTCTGCCGAACTTGGCAGCCAAAATTCCAAACAAAATGAACAGTATGAGTATGGCGATAAAGACGTAAATGTCATCTTCGGTGCCTGCCGGCTCCTCCACTGGTGCAGAGATATTCAAGCCATTGATTTCATAGCCCATTCGCAGGCCCAATGAAATGACGGTGTTAAGGAACGCCTCGTCAAAGGCAGTCGTGCTTCCGGTACTTTCGTACTCATCTCTTGCTGGAACCAGATAACTGTCGAGTATCTCGCCGGCAGTGCCGTCGGTTATGGTACCCTCAAGGCCCCTGCCTATTTCAATTCTCATTGAACCTCCGCCGGCGTCGCGCTCAAGGGACATGAGGATAAGGATACCGTTGTCTTTGCCCTTCTTGCCGATACCCTTTATGCCGTCCAGCTCTACTTCATTGAAAATGTAGTTGGCCAGCGTATCTCTGTCCTGGATCTCGACGTTATCCTTTTTGATCCCGTGGCCGATGAAACTTGGAATCGTGTAAATAACTATCTCGTTGGTAGTTGCATCATCAAGGCCTCTCAGGTACCTGTCAATCGTGCTTTCGTATTCGCTGCTGATGGCGTCTGCCCTGTCATAGATGTAGGCCGGCCGTGATCCTTTTACCGTGGTCTGGGAAAAAGCCGGGGTGACCAGTGATGCAGCAATCCCTAGCACAAGCAAAACGGAAAGAATGCGAACAGCGGCCACTTGATTGCCAAAGGGCAAACAACGGCTAATAACCATTGTCTAGCCTTCGTAGATCATCAGGTTCTTTTCTTCTAGGAGCGTGTGCAGGTTGTGCACCGCGCGGTAGACTTCGCTTTCCTTCTTGGCGCCAGTACATACGAGCTTGCCGGAAGCAAAGAGCAGAATCACGGTCTTGGGGTCCAGCATCCTGTGTATGAGGCCTGGGAACTGCTCCGGCTCGTACATGCTTCTTGGCAGAACCCTTGCCGCAAGCTCTAGGTGGATCTTGCCTCCAAGGCTTGCAGATGCAACAATGTTCTGTATCTCTATCTGGGGCTCGTGTTCAAGAGGTATGCCGCCCTTTTTCAGTTTCAGGACAACGTTCTTGACAGCCTGAATGGCCATCTTTTCAGACTTGGCTCCGGTGCAGACCATCTTGCCGGAACTGAATATGAGCGTGGCTGTTTTTGGCGACCGCAGCCTGAAGACTAGGCCGGGGAACTGGTCGGGATGGTACTCGACGTCGGGAAATATCTGGGTAATCTGATTCAGGTTCACCGTCTGGTTCACTGTAGCAGAGGCCACAACGTTCTCTATACTGACTATGGGCTTGGTCTGCGGCATACATCGCTTTATAAAGGGGCTATATATATACCTGCTTGACATGATTTAGAATTATTCCTCAATTTTTTCCATTAAAATTAACGACTTTAATTACTGGAAATCAAAATACTGTACAAAGATCTTTTCTACAAGAGCAGAAACATCATAAATTTGCATTCTGCCGCGGCACAGCAATACGGCGGGGTCATGGCCAAGGACAGCAAAACAAGAATGTATGCAAAAACATCCGGACTTGCCGCCGTCAAAAATGATCAGTCGCCGATGACTTTGACCAGCACGCGCTTTGGACGTCTGCCGTCAAATTCACCGTAAAAGATCTGCTCCCATGGCCCAAAGTCCAGCCTTCCGTTGGTTATGGCCACGACGACTTCGCGGCCCATTATCTGGCGCTTGATGTGGGCGTCGGCATTGTCCTCGCCGGTCCTGTTGTGCATGTATTGTTCCGGAGAATAGGGGACCATCCTTTCAAGCCATTTCTCAAAGTCATGGTGAAGGCCCTCCTCATTATCGTTGATGAGCACGCTTGCAGAGATGTGCATTGCATTCACAAGGCACAGACCTTCCTTCACGCCACTTTCTTCGACTATCTTCCTTACCTGCGGCGTGATATTGACAAACGCCACACGTGTGGGGGTATTGAACGTGAGATAGGCAGTCTTGGACTTCATTTTGATTGCGGCTCGCCTGGAGATGGCGGCGCTGCCGATCCGCTGTCATGGTCTTTTTTCCTTCCCATCTTGGTGAAGAACAGGACTACCAGGATGATCGCGATGATGATGTAGTTGACCGGCGGGCTTATGACCTTGGCAATCAGTCCGACGCCTGGAATTACGGTGGTGACCTTCCCAAGGTAATTCTTTTCCCTGATGGGGTAGTCAGTACCGGGTATTGACGCCGAGTTTGCGTCCCCCTTGGTTCTGATGGTCCTATCGCCGTTCTGGTTCTCGCTGATGTCGGCAACGCGGTGGACTATTACCTTGTCCTCGCCATCCGGCCTGTTAAATACAATGATGTCGCCAACCTTGAGATCGTCAAAAGATATCCTTCCGTTCACTATTAGAACATCGTTTACCTGAAGAGTTGGAATCATGCTGCCGCTGGATACCACGTAAAAGGGGTTGACGGTGCCAAGAGCGATATAAAGGCCAAGCAACACGATGGCAACGCCGGCCACTATGATGATGATATCGCGCATCGTGGAGGACATGCCAGCCTTCTGTTCCAACATTGTTTTTTGGCTGGCGTTCGTTAGATAAACGTTTAGACATCTATCGTAGATCCAGTTCCTTCATTATTGCCTTGCGAAGCAGGGGCATCCTGACCATCACTATGGAAAGGATGTCCGCTGTCTCGTCCCTATCCGGCTGCCTGCCGTTCCTGCTCTGGAACAGGGACATGAAGTTGCCTATGACCATGCCGGAGATCAGGCCGTATGCAAAGTCTTCAATGCTGCCTTGATGCGGGATCATCTTGCGAGCAAGTTCGACGGGTGTCCTGGGGCTGCGCGCCGCCGCCTTTATCAGCGATTCAAGCTCCTTTCTGTCTGTATCTGCCAGACCCATCATGGAAAACTGGAATGCCTTGGTATTCATTTCTTTGGATAATGCCAACTTTTTTTAATGGCGTAGTACAGCAGTTTCCTGAATGCCAGGCAGCAACAGTTGTAATGTCGTCCTGACGGAGCTTGGGGTAGCCGCTTTCGACTCCGATGGTAGTGTGGCTACTTCCCAGAAATTCGCTGATTCTTTGCGCTCATACCGACTTCTCAAGAGCGGCGCTATCCCAGACGAGATAAAGCCATTCGTTGAAAGGTTGCGCTCATTTGCTTCTGTTTCCGTAAACGATGCCAGCGTGGTCATAGCCCTGCGCCAGGCCGGGCTCAACACCAGCCTCATGAATGAGGGCCAGCAGCAGGAAATACAAAACAACAAACCCGACTATATCGTCAAGGCGGGTTTTGCTGCAAGCCCGGCTGATGCCATGCAGGCCCTGCGAGATTTTGCCATCGAGCTGTCGTCGTCGAGGGTAAAGGAGACCTCGGAAAAACTAGACCTGCACATAGTCCAGTCGATAAACGCGCTGGACGAGCTGGACAAGATGATAAACACGGTTGGCACAAGAATGCGCGAATGGTACGGGCTGCATTTCCCGGAGCTTGACAACCTTGTCCAGAGCCTTGTGGCCCATGCCGAGATAATAAGCCGGGCCGGTTCGCGGGACAACATCACCAAGGAGATTCTTGAGGCTGCCGGCATGCAGGACAGGAAGGTCGAGATAATACTTGATGCCGCCAAGCGCAGCAAGGGCGGCGACATGACGCCGGAAAACCTGGCCATAGTAAAGAAGCTGGCCGAGCAGGTCATCCTGCAATCGGACCTGCGCCGCATACTATCCGATCACATCGAGGCAGCCATGGATTCAGTGGCTCCAAACGTCAAGGAGATGCTGACCGCGGCCGTCGGAGCAAGACTGATTGCAAAGGCTGGCAGTCTTACCCGGCTTGCGACAATCCCGGCCAGCACGATACAGGTGCTTGGAGCAGAAAAGGCGCTGTTCCGGGCTCTCAAGACAGGGGCAAGGCCGCCAAAGCACGGCATACTGTTCCAGCATCCCCTGATACACTCTGCTCCAAAGTGGCAGCGCGGCAAGATAGCAAGGGCCGTTGCTTCCAAAGTGGCCATCGCGGCAAGAATAGACTATTACCGGCATTCTGGCAAGGATACACAAATCTCTGAAAAACTGAACACGCGCATAACGGAGATCCGTGAAAAGTACAAGGAACCAGCTCCAGAGAAGCAAAGAGAAAAGAGATTCCGAGAACACGAAAGGCGCGAAGACCGGGGCCGAAAGGGGAAGAAGGACAAGAGGCGGTTTGGAAAGCGAAGATATTAGGTGGATTTCCGTAAGCGGTGAAAAGCAGCTAGCAACCCTGAACCTTGTGCCGGGAAACAACGTCTACGGAGAAAAGTTGGTCAAGCAGGACGGAGACGAGTACCGGATCTGGGACCCGTTTCGAAGCAAGCTTGCCGGCGCCCTGAAAAAGGGGCTGAAGAACATGCCCATAAAAAACAAAAGCAGGGTTCTGTACCTGGGAGCATCGACAGGGACGACGGTCAGCCACGTCTCTGATATCGTCGGCAGCAGCGGTATCGTGTTTGCAGTGGAGCCTGCCACAAGAGTCGCCCGGGAGCTGATAGAAAACGTCGCGGCAAAACGCAGAAACGTGATGCCCATAATAGAGGACGCAAGAAGGCCGCAATCATACTTTTCTGTGTTTGGCAAGGTTGACGTTGTCTACTGCGACATCGCCCAGCCGGACCAGACGGAGATAGCCATATCAAACTGCACCTCGTACCTCAAGCCTGGCGGAAAGATGCTGCTGGTAATCAAGACCAGGAGCATAGACGTGACCATGGATCCAAAGGCCGTGGTCGTCCAGGAAGCAAAAAGGCTGGAAAAGAACGGCTTTCAGATAGATCAGATAATCAATCTGGAGCCATTTGACAAGGACCATGCCATGATCCTCTGCACGTTCAAGCAGTGATCAGAGCAGCCTTTGCTGCTCAAACTCTTCAAGCATGGCGCGCATCGGCTTCCAGGACTTCCTTGCAAATTCTGGCGCGCATTTTTTCTTTGCTACCCACTGCCGCAAAAAGCTCATGGTCTTCTCGTCTGACGGATAGCCGCTTCCGATGTTGCGGTATCGCCTCTTTATCTTCTGGATGCTGCTGTCCCGCGTTACTTTTGCCAGAATCGACGCGGCAGACACGGCCACGTTTATCCTGTCAGCATGATGCATGGAATGGATTATCGGCCTCCTGTCAAGGTGAGTTGCAATATGTTCTCTGTATCTGTCCGGGTTTACATCGCAGCAATCAACGTACACCTCCTGGGCGCGGATGCGGTCTATGACATAGGCCATCGTCCTTGCCTCAAGCCGGTTCAAGCCCTTCTGAAACACGCTGCTGTCCACCTCGCGTGAATCGATGCTGTGAATATGGTAATGGTCAACAACACCGATTATCTCGTCATAAAGCCTGGTTCTGGCCTTGGCGGTAAGCAGCTTTGAATCTCTGACACCCATGTCCATGAGCTTTGATATCTTGCTCTCATGAATGCTGACACCGGCCACGATCAGGGGGCCAATGATGGAGCCGCGGCCGGCCTCGTCAACGCCGCCGATGAGGATCCCGTCCAAGCTGTTTATGGGATTTTGATCGTATCTATTATCGGTTGCGCTTGCCGGAACTGTCAAGTTGTCGGTTGTCAGGAGGTTATAGTTGAGCGTTAGCAACCGAAGATTTGACGGTATCGTATTTTTAAACAGATATTACCAAGGATGATAGGCATAATGACCGTTGCCAATCAAAAGGCAAGAAGTTTCTTTTATCCCAATAGACGTACCCTGCTTATCTTCGCATTTCTATCTCTCATAGGAATCGGTTTCATTTTACTTCAAGTCTTTGGAAGGCTTGCCGACCTCGGCTGGTTATTACTCTGGGAGCTCATTGTTTATGCCACCTTTCCAGTCTGGATTGCGATACAACCATTGCTATATCAAAACACCTATCTTCCGATCACTACATCGCTAGTTTTCTGCTACCTATACTTGCTATCTTGTGCAATAAGCTATGCATTATCTTGGTTTAGAAGAATTGGCAGCTACAGACAGCCTACCGATAATCAAACGACATAATGTCGCAGCAACCGAATTTTGACAGCCGTATAGAACTACCGAGGACTTGACAGTACCCGCTTGCCAATAAATATCGCATGTTAGCCACCCACTGCCATGGAAGGTGGCGAGTTTGTCCAGACAACCGAGGGTCAGACCAGACTACTGGTGCCAAGGCTCTCACTTACCGAAAAGGTTCCGCCAAAGATACCGGCTTTCTTTAACCCGTCGGCCAAGCTCAACCGCGACCTGTCTATACTTGCCTACCGGGCATTCCTGCCGCGCCTCAGGGAGAAGACCTTTGCAGATGCTTTTACCGGCATTGGAGCCAGGGCATTGAGGGTCGCCGTCGAAGTGCCAGGCATGGAACAGGTCTATGGAAATGACGTCAATCCGACAGCTATTGAAACGGCCAGACAGGCCGCTGCTCTGAACTCTGTATCCGATAAATGCCATTTTTACATAGACGAGGTATGCAAGTTCCTGCTGAAGGGCACTGAAGCAGGAGAGCGATTTGGGATCGTGGATCTGGACCCCTTTGGAACGCCGGCAAAGCATATCGACTGCGTGCTCCGGGCAGTCCTGGACGACGGCCTCATCTCCATAACTGCCACAGACACGGCAGTCCTATGCGGCATCTATCCAGAAGTCTGCCTGAGAAGGTACTACGGCAGGCCGCTTAACAACAGCTACGGGAATGAAACTGCCATACGGCTGCTGATCTCGCTCATCGCCCTTACGTCGTCAAGGCTGGAGCTGGCCATAAAGCCGGTGTTCGTGCACTCGACCATGCACTATCTGCGGGTTTACGCCACAGTATCCGTGAGCAGCAGCGAGGCAAACAACGTTTACAATAACATAGGATACATAATGCATTGCCCCCAGTGTGGCCACAGAACCGCAGTCCAGGAATTCGACTCCAGCAGGAAGTGCGAGCTGTGCCAGGGCAAGCTCAAGATAGGCGGCCAGCTGTGGACCGGTGTGCTTCATGACCGGGAATTTATCGCAAAAATGTCTGAAGGGGCCGAGAGGCAGCACAAAAAGATCCTGGACGCTGCCATCGAAGAGATAGACGTGCCGTATTATTTCCGTGCAGATGAGATCTCGTCAAGACTCAAGACCAACCCATATTCAGTTCAGAAGATCATTGAAAAATTAAAGATTTCCGGATACTTGGCGTCAAGGACGCCACTGAATACCGGGGCATTCAAAACAGATGCGAGGATAGATCAGATTCTGCAGGTCTTGAAATGAACTACAGTGGCACGGCCTTGACTGCCCTGTCCACATCGTCTGACCATTTCTGCTTCAAGCCGTCAATCTCTGGATAGTCGCCCCTGTCTCCGGCCTGCACCTTGCTCTTGATTCCATCAAGGTACTGGTTAAAAACATCCAGGGCCGTGGCATACGTGCCGAAACTTTCCTGCCACTGCTGCGGCGGGTTGGCATCTGCAAGGTTCTTGCGCATATTCCCAACGGTGGTTTTTGCCCCGTCTATTGCAGCAGACATGTCCTCGGACGAAAGCTGATTGTTCTTCCATTGGCTGTACTTGGAGTCTATGTCTGTGGCAAGCTCTGTGTTCTGCGTATAGACTTGCTGGAAAACGTCCTGATACGGCGGCGGGGTTATCTGCCTGATATTAACTCCGCTTTCCTGCGGCAAAAGCCAGATCAGAAAGCTGGCGCCAACGATTCCAACCGCGATGGCGGCAGTGATTGCTATGCCCTTCTTGCTTGCCAAGTCGCCCTAATTTTGAAAGCCTCCAATAAAAGGATATCAAAATATACTGTATGCGTTCCATTACCTGCAAATGAGTGGAGAAAGAGGTCAAGCTGCGTCAAGCACAGGCAGGATAGTTTACAGAAAAGACCTGACGCAAGACCTTGCGATTTTGAGGATCCAGCCGGCGGATGGAAGTCTGGTTCCAGATTTCAAGGCCGGACAGTTCGTTACCTTGGGCCTGAAGCTGGATTCTGAGGACAAGATGACGTACCGGGCGTACTCCATCGCGTCGCCGCCGGAGGAGAAACGGTACTTTGAACTGTACATAAAATGGGCCACCGAGCCCGTGATGGGCAAGTTTACCACCGCGCTGTTCCACATGAAGGAGGGAGATTCCATTTACTGGCGAAAGCCGGCCGGCGCCTTTACAATAGAGGACAAAAAGGTTGATGGGGCGCCAGACGACAGGACGATGGTCCTGATAGCCTCTGGGACCGGGCTTGCTCCATTTGTAAGCTATGCCATGCACCTGAAGGCTTTGGGCACGAAAAGGAGGATAGCCCTGCTCCACGGTGCAAGAAGCGTCAAAGAACTGGGCTACCATGAACTGCTTGAAAGCATGGAGAAGGACAAGAGCTGGGACTTTGCCTACATGCCCACGGTCAGCAGGCCAGACGACCCGCAGTCCAGGGGCTGGATTGGCCATACCGGCAGGGTGGAAACTTTGCTGCAAAACAATGATAACGGCATGTCGGAGCTGGAGAAAAGATTGAATGAAAAACTGACACCCCAGAACTCGTTCTTTCACATATGCGGCTATCAGGGGACCATAGACAGTATCGTGGCCATCCTGCAGCCTCTCGGCTTTGTCACCAACAGGAACAGGAGAAAAGACGGGTCCTTTGACATCAAGATAGAGACCTACGGCTAAAGACTCAATACATAGAATGGATAATTAGCAACTGTTGTACGCTGCCAGAACTACACAATACCAGAGCTCGCTGATGGTGGATATCTGCGACCTTGACCTGATAGGCACAAAGCTGGAGAAGGATGGATTGGTTATAAACCTGACCAAGGAGTATTTCCAGCAGCAGGTAATAGAAGGCGGTCAGGCCGGCGAGCTTTTGCACAAGTGCGCGATAGCCAACCTTGTGGGCAGCCAGATCGTTGGTCAGGCACTGGAGATGAAAATGGCCAAACAGGCCAGCGTCAAGCATATAGCCGGCGTTCCATTTCTGATGATCTTCAAATTCCATCAAATGTGATGTCCATGACCGACAAGACACGGGATCCAGAAGACGAAGAACGCCAAAAGGCGGTTATCCAGGCCGACAGGCGTTACAAGCGCCACGAACGTGAAACCCGTTTCTTAGTCAAGCGGTCGGAAGATTACCAGGTTATCGAGGAGGTGTTTGACATGCCGACCATGATGGTTATCACCAAGATGGTCAATGACGGCATCATCCGGTCTATCCAGAGCCACTTTGCTTCCGGCAAGGAGTCCAAGGTATACATTGCAGAAACGCCGGAGGGCACGCCGGTGGCAGTAAAGATCTACCTTACGGTCAGCGCGGAATTCAAAAAACGCATGCAGTACATAGTCGGAGATCCGCGCTTTTCGAAGGTAAAGAAAGGCACCCGCAACATCATTGCGACATGGGCCAGAAAAGAGTTCAAGAACCTGCAGACGGCACACGCCGCCGGAGTCAGGGTGCCGGCGCCCATCGCCGTGGAAAAAAATGTCCTTGTAATGGAGTTCATAGGTGACAGCTACGGTAACATGGCAGTACCGCTGGCCGATACCGAAGTTACTGCCGACGATTACAACGAAGTAATCGAGCAGCTGATCATCTTGTACCAGAAGGCGCATCTGGTGCATGCCGACCTGTCAGAGTACAACATCTTCAAGAATTTGGAGGGCAAGATAATGCTGTTTGATTTTGGTTCTGCAGTTAATGTAAATCATCCCAATTCAAAACAATTTTTAGTCCGCGACATACAGAATTTTAACAGATTCTTCATAAAGCGGGGGCTGGATGTCATTGACACCGGCAGGCTAGTAGAGAGGATCACAGGATCAAAATGAGCTTTCAACATACTGTCAAGATATCAAAGGAACGGATAGGCGCGTTGATAGGCAAGCGCGGCAAGGTAAAACAAGAGATCGAAAAAAGGTGCGGCGTCACCATCGAGGTAGACAGCGAGACCGGCGATGCCATGGTGGTTGGGTCCAAACCCGTGGAACAGGTGGAAGCCTTCAAGGCCGTCGAGATAATAACGGCCATCTCGAGGGGGTTTTCCCCGCAACGGGCCATGCGTCTCATGGAAGACGAGGAGGTCTTTCAGCAGATCGATCTGCGCAGCTACGCCGGTAAATCCCAGAACGCCATAGAGCGCATAAGGAGCAGAATAATAGGCGAAGGCGGCAAATCCCGCCGGACCATTGAAGAGCTGAGCGGGGCCTTGATTTCAGTATACGGGCATACCGTTGGCCTTATAGGAAATTACCACCAGGTTCGCATGGCCATGGATGCCATAGACATGCTTTCCAAGGGCAGTATGCACAAGAAAGTCTACGAAATGCTTCAGGATGTCCGGCGGCGCGACAAGATAGATAAGATGAGGCTGTGGGAAGATAACGAAGCATACAGCGAAGAAAATCACTAGATCTCTTGCATTCTGATGGTAAGCACGCCATTGCGATACTTGTAGTCAGAAATGCCCATCTCTGTTGAAAAGCCAAGCTGGACGTCCTTGGTAAAGTTCTGGCCTCCCGTGATGCGCAAAACACCGCTTGTCAGGCGGACATTTATCTGGTCTTCCGGGCCCGGCACCTCGGCCACAAAAACCGTCTCCTTGTCATTTTTGATCAGGTCGTAGACCCAGTCCCTCCTCTCGGATTCCGGGACCATCTTCTGCTCTCCCGGCTGGGACATCTTGTACAGCTCCCGAACCCAGTAAATCACTAGGCCTGCAGCGACGCTGACCAGGATAAAGCTGGCGCCGCTCTGCTGCGCGCGGGCAGCCAGTACAAACAGGACTGCGACAAAGATCAAAGCCAGGAGGGGGATTACAAAACCTACGGAACGACTGGCGGAATATTCTCTCTTGTATCTAGATATCCCCACTCACCTCGCCAGCGCACATCAATTTTACATGCAATGTCAGATTATAAAACCTTATAGACAGCCAGCCGCCCGCTTCATACATTCTTTGTAGGGTGGTTGTTCTCTCCCCATCGCTTGAAGAGGTTGTGTTCTATGCCAAACTGGTCCAAAACCTTTCCTACGACGTGGTCTATCAGGTCTTCCATGGTCCTTGGGCGGTGGTAAAAGCCCGGCATGGCCGGCATTATGACGACGTTGTTGACGTCTGCCAGCTTGGCCATGTTTTCAAGGTGAATCTTGGACAGCGGGGCTTCTCTTGGCACAACTACCAGCTTGCGCGACTCTTTTATGCAGACTCCTGCGGCCCTTGATATCAGGCTGTCGTCAAAGCCGTTTGCAATGCTTGCCAGCGTCTTCATGCTGCAAGGGACGATGGCCATGCCGTCGACCTTAAACGAGCCACTTGAGACAGGCGCCGCCATGTTGTCATCTTCGTAGACCCGGGTTGCAAGTGAGTGAACGTAGTTGACGGTCTTGTCGGTCTCTATGCTAATTGTCTTTTCGCCCCATTTGCTGAGTATGAGGTGGGTCTCTACCTTTAGCTGCTTCAGCGCTTCAAGCGTTCTTATGCCGTAAATTACCCCTGAGGCGCCGGTGATTGCCATTACTAGACGCAATACCTGCAAGATCCGGGTTTTGTTATTTAATGGTGCCTGTGCGTTGGGCTGTCAGTAGGAATTTATTTATTGAGAGTTACGCATACTGCGTTGCTTACCGTCTTTGGCACCATGGCGCTGGACACCACCAGAACGCCCTTTCGGACCGAGGTCCGCATCCTGGGGGGAGCAGCAACCTTTGCATCGGTTTCTGCAAGCATGTTCACCAGGACTTCGATGGTGGCAGCGATAGGCTCAGACATGCCAGATGAAAACCTTGCCGCGCTCAGGGCCAAGGGCATAGACACCAAGGGGGTTGTAACTGTCCAGGGCGGCAAGACCTTCCATTACGATTCGTCTTTTGACTACAACCTGTCAAACAGGACCACGAACAAGACCGAACTTAACGTCATAGCAGACTTTGAACCTGTCATTCC
The DNA here is from genome assembly GCA_037441265.1 of Nitrososphaera sp. Lineage (GTDB taxonomy): Archaea > Thermoproteota > Nitrososphaeria > Nitrososphaerales > Nitrososphaeraceae > Nitrososphaera. The sequence continues at coordinate 12,979 of JBBISN010000019.1, read as the reverse complement.
TGAAGAATACGCCAAGTCAGAGTACGTCTATCTGGCCAACAACGATCCAAAGCAGAATATAAAGATCCTCCAGCTTTTCGACCGTCCCCGGCTGGTTGCCTGCGATACCATAGAGTACTGGATCGAGCAGGACCGGGACGGCGTGGTAAGGATGATGGAAAAGACCGACATCGTGGTGATCAACGACAGCGAGGCAAGGCTTCTGTGCAAGGAAATGAACCTGGCAAGGTGCGCCAGAAAGATACTCTCATTTGGGCCCAAGTTCGCCGTAATCAAGAAGGGCGAGCATGGCGCCATCCTGTTCTCGCAGGACGGACAGGTCTTTCCGGCATCCGCGTTCTTCCTCGATGAAATAGTTGATCCCACCGGCGCCGGCGACTCGTTTGCCGGCGGATTCATGGGGCACATCGCCCGCAGGGGAAAAATGGATTTCCGCACAGTGAAGGAGGCAGTGATATACGGCAACGTTATGGGCTCGTTTGCCGTCGAAGATTTCGGAGTCAGAAAGCTTTTTGCCATAACCGTGGAGGATGTTGAAGAAAGGTACGAGAAATACCGTAATCTTGTACAGTTTTAGTGATGCGGGCTTAAATACCTCGCCGACTATCTATCCGCATGGGCAGGACCGAGAAAAAGATCCTGGGCAAAAATGCTGCGACCATCATCGAGCTGCTGAAAAAGGCATACTGTGATGAAATGCGCATTTTCCATTACTTTTGGTACGTCAGCATAAACATGGAGGGCATCGGTCTGGTGACGTATGCTGCCGCCCTCAAGACGCAGGCTACCGGCGAGCTGGCCCATGCGGAGCTTTTGGCCAACCGGATCTCTGAACTGGGCGACAGGGCGCCAAGCAACCCGGCAGAATGGGAGAAATACAGCACAATAGGCCCGTTGGATCCTGAAAAGCACTTGAAGCTTCGCTCTGCGCTGGAACGAGCGCTGGAATTTGAGGGCAAAGCGGTTGAAAACTACAACAACCTGGCAAAGACAGCGCTTGAACTGGGCGATTTTGTGACGTATAACATGGCAACGACGATCCTAGGAGACGAGGTCAAGGACGAACAGCACACCGAAGACGTCCTCAAATCACTTGAAGTCAAATAGAGGATTGCAGGATAACCCCAGACGGATGCTTGGAAACTATTCTGCATCAACGGAGAAAAACTCCAAAAATGCGCAGCGGCCGGAATTGAGACTTCGCTGCAATTAAGTACAAGTTAAAGCTAGGGTACCTGAAAGATTTGGCCGTCAACCTCTCCAACATAGAACAGGCGATGATCTCGGAACTGAAGATAAGCGAGGATGAGGCCAAGGTTTTCGTAGCCATCGTCAAGAACGGCAAGATGGACGCCGCCACGATATCCCGGATGTTTGGCTGGAATGAAGAACGCGCACAGCTGGCGGCAAAATCGCTCCTGGCAAGAGGCATGGTCATTGACATTACCAAGACAGAATTTGAGTCTCTGCATCCACGGTTTGCCATAACAAACCGTTACCGGCGACGCTGCGCAGAGGACGGCATCCCCTTCAAGAAGAACCTGCTTGTAGACAACATGGGCATCGTGCTTGAGAAGCCATACGAGGATGCAAGGACTAAATAGGCCTGCAGGACCCCAATAGTGCAGGATGGCGACTTCGGATCCCACCGGCGGAGACAAAGTAGTCTATTTCGGAGTTATCAATATCAACGAAAACGGCAGGACTCTGGGCTCTGTCGACATCTGGCGCAGCCTGCTTACAAAAGAGATGTTCTGCGAGGAAAAGCGCCTTGGCATACTTGAAATTGTCGACTATATCGGCATGCCCAGAATCGATAAGGACAAGAAATGGGCCGTTGCCGTCAGCCGCAAGCGCAAGGGCCATCTGCGCTGGCGTCTGGTCAAGCTCATCAAGGAAGGCGGATTCTCCTTTACCGATGCCGACGACAAGACCGTCGAAGTAAATGTCAAGGACTCCAAGATAGCCGACCCGGAATGGTGGAGCTTTCTGGTAGAAGAGAACGTCAACCGCAACATGGAAGTAGAAGAGGACAAGTAATGCAGCGGGACAACGACGTACCTGTTACCGTATTCATAAAAAGTGCCAGCGGAAGCGAGGTTGCCAGCAAATTAACGGGATACTTTGTGATAAATGGACAGGAATTCCGGTTCACCGCCATCGCGTTTGGCAGAATAGGGGGGCACAACGCCCATGTCAAGATACCGAAAACCACGCTAGCCAAGGTGGCCAAGATGGGAATAGACCCGGAAGCCCTGCAGCTGGCAATTCAGCAAAAGATAGTGCAGGGTGACGTTACGCTTCCAGAGGGGCTAAAGCCTCCGTCAGAGTAACGCCCCTTCCAAGGCATTGCCGCAGGCGCATTCAAACTCTGAAGGGATCGCCGGTATCAGCTCTGCTATCAGCTTCTTGGTCTTCTCGACATTCTTGTGCAGCGTCTCGATGATCTCCTTTGAGCTGACCGGTTGCTCGGCCCAGACATCATAGTCCGTGACAGTGGATATTGAAAGGTAGCAGATCTCGGCTTCGCGGGCCAGCGTGCATTCCGGCACCAGGGTCATCCCGATGATGTCTGCCTTCATGACGTCGCGGAAGAATTTTGATTCTGCGCGGGTAGAAAAACGCGGCCCTTCAATGCAGACGTATGTAGCCTTTGACTGAAAGGGGTAATTCAGCTTGCC
>JBBISN010000019.1:2485-10198 GCA_037441265.1 Nitrososphaera sp. | reverse complement strand
CCCGTGCCGCCGATGATGCCAATGTCTGCGCTTTCTTTGGCCATCAGTCATACACCACCATCGACTCTACCCTGTAGCCCATCTTCTTCAGCTTGTCCGAGCCCTGAAGCCCGGCCAGCTCGATTACAAAGGCAAAGCCGGCCACCTTGCCGCCAAGCTCTTCGACCAGTTTTGATGCGGCAACTGCGGTGCCGCCGGTCGCTATCAGGTCGTCGGCTATCAGCACTTTCTGGCCCTTCTTGATGGAGCTGTCTTGAATCTCCATCACCGCGTTGCCGTATTCGATGTCGTATGACTTTTTTATCGTCTTGCCCGGCAGCTTGCCGGCCTTGCGGATCATTATCATACCGGTGCCGAACTTTGTGGCAAGGGCCGTTGCCACCACAAAGCCTCTGGATTCTATGCCGGCAATGGCATCAACCTTGGCCTTGCCAAATCTGCGGTAAAATTCATCGGCAATGTACTTCAGCGCCGCAGGATCGCGGAAAACAGGGTTGACGTCGCGGAAAAGTATGCCGGGTTTTGGAAAATCGGGATGTTTTGTTATTATTTCGTCAAGATCGAGGTGCTTGGTTTTTGAAACCACGCCATCTAAGCCAGTTTTTGGCCGTAAAAAGGTTGCGAAGTAAGCGCTGGCTTACTGCCGGCTTTATACATCGGGATTGCGAATTAACATCGTGCTTACAGAACGGCAACTGCAGTTCCGGGCCAAAGTTTCAGCATTTAAGGACTTTAACGAGGCATTTGAGCTGGTAAAATCGGCCGTTTTTACAAAATTCAAGATGCACAGGGCGGGTCTGAGCCTTGTCCTGCAGATAATGCCCACCAACCTCGGGGCCTATCACATCCTTGGATCAAACATCATTGCCGTAAACAGCTATGTTCTGGCTGCCATAAAGAACATGACCGTGCCTGAAGAGTACAACGCCTATCTGTTCATGGTGCTTGCCCACGAATACCTGCACAGCCTTGGTATCGTGGATGAAAATGCAGTCAGGCAGATGACTTTTGACCTTTGCCAGACGCTGCTTGGGGACGACCACCCGGCAACCAGGATGGCAAAAGAGGATCCTTCATCGCTGTATCCGCAGCTAAAGGGTATGGTAAATACGCAGTTTGGAAGGGAATTTCAGGTGGTCAGGAATTTTGACAAGGCCAACCAGTCATACATACAGTAGCGCATGGGACAGCACTTAGTCTGTACTAAATTTTACGCAAGAATCAGTACAGAAATTGCAACTTTTTCCAATATAAGGGAGTTGAGAATGTATAAATAAGATAGAGGGAAAAGTACAACACAATGCCAATTAGGAGTGGGGCCGAATACATTCAAAGCCTCAGGGGAAGAGACGTAAAGGTATACCTTTTCGGACAGTTAGTAAAGGAGCCGGTGGATCATCCAATGATCCGTCCGTCGATCAATGCTGTTGCGGCAACCTATGATCTAGCTAACGAAGATCCAGAAATAGCGTCCGCTCAATCCTCGCTTTCTGGGATTCAGGTAAACAGATTTCTTCACATCGCGGAAAGCGCAGAGGACTTGGTCAACCAGAACCGCATGCAAAGAAAGCTTGGCCAGCTGACTGGAACATGCTTCCAGCGCTGCGTGGGAATGGATGCCATGAACTCGCTTTATTCTACAACGTATGAAATAGACCAGAAACACGGCACGCAGTACCACAAACGGCTTATGGAATTTATCAAAAAAATGCAGCAGGAAAACCTGGTCATAGGCGGTGCCATGACCGACGTCAAAGGAGATCGCAGCCTCTCGCCAAGCCAGCAACCTGACCCGGACATGTTTGTCCATATAACAAAGCGCGATGCCAACGGCGTCTACATCACCGGCGCCAAGGCACACCAGACTGGGTGTATCAACTCTCACTGGATTCTCATCATGCCTACTATGAGGCTGAAGGGTGAAGACAAAGATTACGCCATCGTCGGTGCAATCCCGGTGGACGCCAAGGGGATCACCTACATCTATGGAAGGCAGTCCTGCGACACCAGAAGCATGGAGGAAGGCGAGATCGATTCTGGCAATTCCAAGTTCGCCGGCCAGGAGGCCATGATAATACTGGACGACGTGTTCATACCCAACGAGCTGATATTCATGGACGGCGAGTACGAATTTGCCGCCATGTTGGTCGAAAGGTTCACCTGCTACCACAGGAGGAGCTACGTCTGCAAGACGGGCCTTGGAGACGTTCTCATCGGCGCGGCAGCGGCGATAGCAGACTATAACGGCATCAGCAACGCATCTCATATCAAGGACAAGCTGGTCGAGATGACGCACCTCAACGAAACGATCTTTGCGGCTGGAATCGCGTCCTCGTTCATGGCGCACAAGACAGCTTCGGGCAACTGGCAGAACGACGACATGCTGGCCAACGTTTGCAAGCACAACGTCACACGGTTCCCCTATGAAATAGGCCGCATTGCCCAGGACATAGCCGGAGGCCTTATGGTAACGATGCCGTCAGAAAAGGACTTCCGCAGCCCTTCAACCGGACCGTTGCTTGAAAAGTATCTCAAGGGCAGAAAAGGCGTAACCACCGAGAACAGGATGCGTGTGCTCCGGCTGATAGAAAACATGACCCTTGGCCGCAACGCCGTAGGGTACCTGACCGAGTCGATGCACGGTGCAGGCTCTCCGCAGGCACAGAGGATCCAGATAGCGCGCCAGATGCAGCTGGAGTACAAGAAGAAGCTGGCCAAGAACCTTGCCAACGTCAGGGAAGGCGAGGCAGCAGAGCTGGCCATGGAGAACCCGGACTATTTCAACAAGATTTTCGGAAACAGCAAGAAGGTAGCCAAGTAAGGCTCCTTTCCTGAATTTTTGTAATTTTAAATAGCCGAATTATGCTTACGATCCCGTATGCCGCGACCGGTTCACTTTGACATTGCTGCAGACGACCCGGACAGAGCCATGAAGTTCTACAAGGATGTCTTTGGCTGGAAGTTCAACAAGTGGGACGGTCCGCTAGACTACTGGCTTGCGACCACCGGCAAGGAGGACGAGCCGGGCATAAACGGCGGAATCTCACGGCGTAACAAGCAGGTGCCCGGAGTAATGAACACCATCGGAGTCCAGTCAGTGGATAAATACATGAAAAAGATAGAGGCCAAAGGTGGCAAGATACTGATGCCCAAGCTGGCAATACCTGGCATTGGATGGTTTGCCACCTGTCAGGACACGGAAGGCAACGTCTTTGGCATCATACAAGAGGATACCAAGGCCAAATAATCTGGCATCCGCCTCGATGGCCACCGAAAAGGATTATTTATCAGTTTGACGAAAATTAGTCATCTAGTATTAGGGGTTGTTGTTGGTTGAAATTGAACGATGCTCAGATTGACGATCTAACGGGGAAGGTCTTTAGAACTATTGTGAACAACGGCAAGGAAGGCATTCTGCAGTCCGAGCTCTGGAAGGAGCTGGCTCTGACAAGCCGGGACGGCTCCAGAGTTGCCATACGCCTCGAAAAACGATCCCTGATAAGGAGGGAAAAAATGCTCGAGAACGGCAGATGGACCTACAAGCTTTTTCCAGTCAAACTACCTGTTGACACTTTTAGCATTGAAAAGGCCCCGTGTCTTACGTGCCCTGTTGAGCACATGTGTTCTCTTGAGGGGTCTTTCAGCCCCGTTACGTGCGGCCAGATTGAAGAATGGCTGGTTACATCGCTTGATATCATAAACCAGAAAAAGGTCGAGGCCGAACAGCAGCCTAGCCAGACGTGAAGCTTGAGAAATGAGGCTTGCCGACGCACGCAGGGATCATTACCGCAAGCTTGCAAAGGACCAGGGTTACCGTAGCAGGGCAGCATACAAGCTTTTGCAATTGAACGATTCGTACCACATCCTTCGGAAGGGCGCCAAAGTCGTTGATGTGGGCTGTGCCCCGGGAGGATGGGTGCAGGTAGCAACAAAACAGGTGGGCAGCGGTGGCAGGGTGGTGGGGGTGGACCTAAAAGAGGTTGAATCGGTGGCCGGCGCCGCGATATTTCAGGGAGATATTGAGGACCCCATGACCGTTAGCAAGATTGTGGAGGCGTTGCAGGAAAAAGCTGACGTCCTGCTCTCGGACCTTGCGCCCAACGTCAGCGGGGTCTGGGACGTGGACCATGCAAGGCAGATATCGCTCTCAAAAAGCGCCTTTTCTCTTGCCCAAAGGGTGCTGAAGGGCGGCGGAAACGCGGTCTTTAAGGTCTTTGAAGGCGAGTTTTTAAACGAGTTTAAAAATGAGTTAAAGAAAAGCTTTGAGAAGGTCCTTCTCAGCAAGCCCAGCGCCAGCCGGCAGGAGAGCAGCGAGTTGTACCTCGTCTGCCTCAATTTCCGGGGGAGCTAAAACCTCTCTTGCCTCTTGGATTTTGACAAAATAATCCAAACAAACTCAGCTAGAATGGATTAAATTAATTAACAAGTTTTGTGCGCTTTACAATACAGTAGACCATGTCCCGGCAGCCTGCAGACTATCAGCGGAACCACAAGATAGAGGTTCCAAAGGGCCCGGAGTCCTCCCCCAGTCGACTTATTGTACTCTGCATAGACAGGGACGATGACATCGGCTCAAAGGGCGGCATTGAAACTCCGGTGGTGGGGCGCGACCAGTGCATCAACGCCGGGACCAGACTTGCAATAGAGGATCCGGAAGACGCCGACGCCAACGCAATCTTTGGGGCTGTCAAGACATACGAGGAGCTTGTCAGCAAGGGCTACGACGTCGAAGTCGCGGTGGTGGCCGGCAAATACAACCGTGGCGTTGAGGCAGACGAAAAGATAAGCCGGGAAGTGCAGGAAATCCTGTCAAAGTATCAGGCCACCGGTGCCGTGATAGTTTCAGACGGTGAGGACGACGAGACCGTTTTGCCGGTCATCCAGTCCAGAGTTCCGGTAGTCTCTGTGCAGCGTATAATCATCAGGCACAGCAGAACTGTCGAGTACTCTTATGCTGTTTTCGGCCGTTACATCAAGGCATTGATGTACGACCCGCAGTACTCAAAATTCTTTCTCGGCGTGCCGGGAGCCCTGCTTCTGGCAGGCGGTCTTGCAGTAGCCTTTGAGCAGACCAAGTGGCTGACGGTCATGATACTGGCCATACTGGGCGGCGCATTCATAGTCCGTGCCTTTGACATAGACAGGACGGTAAGCTCACTTGGCAAGATGGCGCCTACTGACTTCATCAAGATATTCTCTGTTATAGGAGGCATACTGGTCATACTTGCAGCCATTGCAAACGGCATCTCAAGCATACCCCATGACATACCCATATACAACATGAATGCCCTGGAGATAGTTACCAACAAGACAATAGTGGGAAGCTTTGCAAAGGGCACCATAACCCTCCTCTGGATCGGACTTGCCACCATCCTTGGCGGTGTGTTTCTGGCAAACTGGCTGAAGGGAAGCTCGCGGGAAGTGTCCGATATACTGAGGCTGGTCGTGCTGGGGCTTTTGTACATACCCGTAGTCCAGTTTGCCTCGGTACTGACGGAAGGCACAAGCCCGTTCACCCTCATCTCCTCGCTGCTGATAGGCCTTGCTGTCTCTCTTGTGGCCGCCACCATACTGTACCAGCGCTTCAGGCACAGGAGAAGCGGCGAGTCGCTGAAACACTAAATAACGCTGCGCCTGCAGTTTTGAGCAATGCCAGAGCACGGCGACTTTGATCCGGGGGCAAAAAAATGGTACTGCGGCTACTGGATGACCTTTGAAGAATGGGAAGATGTGCATGATTACAGCCCGCCTGACATGGTCAGGGCAGACGAAAAACAAGAACCGGAAGAGGAAGAATAGCATAAAATATACAAACCACCGCCGCGACCTGATTGTGTGATTGACGAGCGGTCTGCCGGGGCAGTGCTGTTCTATGCTGCTGGCCAAGAACCGGAGTATTTGCTGTTGCATTACACCGCCGGCCACTGGGACTTTCCAAAGGGCAACATAGAGAAAGGAGAAAGTGAAACAGAGGCAGCTTCCCGCGAGATCCGAGAAGAAACCGGGATCTCTGATGTAGAATTTGTAGACGGTTTTCGCAACAAGATCTCGTACAAGTACAGGAAGGGCAGAATTCTGGTAAACAAGGAAGTCGTGCTGTATCTGGCAAAGGCAAAGACAAAGGAGGTCAGGCTTTCCCACGAACACATCGGCTACGCGTGGAAAAAATACGACGACGCGATGAACCAGCTGACTTTCAAGAATGCCAAGAACCTGCTTGCCGCGGCCAGAGACTTTTTGCAGAAATCATCTGCATGAAAGGGCCTTGGCCTGGATTTCCCTTGCAGCCCTTACTGGATCATCAGCTTCAATTATGGACCTGCCGACTATCAGGTAATCAGATCCGCTTTTGATGGCCTTCATGACGTCGCCTCCCTGTGCGCCGACGCCCGGCGAGTATATGGGAAGCGAAAAGCCCTGCCGTTTCTTTTTGCGCATGACCTCCCTCATTACTTCAGTCTGGGTGGCGCCGACCACTATGCCGTCAACGTCGGCGCGCAAAGCCCTGTCCAGAAAGACGCGGTATAGCGCCTTCTTGTTCAGCTTCAGGCCATAGCCTTCCTTTGCGCCTGGATGGCTCATGTATACCAGGGCGATGACGCCGGCATCCATCCCGTGAGCCTTTTGCACAAGCGATGCAAGTTCGCCAGAACCCATGAAGGGGTTGGCAATGACCGCGTCAAAACCCATCCTGACAAGGTGGTGCAGCGCGACTTCGTTGGTGTGTTCTATGTCATTAAGCTTGATGTCTGCTATGCACTGAAGGCCGCGCGAGTGTCCAAGCTCCGTGATCTCTGAAATCTCGCGTGCAGAAAGTGGCAGAAGGAGGTGGAAGTTGATTTTCACGGCGCATACATGTTCTGCAACTGCCTTGATGGTCTTTACAGCAAACTGTTTCAGGTTTTTCCTGTCGACCGGCGGATCCAGCGCTAGAATTATGGGGCTCCTTTTTGACGCTTTTGCCATCCTTTCGCGGAAGGGCTCAGCCATAGACCTTTACCAGCGGATGGCCGTCTGCCAGCCTTATCACCTTGAGATAGATGTAGCCGTGTTCGGCAAGGCTGGAGGTAAACGATGGCTGCTCGGCCTTCTGGCTTGCATACCGCAAGAAAGATCCAGCCGGCTCTGCGTTAAGGAGCACATAGTAAAAGTAGGAGAAGGAATCGTTATCGTTCATACTCATGTGGGTGCCTAGGATCACTTTTCCCTGGTCCCTGAACAGGAAGAGCGGGAGCGGCGCTTCCTCATAGATGGTCTTGTACGCGGCCACCTTTGCCAAGCTTGCCAGGTCTCGGAGCCTTATTGCCACGTATCCGGACTTTTTGTCGATCCTAGCCGACTTGGCAAGGGACTGCGGCATTTCATCTACCTTGATGATGGGAGAATACACAAACGTGGGATTGCCGACGGAATTGGCCAGAATCACCTCCTCAACGCCGTTGCTTTCACGGTAGGCCAGGTACTGCGAGTCTCCGACCTCTGCTTCCACGTAATAAATCACTGGCCGGCCGTCGATGACGTCCAGCTGGACGGCAAACACGTTCTTGCCGCCAAATGTAAGGGAAAATGCCGGTATGGGCGCCCGTTCCAGTGCACAAACCAGCCGGCTAAAACTCTTGATGTCTGCCAGCGCTATGTAGCACGGGGCCTTTATCCTCAATTCGCACTATGGTTGATACATACAGTATTAAAGTCATCCGCCCTGCTGTATGC
>JBBISN010000019.1:0-2385 GCA_037441265.1 Nitrososphaera sp. | reverse complement strand
AATTCGCACTATGGTTGATACATACAGTATTAAAGTCATCCGCCCTGCTGTATGCAGTGTTGGACAGGCTGCACGACCTTGTAGGGCAGGCCAATAAGATGCTCGAGTCAGAGCAGCCTGACGAATCTTCCATCTGGAGGGCCTACGTTGCAGTGGAATCCGCCATACTGGATCTGAAATTAGCACATAATCTGGAGCATGAAAAGCCGCCTTCCAGTCCAAAACGGAATGCAAAAAAAGACGAGCTGATCTTGGCTGCAAGGAAAAAACTAAAAGAAATCGACTTTGAGGGCGACAAAAAAACCCTGCTTTACGATTTAAGGTCGTGTCGAAACGCACTGAAGGCGTTGTTGTCCTAGCGACGATCGATGACGTCTTCCAGTTCAGGTCCTGTGCCTATCAGCGTGACTTTGACGCCGGTACCAGACTCGATCTCCTCTATGAACTTCCTAGCCCTGTCAGGAAGCTTGGCGTATTCACGCAGCCCCGCGGTTTCCGGGAACACGACATCCAGCTTTGTCACCGCAATCTGAGTCGCGCTGTTTATCCTGACGGCCTTTTTGGCAAGATCCATGTCAAAGGGCGCAGCCCTTCTCTGCCTTCCGGTGACACTGCCAAATTCAAGCCAGCCGCGTTTTTTGGCCTCTTCCTCGTCAAGCTCGTTTTGCAGGGGGCCACCGCCCACCCTTGTTACGTAGGCCTTGAATACCGCCAGCACTTCGTCTACTTTTTTTGGGCCGATGCCCACATCCGAGCATATTGCCGATGCCGTAACGTCCTTTGACGTGACGTAGGGGTATCCGCCGTGGAAAAGCGAAAGATACGTGCCCTGAGTGCCCTCCACTAGGACTTTTTCTCCGTTTTCCAGCGCGTAGTTGACGGAGTTGCTGACGTCTTCTATGTACAGAGACAGTTCGGGGATCTCCTTGGCCATCTTCAGAGTCCTAAACGCCCTGTCAGAGTTGGCCGGGCCCGTTCCCGTGCCTGTGGTTCCAACCTTGCCTTTCAAATGATCCTCGCTCTTGTCCATGTCGATGTGCTTCTGCTCGATTATGCCGCACTGGGCGTCAACATAGGTCCGGTCGTCGGCCTGGAACTGGGATATCTCGTTTAGCAGCACCTTGGGATTTACTAGAACTCCGGCCCCTATCAGAAGCCGGGTAGAAGTGTTAAGCACCGCGCTTGGAAGCATGCGGACCTTGTATTCTTTACCATTGAAAGTGAAGGTATGGCCGGCATTGGGGCCCACTCCGCCACGCACGGCTATGGTGGGGTTGTCCTTCTTTGCAAGGTATGCGATTATCTTGCCCTTGCCCTCGTCACCGAAAAAGCCTCCAACTGTCACAAGAGACGGCATGAGTTTTCTCGTATCGCGTCGCTATTTAATCCCAGCGGGGACACGGATTAAATTGACCAGGCTGCTTCGCACTATGCATGAGCGATCAGGAAAACCTGCGCGGCGCAGCCAGCAACATTATCCAGATCCTTGCAAACCTGCCGGACTTTTTGAGAAAACCGATGCTGCAAAAAAGACTCAAGGAATTCTTTGCCATGAGCGAAGCCGACAGGCAGGAGACCATTTCGCTGGCTTTGTCGGCCGCGCCCACCATAGACTCTGCCAAGCTTTCAATCCTGGTAAAGACATGGCTTGAAGTACTTGCCGGGTTTGATGCAGGCAAACGAACCATTATCTTTGGGACCTACTGCCAGCAGATAGTCAAGCAGCCAGAACGACTGCAGCAGCTGAACCTTCAGAGGCTGACAGAAACATTCCTCTCACTTGATGATAGGCAAAGGGAGATCCTGGCAGATTCGTTTAAAGAAGTGCTCATCTCCTTCCCAAAGAAGGACCAGATCTTGCGTCTGATCCCGGATTACTCTAAACGTGTCCTCGGGCTAGTGTGACGGCGGTTTTTCCGGGTTCTTCTGTACCTCGGCGACGCCCTTCTCCAGACCAAAGAATGCTCTTTCATACTTGCGAAGGGCCTTGCGGTGCTCCGGCAGGGACATGTCCAGCCTCATCTCGTTCATGACCATTATCGCGTAGGTAGTCCACTCTTTCCAGCATGTCGAGCATGCAGGGTACTTGTCTGCAGCCGGGTCTTCCGGTTGCACATCAATTGAATTTCCACACTTTATGCAGGTCTTGGTCATCTGCCAGCTCTTCGTGACTGCCATTATTATAAGTTGATGTTCGAGCGGGGTTGTTGCGTAATTCCGTGTTACACCGCGAGTCATCTTGATTCCGTGCTCAGGCGTACACATCGGCATGGTTGTTATTACCGTAGAATACCATTTACAGTCCACAAAATGAATTAGGCAACAACCCCTGTTCGAGCTAGAAAAGCGGCTTTTTCATGTTAGATCCGCACTTTCCGCAGCTGG
>JBBISN010000018.1:0-29212 GCA_037441265.1 Nitrososphaera sp. | reverse complement strand
GTGCCCGCGTTCTTTGGCAAAAAGCCAGTTCTTGCGGCAGACGGTGCAGGTTATCATCTTCTCGGCTGCGGAATACTCTAGCTCATGGTGGCTGCAGCGAACCTGGAATTGCCGCTTGTAGGATTCCAGCTCCCGCAGCGTGTCAATGTGCCTGACTGACTCTGCCAACGGTGCAGGATGGCAGCAGCAACAATATATGTCATTTCGGTCCCGGAAAACTATTATCATCAGTGGACATTTCTGAAAACGTGGCACGCAAAAAGCCGTCAGAGACCAGCAGTTTTGGCGTTTCCAAGCGGGAAGGCCACGACTCTTCAAAATTCTACAACCGGAGGCTGTACGAAGGAAGTCATTCTAAAACAACCGACAACACCGAAAACCAAGTCCCACCACAGTTTGTAGATCAGGTGCTTTGCAAAAGCAGTGAGGATATGCACGAGCTTCCGGATTCGTCCGTGCATCTAGTAGTGACGTCCCCGCCGTACAACGTTGGCAAGACCTACGACAAAGACCTGACGCTGGATGAATACCGGCAGCTTCTCAAGACCGTCTTTAAGGAGGCCCACCGCGTGCTTGTAGACGGGGGCAGGCTGTGCATCAACGTGGCAAACCTGGGCAGAAGGCCGTACGTTCCCATCCACAGCTACGTTATTCATGACATGCTTGAGATCGGCTTTCTGATGCGCGGCGAGATAATCTGGAACAAGGCTTCAAGCGCAGGCACTTCGACTGCGTGGGGAAGCTGGCAATCTGCGTCAAACCCCACACTCCGGGACGTCCACGAATACATTCTTGTCTTCTCCAGGGGGTCTTTCTCAAGGAAGCCTGCCGACAAAAAAAGCACGGTAAGCAAAGACGAGTTTCTGGAATACACAAAAAGCATCTGGGCTTTTCCAACGGAATCAGCCACCCGTCTTGGCCACCCGGCTCCCTTCCCTGTCGAGCTTCCCTACCGGTGCATACAGCTGTATACCTTTGGCGGGGACGTTGTAGTAGATCCTTTCTGCGGGACTGGCTCGACTTGCATCGCCGCCATGAAAAGCGGGAGGCATTTTGTAGGCTATGACAACGACCGGAAGTTCGTGGATATGGCCAAAGACAGGATTCGGCATTTTAGGACCCAAAAAGGAAATATGTCATGACCTGCGACGTATAGGCATGTCAAATGAAACAGTGTATCTGAAATACGAAGACCTGGCCGACATGCTCAAGGTGATCCTCTATTCCTCACAGTCCATGCTTGGGGTCATACCCATGCTTTACTACATCAACCACAACAGCCGGCACTTGCTTTTCATCCAGACCGGGACAGTGGGCAATGCTACCGTGCATTACATCGCCGAAAAGGACAAACCGGCCATGAAGTTCATACAGCTGAAGCGGCTTACCGGCGACTATGCCTTTGTAAACGCGATAGGCTCAGATGCACAGTCGATTTATGTTCCGATCCTAAAGCTGGAAAAATCAACCTTCGACTTTCCCCTGTGAAAGGTTTTATTGCGATCCTGTCCTAGCCAGATCATAAGGAAAAGACAACAGACCCGAAAAGCAAGGCCGGTAAACGAGATCACCGAACAGGAGGTTAGTGAATTCCTTCAAGCCATCAAGACCTTTGACGGCTATCCGAGGCTCCGGGACCTTGGCCGGCTTTTCCCGTCCATGCACCCTGTCAAGATAAACACCATAGTCCGGTATCTGGAGCGGACAAAAACCATCATCGTGGATACTGAAAGCTACATAGTCTGGACGCGGCAGGAAGCGCCGGAACACATGACCCTTGGCGATGTTGCCAATATGAGCAGCGAGCTCAGGGAATACCTTGAAAAGATCAAGGGCGAAGATGAGGAAAGTTAGTTTTTATGTTGGAGGCGCAAACAGCCAACCTGCCAAATGAAGAGCCGGGCGATAACTTCTGATACCATGTACAAGATAGAGGAGAAGGGGCACACTGTCCTTGGCATGCGCCGGTTTTTGATGATGGAAAATGCCGGCCACGGCATAGCCGACTATGTGGCTGGCAACTTCAAGAAACTGAAGAACAAAAAGATCACAGCCGTTTGCGGCACCGGCAACAACGGCGGCGACGGCTTTGTGGCTGCAAGGCATCTGGCAGGCCATGGCGCCAAGATGACCGTGATCCTTCTTGGAAGTCCGGCTGACCTGAAAAGCGACGAGGCCCGGCTGAACTGGGGGATAATTGACAAGATGAGCTCCGTTGAAAAGATCGCCGGCAAGCAGGTAAGCGACGAAATGAAGAAGAGGATCAAGGGTGCCGACATCATACTTGACGGCATATTTGGCACTGGCATAAGGGGCGAGATCCGAGAGCCGTATGCCTCTGCCATCGACCTGATAAACAAATCTAAGGCCTTTGTTCTGGCAGTCGACGTCCCGTCGGGATTTGACCCCAACACGGGCAAGATCCACGACAAGTGCGTCAGGGCCGATGCCACCATCACCTTTCACAGGATGAAGGTTGGCCTGGCCTCCAAGGGCGCAAAAAAGTACACAGGCCCTGTCCACGTGGAGTGGATAGGAATCCCGCCTGAAGCGGAGGATGGACTTTGACTCCAAAAATCCTGCAGATACCTGTCGGGCAGATGGCCAACTTTACCTATATCATCGCCGACGAGGAGACCGACGAGGCCGCGGTAATAGACCCGTCATGGGATCTGGAAAAGATCTTTGATGCTCTGAAAAAGAACGGCTGGAAGGCCAAATACGTGATAAACACCCACAGCCACTTTGACCATGTCATCGGCAACGAGCAGGTAGCCAAGGTGACCGGTGCGAAAATAGTCCAGCACAAGGCTTCCAGGCTGGACAAGGACCTGGAAGTTTCAGACGGCGATGTCATCGAGGTGGGCCGATTCAAACTTAAAGTGCATCACACGCCGGGCCATTCCAAGGACAGCATCTGCCTTGTGCTTGACGGGCAGTTTGTGTTCACCGGCGACACGCTGTTTGTCGGCAACTGCGGCAGGACCGACCTGCCGGGAAGCGACCCTGCAGAGATGTACGACAGCCTGTTTGAACGAGTGGCCAAACTCGATGATGGCCTGGTGGTATACCCGGGCCACAACTACGGGACCGCGCCCACGTCAACCATAGGGCGCGAGAAAAAGACCAACTATGTGCTTGTCCCAAGAACCAAGCAGGAATTCCTGGAATTCATGGGCGCCAGTGACTAATAGTTGGATTTTCCAGACATCTCTGCCAGCCTGTCATCTGTTGAAAAGTTCGCGTCGTCAAACCCGTTTTTCGTATGTGTCGTATCACACACCGAGACAAGCGAGATCCCCGGCCTGACGGTGGCCGGCGCCAATCCAGAACTGGTCAAGTATACGGCCCCGGCTGACGCAGAATTCCTCTACTATGGCCGCTGCAAGTGCATTGCCGGCGTTCCGGCCACTCCAGACGGCAAGCCAACGCCGGCGCTCATCACACGCGCGGCGCTAAAGTCAGCCAACATACCGCTGCTGGTGGTGGAGGCCGGCACAAAGATAAAGCCGTCCATCCCGTGCATACCGCTTGGCGTCGGGCCGGGCAGAAACATAACCCTGAAAGACGCGATGACCATGTCAGATGTAGAAAAAACCTTCGAATACTGCAGCATGGTGGGAAGGGAGCTGGCCAAGGCTTCCGACCTTATCGTTGTGGGCGAGAGCATACCGGGCGGCACCACCACGGCTCTTGCAGTGCTGAGCGCGCTGGGCGTCGATGCAAGGTTCAAGGTGAGCAGCAGCATGCCGGAAAATCCACACAATCTGAAAAATCAGGTTGTTGCATCCGCCCTGCAGAGGGCAGGCAGCAGCATCAAGTCTGCTTTTGAGGCAGTATCGCTTGTGGGGGACCCCATGATGCCTGCCGTGGCCGGCATTGCCAGCGGGGCGATGAGTGCTGGAAGCAAGGTGCTTCTGGCTGGAGGTACGCAGATGACTGCTATTCTGGCCATCCTAAAAGACATGGGAAGCAGGATGGATAACGTCTGCATCGGGACCACGACTTATGTCGCCAAGGATCCTTCGTCGGACCTTGAGGGCCTGGTCAGAAACATATCCCCAAACGTTCCTGTCTTTTCATGCAACCTGCACCTTGACCAGTCAAAAAAACCGGGCCTGCAGGCCTTTGCCCGGGGTTTTGTCAAAGAAGGCGTGGGTGCCGGTGGCGCTGCCATATCGGCAATGCTGAAAACGGGGGGCAGGATAGATGGAAAAATGATGATGGGTTTTATCGAGCAAGAGTACGAAATCTCGATAGAACGCCCGCAGGTCACTTGAATACACAGGCGCCTCAGAATGTCCGTATAAACTATTAATACTTCTGATTGTACTCTATGTTTAGAAGCAAACGCCGAACCCTTCCGACCCACATTGGCCGCTAAACGTCTGGAGTAACTCCAACTCTATCCAAAGTGGGTTGATGGAAGGCTGGTGTGGTGTTTGCAACGTTCTATTTTCTCCCTCTGGTAAGACTCTTGAAAACCCTTTGTTGGAAGGTTTCTTTGAAATTAGGTACTTCGATAATTTTCCCCTCAACAGTTAAGCCATGACTATTCGCAAAAGCGATACAATCAGCAATCTTGTGCGCGTCTCCTTTTTTTGTGAATTTTAATCCACTGTCTTTTAGATACCCTAGAATCACGTTATTATCGACTTCGAATATGATCTCATCAACTGTGGTATGATTGGAGTAGGCAAAATCCGCGTACATCTTCTTGACGTCATAGGCAAATTCATAGGCAATGCGTGACTTGATCCCTTTGGATTGCAATCTGCTTTTTCTGAGTGCAAGAGCCTTCTTAATCGGTATTTCAAGTTCCTTCGAATCGAATCTAATACAGTATGCAAGTATGTTGCCTTTCAGATTCAATTTACCTATCATTTTCTTCTGAACATCTGTAGAATAGAAAAAATCTGTCATGTGGTTGAAATTTGGTGGTAACACTTTTACATTCTCCTTTACAGAAAGGACATCGCCTACAACAAATGCCAGATATTCTTGGTTGCTTACGGTTGATTCGTCAATAGCTGCCAGAAGATCTGTCAATATACTTTCTTGGACAATTTGAATGGGTTAAAAGTCTATCAAATCTGTACAGAGGTCAGCACGTTACGTGTCCTGGCCTGAATCCGAAGTCTATAATAAAAAGGAGAGTGAGCTAAATCAGCTTGCCCTCATACCTTATGTTGAATGCAGTTGTTTGATCCAGCGGTCCCAATAACTGGGCCATTATCTGCTCCTGCAGTTTGTAAAAGTACGACTTTAGGCCCATTCCGTATTCCGTGTCGGTCTGCTGCTGGACTGCCCTTATCAGGAACGGGGCCATCCTGTCTGACACCAGGATCTCAAACCTTGTCTTGAGCTTTGCATTCTGCGATATTCGCAGTTCATGCCTTATGTTGGCTGGGGCCATTTCTCTTGCGCTGGCATCGATCCTTGAATACAGGTTGAACAGGACTTCTGGCTTGATTCCAAGTTTATCGTCATCCATGGTAATGTGGAAAGTGTTGGTGTTCTGCATCAACAACGGCTTTCAGGTACAAGTAAAAAGCCAGTCAAAGAGCTCTGTTTTACCGTTAAGTCAAGATAAGTAGGCCCGACGTATGCAAAACAACATCTTGTATTCCTAAAAAAGTCTGTCCTTTCCTCATGAAACGCTGCAAATTGGCTGACGGAAGCGTTTTTGCGGGATATTCGCTATTTTTCATGGCCTCTGGAAAGGCATCAGCTCAAGTCACTCTGGGTAAAAGAAGTAACTCCACTTTCTGGTCATCGGGCACGTCAACTTTGATGTGGCCGGTATCGTCGGTTTTGTATTGCTTGTCTGGGTTCTTTGTCTTAAACTCTGCATCGCCGATGGGCTGGAATTCCGGATCCAGGATCTCGATTCTCAGCCTACGGGCTGCTCGGAATTCCGGAATCAGGTTCTCAAAAGCGACGGTTCTCTGCTGCCCTGGTGGTGTTGTCCCTGGTTTGCGCCTTGATACCGATGTCTCGCTCATGCCTGCTTCTGAATTTGGATTCAAGCATACCTTGCTTTTTAACTTAATTCGAAAGGTATTTCTTTTCACTTCTTACAGGTTCTTCGTTGGGCGACTTTCCTGAAAATCCCGGACCCCTGCCGGCGCCAAAATTGTGCAATGCCTTTGGAAAGCCAAACCCTATCCATGGAGAGGGGCCTCTGGCCTCCGGTGACCGCAGAACCGATCTTGTAAAGCATCTTCAAACCATGCTCCGAGACCTGGGCTTCTTTCTTGGCACCACGGGTGATAACGGTGACGGTGTTGACGGCAATTTTGGCAAGCTCACCGGCGAGGCAGTCGTGGCATTTCAAAAAGAGCACAAGGACTGGGAAGGAAATGCCCTGGCCGTGGACAAATTGGTGGGCCCGGAGACTTCCGATGCCCTGAACCGGGAGATGGTCGGGCGGTGGTACGATCTTTACCAGACGCCACCGGAGCTGACCGAAGGCAAGCCCATTTTCACCGTAACTACCGAGCGCCTGGCAGACCCTGGGCTTGAAATCGAAAATAGCCAGGAAAACGAGCCCAGAATCCTGCTGGTGGGGCAGATTCCTTTAGCATCTGAACTGTTTGTACTCTTTCCCTCACTTGGGATACCTGCCTTGGCCAACGAAGGAAAGATAGATGTCGTCGCCCTGATAAAAAAGGGCTCAAAACTCTCTGAATTACTCGCCAATTCTGGCGATCCTGAGAGTCTGGGCAAGGCAAAGGAGGCCGCATCCAACGGGTTGCGGTTCCTCAAGTGGTCTGACAAGGATTCAAGTTTTGACCAGGCCCAGAAGATAAAGCCCGATGCAGTCGAGGCGATAAGGCTGGTGCAGCCTGCCAGCAGCGGCAACGAACGACTAATCAAGATCGATGACAGTTCGGCCGGGCTCTCGCTGGTAATAACAGAAAAAGTGATCTCAAAATACGCCGGCCAGTTCAACACGCAAGACCTCCTGTACTTGCGCCTGTCGCTGGCAGATCTGGGAGAAGATCTGTTCACCCTTGTAAGCAGGTTCGACGAATCCCGATTCATCCTTGATATTGTTACCAACCTCACATCGCCGGGAGGAAGCTCGCATGAGGTGGACAGGTCCCAAAAGACCTTAAAGTCGGACAAAGACATCAAGGTTTACCATCCGTTTCTGGTGACCCGCAAGGACTTTCTTGGCATAGCCCATGTCACAGATATTCATACCTCCACCCGCTGGGAGCTGTACAAGCGCGTGGCCAAAAAGCCCAGCCTCAACATCCCTCCGGGGGCATACAACGACTACAATGAGCGGTTTGAAGAAATCATGAAAGACATCCGCAGTGGAAGCAACAGCAGCAAAGTCGACATGGCCATAATAACCGGCGACCTGATAGACTACAACCGCGGCCATCGGGTCAACTTTCGCAGCAACGACACCCACGATAGCAACCGGGACCTGCTTCGCGACTACATCTTTAACCGGAACTGGGTCCTGTTCTACGAACTGTTGCTCAACAATTACCAGAAACCAGCCTTCACCCTGCTTGGCAACCACGATTACTTTCTCAATCCGTATCCTACGACCATCGAGGCTCACATTGTCCTGCCCATACCGTTGCTTGGCCTGCCCTTGAGCGCGATACTCAGCAAGAAAGAGTCGCCGTTTGCATCGGACATGAACCTCACCGTAGAGGAGACCCGGTCCCTTGACAACATTGAGCATTTCTCGATAGACGCATTGAAGGCCAAAGAGCTGCTGGATGCAAGGGCCGAAAAAGACGAGGGAAGTATAGCCGGGATCATCGATTCCATTCCCAGATTCAAGTCGCAGGTAGACGATCCGGTCCGCGGGATATGGTTCACAACCGAAGACGCGGCACTGTGGTACTTTCTTGTAATAAACCCGTTCAAGGATTACGCCTTCTCATACAAGGAAACATCATTTCTGATGGTTGACTGGAACGTCACGCAGGAGAAGGGTACTTTGATCACCCTGCCCCGTCCGACGGACTGCCTTTCAAGCAAGCAGATGGAAATGGTCGATGTTTTCGGAGGACGGCCGGCAAAGTTCCGTGTATTTTGTTCCCACGCGCCGATTCTGGACCCCTGGCCGGAGCTTGGGAACTTTTACCTGGGCAAGTCCCGGATAAAGAAGAACCAAGATGAAATTGACGAGTACCCGCTGGCAACACCGGACTCTTTGCAACTGAGATGGGGGGCGCTGGCTGAAAGGACAAGGCTTGATATCGCAAGAAAGATCATGTCGTTTCCAATACATCTTTCCTTAAACGGTCACAGCCACACCAACAGACTATTTCAAATAGAGCGCAGGACTGTAAAGAAAAGAAACGGAAACAACTTTCAAAGCGAGCAGAAAGACCTGGTCTTTTTGAGGGACGCGACCTCCGGTCCTATCAACAATGCACTTCCGATAATTCTTGTCACCACGTCTGGAGGTCCAGTGGGCTATTCAAATGAAGTATCTGAATGGATCTCGCTTCTTTCCCCAGGCTACAGGATAATCAAGTTCGATCCAGCTGGAATTGTCCTGCCTTCAGAAACCGTGGATACGCCTCTGACCATCAGACCGGAAGTGCAGTCCTCGATCCTGAATGACCCTGAATCGTTCTTTCTGCGGAGCCACGAGATAAAAAGAATACCGGTGTTTAATTCTTCAATATCGTTGCAGTCCGATCTCAGCGCCATAATTGAAACTGTCTCCGGTACCGCCAAGATAAAAGAGCTGGATGATGGCCGGGCAATAGTCGTAAAGCTGATACCTGCCGGAGCCACGCTGGAGATCGAGGATAATGATGGAACAATCTCTGTACTGAGAAATGAAGGTACCTTTGTCATAAAGGATAATGATGACACGATAAGCGTGGACGAGAACCTTGGGCGCGTACTTGTAAACCAGAATGACGACACCATGGTGATCCATGAGAACCTGCGGCGGGACGGCAAGGTTGGCGTGATTCAGATCAATTCCAACGGGACGGGCTCTCCCGGGGAAGACGTGGTAAGGGTGCATGATAATTTCGGAGATCTTTCCATAAACAAGAACCCCGACGGCAACGACGATCTGGTCGTGGTGAGAAGAAACAGGAACGGGGGCAACTTTCTCGTGGGCTTCAACAACGATACCGTAAAAATAGGTCTAAACGAAGGAAACGTCGACATACGGGAGAATACCAACGGCGTTTTCAATGACTCTGACATTTTCATTTTCAAAAACGAGGGTTCCGTCTCCATCAATGGCAACGAAGGCAACATACTGATTTTTGATAACAGTTCTGGAAACACGAACATCGCCGCAAACTCGGATACCGTAAAGATAAACAATTCCAAAAAAGGCAGCATAACTGGCGCAAGATCAGGCAGCGCCAAGTTTGTGTCAGAATCAAGCCTTCAAGGCGATTTTGCAGAAAAGGATTTCGGGGACGGTAATCGGCCGTTTATCCCTTGATCCTTGATTCCAACCGCGTGTTCTAGACGACATGTATTCCTTTGCTGGCAGTAGATTTATCGGAATTTGCGAGACAGAAACGGGCTTGCGGGGTCGACAAACCGCCACCTTTTGTCCACCGCCCGTGTTATGCCTATTCTCTGCGTGGCAACGGCCTGTCTTTTTACGCCCTGTTCTATGCAAAGTTCTGATGCCTGGTCAGTCATGTCCACGCCGTTCTGTCCCCTGTCTATTTCAAGTGCCTGGGTAAGCTTGCCTGGTCCTGATGTAAGTGCATAAACATCGTCTACACGCCGGAGCTTTTTCATGATGTCTACTCCCTCCACCGGCTCGATGCCACGGATGAGGACGGCGCCGGCCACATCATTGCTGGACCTTGCAGAAACATTCAGGCAAAAGTGGTTGCCGTATGTGAAATAAACGTAGGCTACGCCCACCTGGCCAAACATGACTGAATTTCTTTTTGTCATGCCTCTGTAGGCGTGGCTTGCGGCGTCATCTGCATGTCCGTAGGCTTCTGCCTCCACGATGATGCCGCTTAATCGCCTTACGTGGCCATTCTCACTGATCCTCCGTACAAGCAGCCTGCCTATCAGGTCCTCTGCCACCTGGTCCGTTGGCCTTTGATAAAACGAAGTATGAATGTGGTCCATGTCACATGTAATCTTCAAGTGAAGCATCCTGGTTTTCCTCAGTCTTCCGGACCTCTTTTGCCAGCTGTTTGATGTCAGCTTCCAGTATGGAAAGCATGTTTCTGTTGTAAATGGCTGCCGCCGGATGTATCGTGAGAAAATATCTCTGGCCAGCCCTTTCAATGACCTTGCCGCGGTTTGCAGTGATGGAGCCGCCCCCAAGAATGGATGAGTAGGCCGTCCTTCCAAGTATGCAGATGATCCTCGGGCGTATGAGCGCTATCTGCCTGTTTAGGTAGGGCATGCATGCTGCCACCTCGTCGGGCTCTGGCACCCTGTTGCTTGGGGGCCTGCATTTGACCACGTTGGTGATAAAGACCTGGGATCTCGGGATTCCTGCCTTTGCAAGCATCTCGTCAAGTATCCTGCCTGCTGCCCCCACAAAGGGCCTGCCCTTCTCGTCCTCGCATTTACCTGGAGCCTCGCCAACAAACATGATCCTGGCGGACAGCTGCCCCTCGCCGGGAACCGCGTTCTTTCTGGTGCGCGCCAGTTTGCACAGCGGGCAGCCGGTGACCTCCTCGGTGACCTTTTCCAGTGAATCCTCGGCAGACTTGGCGGCTGGCATACATATCCCAGATTTTAAGCGCTATTTTTTATTTTTCTTGTACCAGTATACAAGCAGGATTGCACCGGCCACGACTCCGAAAAGCGAATAGACATACGAGTTTGTTATTATAAAGCAGTTCCTTTCCAGCTCATCGACACTTTCAGTCATTATGGAAGAACGGTCAATCCTTGCCAGCTGGGTAAGGCAGGCGGCGCCCAGCACGTTGAGGACTATGGCGGCAGATCCACTTAATGCCACCATCAGAATTCCGGCTACAAGATAGTTCAAGCCTGGTCTTGCTTGTGCGCATCAGACCTGATCTGCTTTATGATGTCCAGCACGTCGTCTGCATCGGCGGCTTCCGGATCTATCTCCAGGTAGGCGTTTAGGAATCTCAGGGATTCTTCAAAATCGCCCTTCTTCAGGCATACTATGCCCTTGTCGCGTATGGCATCCGGGTTGTACTGGTCTATTGCAAGGATCATCTCGTTGGCCACCTCGTACCGTTCCATGTCCTGGGATTCGTAGTAGCTGCCCTTGAGGTTGTTGAGCATGCGTATCATCACCTCTGACGTCGTGGCCTTCTCCAGAAAGGCGTGGGTGACCGGAATGTTCTGCTGCGGATACGACCTGTCAAGGAGGGCCTTCAGTGAGTAATCATCCATTATGCGCCCGCGGTTGAACGGATCGACGATTATCTCGCCGTTGTTGTCTTCCATGATGTGCTTTATGAGAAAATGCGCCGGAAAGTTCACCGGATGCAGCTTGAAGTTGATGGACTGCGCAAGACGCATGTACAGGATTGACAGGGTGATGGGTATGCCGGTCTTGCGCTCCAGAACGATGTTGAGGTAGCTGTTCAGGGGATTGTAGTAATCGTCGGAATTTGGCTTGAACTTTAGATCGTTGAAAAGGTAATTGTTAATGTTCTCAATTATCAGTGTTGGCCGCAGCGGCGTGTTTACTTTCTTTTTGATCATCTGGGCGACCTGCTTTCCCATGCCATCTATCTCGTCCAGTACGCCCTTGACGTCCAGATCGGGGTAGGCAAGTATTCTGGCCATGTGCAGGGCATATTCGACTATCTTGTCGCTGTTGTCTGATGCGACAATCTCCCTTACCACGGTATTGTTCCAGTCTTCTATGAGTTGTTCTAACTTCGGCGCGGCCACTTGCAGCAAATAGCTTGATGCGCATATTTATGTCAATCATGAGGAGTGTTGAAATCACCAATAGTATCATAAAATCTGCATTTTACGCTAGTTGCAGAATTTATGGAGATTTTGATATTATTTCTTGTCTAACTTAAATTCAAAATAAAAGTAGATGAAGAAAATTTTAACTAAATGCTTTTATTCAAACCTCCAATCCTTGACTTTCATGAATGCAGACAGCAAAGTAAAGACTTTGTTCAATTCTAGGACCCGTCTGGCTGTTCTGGCTGCATTAGTTGTTGCGCTGGTTACAATTGGTTTCTCCGGCAGCGCACTTGCTTATGCTCCAGATGACCCGGCGGTTCCGTACCATTGCTGGCAGACAAATGAAGATGGAAGCTTCATCATAGAAACGGATGAAGACGGAAATCAAAATCTTGTACCATGTGAGATAAACGCAGGCGATAACGCATGGATGCTGACATCATCTGCGCTGGTGCTCATGATGACTCCTGCAGGCTTGGCAATATTCTACGGTGGTCTAGCAAGACAAAAGAACGCGGTAAACACCCTGCACATGGTTTTCATAACTACCGGTGTAATTGCAATCCAGTACGTCCTGTGGGGATACAGTCTGGCCTTTGGACCGGACGCGACAGGACACGGCTTCATCGGGACCCTTGACTGGGCCGGCCTCCAGAACGTTCTGCATGATGTCCCGTCTAACGCATACGGCGGTATAACTGGATACACCATACCTCATGGAACCTACATGATATTCCAGATGATGTTCGCCATCATCACTCCTGCACTGATAGTGGCAGCACTAGCCGAGAGGATGAAATACAGCGCCTTCATGGTCTTCATAGTTATCTGGGCAACATTCGTCTATGACTTTGCGGCCCACTGGACTTGGCAGATTTCTGCTGCAGACAACTATGGCAAGACTCCAGGATACTGTGGCTTTGGATGGGGCGGCTGTCTTGGAGCTCTTGACTTTGCAGGTGGAACAGTCATCCACATCACATCTGGTTGGTCGGGTCTCGTCATCGCCTTGATGCTTGGTCGCAGACTGGGATACGGCAAGGTCCCGATGGAACCACACAACATCTCCTTGGTGGTCCTCGGCGCGGCGCTCCTGTGGACAGGCTGGTTCGGATTCAACGCAGGTTCTGCGGCAGCGGCGGCATCGAACGCAACAAGCGCGTTTGTCGCAACACAAATAGCAACAGGCATGGCAGCAGTGACTTGGGCTCTGATCTCCTGGGCTCACACCGGCAGACCCTCGACGGTGGGTGCAGCTTCCGGTGCAGTAGCTGGACTTGTAGCTATCACGCCGGCATCCGGATTTGTCTCGCCTATGTCTGCGTTAGTTATAGGAATTATCGCCTCCATAGTCTGCTACGCTGCAGTGATGTTCAAGAACAAGCGCAAGTGGGACGATGCCCTTGACACATGGGGAGTACACGGCGTCGGAGGTCTTGCTGGCGCTCTCCTGACAGGCATCTTTGCAGAGAAGAGATTCACTCCGTGGGGAGACGATGGTCTTGCATTTGGCAACCCGGCCCAGCTCTACGAAAACGCAGTGGGCGCATTTGCCGCGCTGGCTTGGGCAATGGGTATCACGGCCGCCATAATCAAGGTCATGGACGCCGTCTGGCCTGGAGGAATACGCGTAACTCCAAAGGAAGAAGAGATCGGCCTGGACTTGGCACAGCACGGAGAGCGGGCGTACGTCACCGAGTAAGTCCCGCAGGAGAACTTCCTCCTTTTTTTCCTTTTTTCAAAGATAACGTCTTTTGCAATTTGCTTTAACAGTTGTAAATCTGTCCAAAGTATTGTTGCTGGATAAATCTTATATCTTTGACAAAGTATTGAATTTGAAATGAGTTCTCGTGGAAATTTTACAAAAGGCCAAACCTGGGGAGCTTTAAGAAAGTCATGGAAAGGCTACAAGATAGCCAAGGCCCAAAACGACCGGTCAAAGATGGAAGAGTACGCCAAAAAGATCAGGACCCTTCAGGGGGAGCTGGGCGTAAAACAATCAAGTTTCCCAGAACTTGGGGTATGATCATTCGTAGACAGAGACTACCCTTGTTCCGAACTTGACTAGCATGGGGCCAATAAAAGTCGTCAGTGCCACCACCATGCCAACTATGGGGAACAAAAAGTCGCTTACAACGCCAAGATCCTGACCGGTCTTCAGCACGATGAATGAAAACTCGCCCAGCTGCGCCATGCTCAGCCCGATGCCGATGGCAAAGGTCTTCTCAAATCCAAACAGCCTGACTCCTGCGTAGACTGCGCCTATCTTGCCAAAGACCGTTGCCAGGGTAATCACGGCGACCGGTATCCAGTATGCAGAGATGGATGAAAGGTCCATCAACGCTCCTATGGTGACAAAGAATATCGCGGTAAAGATCTCCCTTGTGGGTGTGATGAGGTTTGACACCTGTTCTGAGAACTTGGTGCCCGCTATGATGACGCCGGCCAGAAAAGCGCCGGTGGCTGCAGAAAAACCAAGGTAGTAGGATAGGAATGCAAGACCAAACGCCAGCCCCAGGGCAAATATGACGGTTATCTCGTGGCGCTCAAGCCGCGATATCAAGGAGAACAGTTTGGGCATGACCAGCACTCCGGCGCCTATGGTGCCTCCGATAAAGAGGCCAATCTTTCCTATGGTCAGCAGTATCTGGTCTATTTCAAATGAGCCGCTGACCACTCCTGAGTGCATGGCGCTTATTATCACGATGGCGACCAGATCCTCGATGACCAAGACGCCCACCATCAGGATGGACGACGTGGCCTCCATCTTGCCCATATCCTCAAGGACCTTGACTATTATGGCCGTGGAGCTGATGGAAAGGGCCGCGGCAAGGAACATGGCGTCGTAGAAGGGCCAGCCAAATGCGGCGCCAACTGCAAAGCCTATTCCCAGCATCAGGAGCACTTCAATTAATGCGATGCCAGTGCCTATCTTGCCGATGGCGCGCAGCTGCGTGAGCGGGAAGGAGAGGCCCACCCCAAACAACAACAGGACGATGGCGATGTCTGTAAAATTGTTCAGCATGTCTGTGTTTTTGATCAGGCTGAACGGGCCAAAGGGGCCGATCAGAATCCCGGCAATCAGAAATCCCAGAATCATTGGCTGCTTGAGTATGTATGCAAGAGCGCCAATGCCGGAGCAGATAAGAAGGAGGTAACCAAGGTCTCCTACCAGCTCTATACCTGCTGTCAATTCTTTCCGACAAAAGAATCCCTTTGGTTATTTTATGACCCCAAGTCAACAATACTTATCCATCAACAATCATTTTCTTTGCCACCCGTGCTTGGCGATATAAACAAATCATGCACTAAAGTTAAATAACCGAATTCCAATTTCGGTTTTACTTGGAGCCACGTGAGAAGGAAGCAGAGATCATCAGTGAAATCCTGCTCAGAGCAGCCAGCGAACCTGAATTCCGCAACAGGCTGATCCAGGACCCTTCAGTCGTTCTGGAGAAGTACGACGTTTCACCAGAGGCAAAGCTCATCATCCGACGGAGCATAATAGATCTGACGCAGTAGCCTACCACTTTTTTCCTGCCTGCTGGCGCATGTGGTAGTAGATGTACTGCTGCGCGTAGCCGGAATGCTTGCCAAAATAACCCCGAAGCCGCTCAGACAGGACATCGTACTGGTGCGCGGTTATCTTGTCAGACACGGGCAGGTTGTGCAGCCATCTGTACTGACCGGCAAGGGCGCGGGCTATCCACACGTCGATGGGAAATGCCTCCGTCTTTTCAAGGGAGAACAAGAGCACGCAGTCTGCTATCTTGTTTCCAATGCCGTACACTTTAAGCAATTCTTTTTTTGCATCCTGGTAGCTGGACCGGACCAGCAAGCCCAGATCAAGGTTGCCATTAGTAATGCTTTCTGCAACTGCCTTGACCGCCTTGGCCCTGTAACCCAGGCTGCATGCCTGCAAATCGTTGACCGTGGCCTTGCTTATCTGCGCGGCGGTGGGAAACGTAAAGAAATCGCGACCGTCAAAATGGAGTTTCTGTCCAAATTTCCTTGTCAGCGAGTAAAGCATCCTGCGTATCATCGGTATGCTGGTGTTGCTTGCGCAGACAAAGGAAAATAGGCATTGCTCCGGGTCCTGTCTCATCAGCCTGAGCCCGGGGTATGCCTTCAAAAGCCCGGCCACGAAGGGATCATGGGATATCTCTGAAAAGATGGCCTCCATGTCGTCATCAAGCCTAAAGAGCCTCTCTTCTGTGCCCGAGCCTTCCGGAAAAGACTGGAATTCAAAAGATCCGTCTGGCTTTCTGACAAACCTGATCACCTGCGATCCGTGTATTCCGTACCAGAAATCGCCATGCTTTTCCCAGAGAAAGACCTGCCCGCTGTTTACGCTTATCTCTGGATTGAAATTCTGCATAAGCGATGAACGCAATAATCTGCTATGCGGACCTGAACCCTATTGAACTTTATCCTGATTCCCGATGAAGTCCATGTCAAACATTAAATAAATGACACGCCTTGCTTCACATGATGAGCTCTAGCGATAACCAGAACGATCCCGCCGAGGCTTTCCGGAAAGCTCTTGAGCGAGGAGGCGAGGCACAGAAGGACTTTACAAAGCAGTTTTCTTCAATGCAGACGGATCTCATGCAGAATTACTTTGCCCTGCTTAGGGGGCTGAGCTTTTACAACGCGATGTTCAAAACCACTGTGCAGAGTGGCGGCCGGATCTCTATCCCTGAAGCTGAAAGGCAGGCCCTTGACATAGAGGATGGAGACCTGGTGCAGGTAATAGTCATCCCCATAGAAAGGCGGCGCAAGGCTGCAGAACAAAAGTAATCTACAGACCTTTGCCGTTAAGGAATCTCAGCACTATTTCGCTGAACCTTTCCGGTTTTTCAACAAAGGGCGTGTGCCCACAATCCTCTATAACGACGAGCTTGCTGTTTGGAATTTCTGTAAATTCATTGGCATAATCAAGGGGTATCATCTTGTCATTACTGCCCCAGATGATCAAAGTCTCCGGCACCACGCTGGCAAGCCTGCCCCTCAGCGGCGTGGCGTACCTGATTCCAAGAAGGGTTGACATGAACGCATATTTTGCATTTGGAAGCCGCATCCTGTTAACAAAATCCAGCACGATCTCCTCGGTAACGGACCGGGGATCATGCGCCATTTGCCTAAACGCCTTCATTGCGTTTTCATACGTTGGATAAAGGGCAGCCATGATGTACAGGTCCAGCACTGGAGTTGAAGTCTTCATCATGCCGGCCGGCGCGGCAAGGACAAGCCTGTCCAGTTCGTTGCCTGCCCTTATGGCAAATTCCGCGGCCACGTGGCCGCCAAAAGAAGAGCCTATGATGCTGGGCTTGCGTATCCCGAGGTCTTCAAGAAAGCTCTGCAGGAAATCAAAGAAAAAGTCCATGGTGTATTCGACGGTTGGTTTGTCGCTATACCCAAAACCCACGATGTCTGGCACCACAACACGGTATTGCTTTGACAAGATCGGGGCCACTCTGCGCCAGCGTTCGGCAGAAGCGCCGATTCCGTGCAGGAGAACCAGATCCTTGGCACCGTTGTGGGGTAGACCGTAGTCAAAGTACCTAACAGAATATCCATTCACAATGGTTGTCCTCTGCGGCGTGGATTGATCCGTCAACAGGCTGTGTCGTAACCTATGTAGCACAGAATTGACCTAGATATATAGGTCTTATTCCGCAAAGAAGAACGCGGAATTTGATTCTCTTTGGAATCTGACGGGGGGTTTGCCTGCAACGTCAAAATATGACCTGGTCTGGGCCGTCTAAAAGGTCGATACATACAGGATTTGTGAATCCGGAATTAATCTGGAAAAACTACTAAATAATTTTCTGATAGTTTGTATTGGTTACAAGCTCGGCCTAGGGGCAACCGGCAAGAGATGGGGAGATGCCGAAATTTCAGCAAAACATGGTCAATCTATTCACCTACTGCGTGATAGTGATTGTGGAGGATGCATGCAAAAACGAAGCTCCATTCCAGAATTGTTGTTCGTACAACTGAGAAAATACCTAGATTCGACAAGAGTTGAGTATAGACTATGGCGTGATCGCCGGGAAGAACTTAAGAATGATGAATCCATGGGTGTTTGGGCGCTACTTCACCGGGATCTAACCACTTCTCCATTCCCATTGCAAAGTCCTGATCCTTGGGAACTGATAGAATATGATACATATCGGAATATCTTTCAAAAGGAGCCGGATGGAGGTGAAGGAGAATAGTTCTTGAACAAACAAGGTTCGTGTTTTTATAAATAAGCAGAATAGACTTTTGAATGTGGCAAAAGTCATAGTAGCCAATATTACATGGAATGACGCAGGTTGGACCGATCGTGAAGTTCACCCAGAGGCGCGTCATCGCAACGTAAAGGATAAGCCGGGTCATGAATGTCTGAATTTCATTTTTAACAAGAAAAATATAGACTCTGATGACTGGGTCAATGGATACTTCAAGTGGACAAATGCCCCTACTTCATTCGAGAATAGGGGTTTGATAATTTTCTGTTCCACTGACATACATGATTGGCAAATGAAAATTGTCGGCGTCTATGGAGGCGCTGAAATTCTAGATTACCGTAGGCATCCGAACTACCCTGGATTTGAAGACGGCAACCTGATCACAAATGTTAGAGGAAAAGTAGAGCTTTCAATGCGATTCCCAGTCTATTTGCAATATAATGACTTTATTAGAAGCAAGAAGAGACCAGGGGAGGTAGGTTTTTCTTACATAAACTACGAGGAAGCGATATCTATCATAGAAGAAGAGATCAAGCAATGCAAGCAATTGCCACAACACAAAGAAAGCATAATGAAACTTCAAATGATTTTATCACATTTCAGTGGCAAACCGTCAACCCAATTACTGGAAGAAGTAAAAAAGCAGCAAGTCGAAGAAGAGCAAGTTCAAGAGAAACAAATCGCAGGATTATCTGAAGAAGAAATGACGAAGCAGTTGGAATCCTACAAGGGTGATGATAACCTTACAGATGAAAAGCCTGCAGTTAGGGCGACTGTCACCGTCTACGAACGAGATGGAAAGCTCTCCGCCTTGATGAAATCAAAGGCAGACTTTCTCTGTCAATTGTGCGGACACCCAACCTTCGAATCGAGTAATGGTAATAATTATGTGGAATCGCATCATGTGATCCCGAGAGGCACAAAGGGCTCTGATGATCCCCGGAACATAATTATCGTTTGCCCAAATTGCCACAGCAAGTTTGACTTCGGGAGCGAAAAAGTAAAGATCCAGACGTATCAATTACTAAGGAATAAAGGCTTGTTCAGTAGATTCGATATCCTGAAAGAGAGGGGGATAATTTCTCAGAAGGTGTATGATGAGATAATGAAATAAAGCAGATACAGAATTTTTTGGTACATTGGATGCTTATGGGCGATGACTTTGTTGAATTAATTGCTAATTTCATCCATATTTGCAAATCTCGTGGCTTGAAATGAGTGGATTTCCAAATCCGTCCGCTACATGTCTTTCCAGATGTTAAGCACGCTTACCACCTGCGTGCCTGCCACTCCGCTTACAGTCTTGATCCTGTTGGCCACGACATCTGCTAGGTCACTGGAGTTTTTTACCCGCAACTTTAAAAGTAGATCGGCGTAAGTGTGGGTTTCGTAGACGCCGGAAACGATGTCAAGTGAAGACAGCCTTTTTGCCACCTCTGACAGCCGGCCCGGCGCGGCATTGACAAGCACGAAGGCAACCATATTCTGGCCCAGGGCCGTCGGATCAACTACGACGGTGAACTTTCTTATCACCCCGAGGCGGCGCAGCCGGCGTATCCTGTTTCTCACCGTGCCTTCGGTCACCTGCAGGTCCCTGGCAATCTGGACTGCCGGCATGGAGCTGTCGTTTTGCAGGATCTCCACAAGCCGCAGGTCCAGTTCGTCTAGCCGGGTTTCCAACGCTAGAGACTTGCTGCCTTGTGTCTTATAGTTTGTTGTAAACATATTAACCCCGCATCTTTAAGCAAAGAGCGGAAATTGCGCGTTGTACTAGTGGGCTTTGGTGTCGTCGGCCAGAGCTTTGCAAGGATCCTTTTGTCCCGCTCTGCCGACCTTTACAGCCAGCACGGCATCAAGCCGCGTATAGTCGCATGCGTAGACCAGGGCGGGTCTGCCATCTCGCCGGCCGGCCTTGACCTTCAGCGGCTGCTGAAAGCCAAGAAAAAGGGGTCTGTGGGACTCTACGATTCCGATGCAAAACAAGGTCCGCTGCAGGTCATAGAAAACGTCGACGCAGAGGTGGTCATTGAATGCACGCCGACGAACCTGATCACCGGCGAGCCGGGCACCTCGCACATAATAGCGGCCATGAGAAAGGGCCGGCACGTCATCACGGTAAACAAGGGGCCGCTGGCGCTTTCATTTCCGTCCCTCATAGAACTGGCCAACTACAACGGCGTGATGTTCCGGTTCAGCGGCACGGTGGGTGGAGGCACCCCGATACTGGAATTTGCCAAGCGCTGCCTAAAGGGGGACAGCATAATATCTTTTCAGGGGATACTCAACGGCACGACCAACTACATACTGAGCAAGATGGAAGAAGGCCTGAGCTATGAAAGCGCCCTGCAGGACGCCAAGGAGAAGGGCTACGCAGAAGCCAACCCTGCTCTGGACATCGACGGCTACGACGCGGCAGCCAAGCTGGTCATCATGGCCAACTGGATAATGGGGATGAAGGTGACCATGAAAAACGTGGACAGGACTGGGATATCTGCCGTCAAGGCTTCGGGTGTCAAGGCGGCTTTGCAGCGTGGAAATGCCATCAAACTAATAGCCAGCTGCGACAGCAAGCACCTCCAGGTCCGGCCTACCGAGGTGTCCAAGAAGGACCCCATCTGCGTCAACGGGACGCTGAATGCAGTAACGTTTTCGTCAGAGCATTCCGGCCACCAGACCATCATAGGCCGCGGCGCCGGCGGCATCGAAACGGCCAGTGCTGTGCTGCGGGACCTGATAGAGATAAGAGACACGGTCTTTGAGCGCTGATCAAACGGTCGCCACCTGCTGACAAATTAAATATAAATATCGGCGAAGTAAGAAAAATTCTGTAGCCTGATGGTACAGATATTACAATCAGAAATCAAAAAATCTGAGGAAATTGGAGCTCAGGATATAATATGTACACACTGCTCCAAGAGGCCTGCAGAGATATTTCAGGTTACCGGTGATTTCTGCCTAGAATGCTGGCAGGACGTTACCCATACCAACACCTAGCCGATCCTAAAGCCGCCAAACGAGACTCCTGACTGGGACGTGGTTTCAGCCCTCTGGCTTATGCCCAAAAGGTCGATGAATTCGCGCAGGTTCTTTGTCTGGAAGTAAACCGAGCCGGGGCCCGTGATCTCGGTGGCAAGGCCCTCTCCGCCCAGGATCGTTGTTTTCAGTCCGCCCACCTTCATGACGCTGTACGTCGACTGATCGCTTAGCGCCACAAGATGGTAGTTGTCAACGATCATCTTTTCTCCGGGCATCAGGTCCTTGCCCACTATGCCGCCGTACGCGTTGACAAACAGGTCGCCCTGCCCGGTTGCCTTGAGCATAAAGAACTCTGAGCCGAAAAGCCCTTTAGTAAAGCCCTGCCACTGCGTGTCCAGCTGGACTCCCTGCGTCGAGGCCACGTACGAGCCGGACTGCACTATGTAGCCGCTGCCTGACTTTACTTCAAGTTTGGTGATGTCTCCTATCGGCGGGCCGGTGAGGCCTATGGAGCACTCGCCGCGGGCGATAAAGTCATTGACAAAGAATGACTCGCCTCCCAGCGCGGTCACCTTGATCTTTTTGAAAAACCCGCCTTCCCGGGTGCGGGTCTTGATCTCAAGATTGCCTTTCATGTAAACCATCGCGCCGGATTCCGCGGTCAATCTTTCACCGTCGGACATCTGAACCTCCAGCATGGCCATGGGCTCTTTTATTATGCTGTAGTGCATTGGTCATAAAACATGTGCTTGCGGTATAAAGTTTGCCGGCGTACAAACAATAATAACACAGCCAGCAAAATAAAGGCCGAACAGATCTGAAGGTATCCACGCTTTCAAACAAAGAGACTGCAGAATTGCTCGACAAAATAAGAGGCCTCTGGCCGGATGGCACGGTGCCCAAAGTAAAGAGCTTTAGGATGTACGAGGTAGACGAAACCCGGCGCTTGCTTGTCTCAGAAGAAATTTCCGCAGTTCAGGTAAACGATAGCATCGTGCCTTTTCTGGGCAGACCAGAACTGGTGCAGAAATTTCCATCGGTTACCGTGGACATGGGCGCAGTCCGGTTCGTGTGCAACGGCGCAAAGGTGCTCAGGCCGGGCATCACCGCCTTTGACTCTTTCAAGAAGGGCGATATTGTTGCCGTAAAGGACCAGACCCACGGCAAAATGCTTGCAGTGGGCGTGGCGCTAGAAGACAGCGAGGCTGCCAAGTCCATGGCCAAGGGGTACGTGGTCGACAACTTACATTACATCGGCGACAAAGTGTGGGAAGCGTCCAAGGAAGTCTAGTTCCTGAAGGATATTGTCTCTTCCTTTGTGCCTTCCTTTGTGACGAACAGCAGGTCTATGCCGTCGCCGGAAGCCGCGTCGCGCTGAATCGCTGACCTTATGGCACGGATGGCCAGATCACGGGCCTTGTCCTCGCCCATCTCTGCGTTGTATTCCGCATCCATGATACCCAGGGCCATCTCTGCGCCGGTTCCAACGGCTGCATACTCGTCTGGAAGAACGGAACCCAACGGGTCCAGAGTGTATATCTGCGGCTTGTCGTCGATGCCGCCCACGATAACCTGGGTCAGCAGCGGAAAGTACCGTCTCTCAAACATGATGACGGACATCAGCTTTGCTATGGAGTTTGGAGGGACGTCGCGCCTTGTCTCCAGCCTGCGGATCTTGGCCAGAGCCTCGACCTGCCGGACAAGGACCTGCATGTCTGCAACCATGCCTGCGCAGGCTGCACCCACATAGTGTGTAACTGGAAAAGTCTTTTTGGTATTCTTGTTCACAACAAAATGACCAAACGAAACCCGTTTTTCTGCTGCCAGAACAACTCCGCCGTTGTACGAGATTCCGACTACAGTAGCACCGGGCATGAATTCAAAAGCCATATCTGCTTATTTCCCGCCGGCAGTCAGATTTAGTCGTTTCTGTCCTAAGAGCTCTTCATGACGGTGTAGTCATGGATCCTGATGGCTTCAGAGACCAGCCTGTTCTGCAATTCCAGGGCTTCCTTGCCCTCCGGGTGCTTTGTGCTTGCAATGGCCTCAGCTACAAGGCCGATGATGTGCCGCAGGAGGAATTCGTCGCCCCTTGATGATTCTGCCTTGTAGGTAGAGTTGGCCTTGTTTACAAACACCACGCTTTCGTTGGTAAAGCTGTACCTGGAATCGGACTCGTCTTCGTAGGGTATCACCTTGAAGCCGATCCTCTTGAGCGCAAAGGTCTTCTTCACTATGGGCTTTCTTATCTTCTTTGTCCGGACAATCGTGCCGTCAGCCTGCTTCTCATCCACCAGGGAAACAACCTCGCCGGTCTGCACCGTTGCCTCTTCCACCGGCACGGACCTGTACGACTGCGGCTCGGCAACCGTGGTTTCCCTCGGCGCGTACTCTCTTGCCATGCCGCTGCTTTCCGGCGCTATGGGCTTGATCTCCTCAAACTCTTGCACCTGCGTGGAGACCTGTTCCTTGGCGCTGGGCTGCAAGTCAGACTCGGTTGTCCTGACTACTTCCTTGACATCGACCATCTCATAGCCCTGAACCTCTTCCTGAGTCTCCAGAGTCTCGACCATGGCCTGGCCCAGGACCTTGTCTATCTCGCGGTAGATCTTGGATTCTTCGCGGGTGATCAGGACGTCTTCGTACTCTGTAAGGCTTGGAAGCACGGTGTCGATTACAAACGTCTTCATAGTCTGGTTGAATTTGAGGTACTCCTCGTCCTCGATGAGCGCGGACTTGTCGGCAAACCTGGATGTGAGCGAATCGCACCTCACATACCCTGTGACGCGGCCAATCTTTGTGTCAAACCCAAAGCTGCTCCTAGTCACTATGTGGTTGCCCACCATGACGGCGATACCGCGCTCTTCATCTGAAAGCGGCCTTCTGGCGATCACTATCTCGCCGGTTATCTTGCCTGCTTCCAGGTTGACTGGGATCCTGTGGCCCTGTATGTCTGGCGCGGTTATCCGCTGCGCGCCGGCAAAATCCCATTCATTGAGGTTCTCGGCCGTCTTGATATAGACTTCAAACATAGGCTGCCGCAGTACGGCCAGTTTGCGGATCTCTTTTGCAAGTTTGAATGTGTCTGACTCGACCTTGGAGCCGGACATGACCAGCTCCGTGCCGTCCCGCTTCAGGACTGGCTCGTTTATCTCCTGCAGCGCCGCGTTGCCGGTGAACAGGTTGTCCAGCACGTTGCCGTCTATAGTGAAGGACTTGCTAAAGCCTCCGCGCCTTGTCCTGACTTTCATGCTTTCAAAGGACGTGAGAAACGACAGCCTGCCGGTTCCGTACCGGCCGGTCCTTATCCTCTTGAGCTTTGGTGAAATGGATTCGACCTTCTTGTGGGGCGAACCCAGAAGCAGGAATTTTTCGACACCGCTCTGATCCATTCCTGCGTCATCTTCAATGGTAATGACGCCGCTGTTGAGAACGGTGATGAGAACCTTGGTGGCGTCCTCGTCAAAGGCGTTTTCCACAAGCTCTTTGACGATTTCCGTTGGGGAAACCCAGGTTTTCGTAGCAAATTCCTTGAAAAACGACGGGTGAACCTTTAGTTGAGTGGCCATCTGCGTGAGGTGTAGCTGTCTACCTTTATTTATTACTTGTCAAGCTTTTTTTGACTAAATTGACTAAACTGTTGATTGTCCTGCAGTTTACTTTTTGTTTGTCACCGATTGCAGCATCTGGAACAGCGGCTTCATGTGAGACACGGATCCACGGATCTCCATTTTAGAATCGCTCCAGATGGAGACCGCTGCCTGCCTGAATGGAAAGCCGCCCTCACGGTACTTTACGTCGTTGATGCTGTCCAGCCTCTTGCTGACAATGTCGTCGGACTTGAACAGCAGCCCCCTTCTTGAATAGAGTACAAGCCGCCGGTCCGTGATGATTATCTTGTATTTTCTTTCGGTAAACTCGACATCTTCTGCACTGCTGAAAACTATATTCTCCGATGGCAGAAGGAAATCTTCCAGTGTCATGCCAGCAAGATACACCGATTGCCTTTATCGTAACAGGTCATGCCGGTTTGCCTAGTTAACGAACAATAATAGATGTCGCCGCAAGACAGATATTGTTTTTTGAAATACCAACACTGAATGCAAAAATGCATCTGCGGCAGGGACATCAAGACCTTTGAAGCCTGCAGCCCCATGGGGTGCACAACGTTTGTCGTGTGCTCCGGCTGTTTCAAGGAGGTAAAAGCCTGCACGTGCCAGTCTACATAGGCTTGAAACGCAGGATGGCCCCTATCCTTCCAAGCGAGGCAAGCTGCGCGCCCTCTTCCGTCTGACCGGAAATCACTTCAAGCCTGCTTCCAGTCATGGTGGCCAGCTCCTGCAGATGATCGACGATGTCCTTTTCGGCAACATCAAAGTCCAGCGCGCCGCATGATGGGCAGGGCTTTGAGGTCACCTCCTGCCTCGTGGCAATCAGCGCGGACCTGTCTACAATCTTTTCCTGCACGTTTCTGCACACCTTGCACTTGAAGTCCAGCTTGATGTACGAAATGTCGTTTGTTACTATCACAAGATCAGCAATGCCGCTTTGCAGGGCCTTTATCACGTCAAAGATTCCGTATATGCCAAGCCCCCTGCTTGAATGGACCTCGCCCATGAACTTTTTGACCATCTGCTTTTCTTCCATGACGCGGAACTCTGCCAGGATGCCGTCCTTCTGGGCCTTGTCTATGATCTCCCGGACGCCTTCGTCGCCGGAGTACGACGTATCCAGCGTGACAAGCACGTTGTTCTGCAGCCTGTAATCCAAATATTCTTCTTTCAGGAAATTATCCTTGGTGGGTCCCGGCCCGCCGACTATGATGCCCTTGACGTTGTACTCGTCTATAAAGACCTGCTTTGCATGGTCTGCAACCCTGTGGTAGTACTCGTTGAGCTCGTTTTCCCGAAGCCGCTCAAACCTTCTTGCGGACTGTCCGCCCTGCCGGTGCTTTCCGGCCACACCGGACGAGAGCGTGTCTACGGTCTCCCACCGGTCGCCGGTCAGGATCCCGATGCCGGTCTCTGTCGTGTCTATGGCAAGGATGCCAATGACCTTCTCGTCTTTTAGCATCTCTTTTAGGTGATCCGTCCAAAAGTGGTCGTCGCACCTGTACAGGCTGATCTGGACCGGCTTTGGCGGTATAACCGATGTCAGCTCGATCTTTTCCGTGCCAAAGCCCTTGCCGGTGGGGATGGCGCCGCAGAACACCACCAGCCCCATCTCGGGGGTTTCCTTGAACAGCTTCAGGTGTTCCATGGTTCTGCTTAGCGCGTCCTGGACGTGGTTTCTGGTCAGGTCCGACTTGATGTTTGAGGCAGTGCCGGCCTCGTTTCGCAACTGCGAGATAACATCGAATATGGGGCGCCGGGGCGGGATGTAAACGGTTACAAGCTCCGTTCCGTGGCCGGAAATACTTGACAGTTCGTTTATCATCTTGGTGAGCTTGTAACGCTTGACTGAATCCCACTTGCTGTTATCGTTACCCATTACCTGTTATAACGATCGCAAATTTCGTTCGAAGATAATATAAGGCTATCAAAAATGTTGCAATTTTCCAAGCCTATATAAATTCACGAATCCCATGAGAATTGATGCTGCCCAGATTGGAGTACATCAAGCAGGCTAGAATGCGACTTGGCATCACGCAGAGGAAGCTGGCCACCCTTGCTGGAATCAGCACATCGATGATAAACCAGATAGAGTCAGGACGCTGCAAGCCCAGCTACGACACGGCGCGAAGGATCTTTGAGGTCCTTGGCAGCCTTGAGGGCAAGAACTCCATGAAGGCCGGCGATATCTGCAGCCGCCGGCTGATCTCTGCAATAAAAGACGAGCAGCTCCACCCCGTGATAGAGAAGATGCGCAAGAACTCTATCAGCCAGATACCTGTCTTTGACATGTCAAAGGTTGTTGGCATCCTCACCGAAGACGGCGTTGCCAAGATAATGATGGAAAAAGACGAAGTCGAGCTAAAGAACATGCGCGTGGAGCAGGTGATGGAATCGCCGCCCCCCATAGTAGATGTTTCAACACCGGCCAAGGCGTTGATACCCCTTGTACGGTTCTCAAAGTGCATCCTGGTAAGCGAGAAGGGCAACGTTACGGGAATAGTCACCATAACCGATACGCTAAAGATGGTCGAGTAGCCTAGTCGGAAAGTTTCTCCAGCCCAACGCAGCAGTCAGCACACTTGATGCATTCGCTGCATATGCTGACTTGGCTTCCCGGTGGGAGGGTGGTTCCGCACAGCGCACATTCCTTCCTTGCTGCTTTCTTCAACTTGCTGGAAATACAAAGGTTAGATATTTGAATTATTCCCCAGTTTATCAACGCTTTAATGGTTAAAGCCAGGATTTGGAGCCTTGGCAAGAAATATTAGGTGCACAGCATAATTTCAAGCCAGCCATTCAGAGATGCATAGCCAGCTTAAAAGCCGCCCCCTTTCCATGGTGTTTTCCAGCCGTGCGTACGCTGCCATGGCCGTTGCGGTTGCGGCGGGTTTCTGGATACTCTTTAACCAGCTGGACGGCCTGCTGTTCTTCTCGCCGGTGCCGGCGTTCTACATCCCGTCCGATGCGATACCAAACTTTGTGCTCTCAAACATCACTTCCGGGCTGCTTGGAATAGTTGTTGCAATGAACGTGTACGTCTTTAGGAATTCTGCTGTCCGGTTTCACGGATCCTTCCTTTCGGGATCCACGATGAGCGTTATATCCAGCGCGTGCGTGGGCTGCTCTTCTTCCGGCTTTTTCCTTGTGTCGGCCTTTGGCGGGGTGGGCGTGGCCACATCCTCCATCATGTCGCAGTACCAGCTGCCGCTGCGGATTGTTTCCGTGGCACTGCTGCTGTGGGCGCTGTATTCCGTAAACAAAAGGCTTGAGCAGAGCTGTTCGATAAAACAGACAGGCTGAATGACTCCGTTAACTTAACTATCAAGAATGTAGTAAACTATGTCCGTTCATTCTCGATATCTTTTTGCAACATGATGGGTTTCCATTGCTATCTATTGTTCTTTTTTGTGTTTTTGGTTTTTGCTCTTTGAAATAAGACGTAGATCGCAGCAAAGTATTTTTATTTGCTGAAGGGTAATCAAATTGTGGGATCTCCCTCAGACGCATCTGGATATACTTCGGATAAACATGAAAAAATCATCCCTAGTTTCATTGATAAAGGTAAGACTGTCTCTTTATTGATAGCGTTCTTTTTCGGCCTATTTTCTCTTCCTTACGCTATTAACCGGACTGAATCAACGAATATCGAGCTTGTATTCTACATTGGTATGGTAGGCGTTGCTGGTTTGGCCTCTCTGCTCCTCCTTTTTTATCTGCGACGGCCTTACTACCTTAAGATCAAACCATTTCAAGGATCGTTCCCACAACCCTTTGCCAATGAAAAACGAAAGTTTCGGACTGGTGATTATGAGTATTATGAGAATCCCTCCAAGTGTAAGCTCTGCGAAAGACATCCGGTAAACAAGAAATACCATCTTTTTAATGTTCACAATATGAACAAAAGTGTCAAAGTGTCAGATTATTTTATCACGTGCGGTTGCGATAAATGCCTTCGCATGATAGACTTTTCGGTTCCATCTGCATAAAGGAGACCTCAAACCATAAGGTAGATGACAAATCCAACCCGTGCACTTGATCCAAGAGGGAGTTATCTAGGTCAGCAGATCATAACAGAATTTGATAAAAGCGTCTGTCAATCTAAAGGATGGAGTATGGAGGCATAGCAGTTAAGAATGAAGATATGCGAAGTTACAATGCTAAATCAGCTTGCCTTCATACCTGATGTTGACTGTTATTGTTTGATCCAGCAGGCCCTAGCAGGGGCAATTTTTCATTGTATATTCCAGTTTCACTCTGGTTGTTTTAGGCATTTCGTTAACTTCACCATAGGTAGCCCAGATGTGAATGAGATAATGGTTTCAGTCTATTTCCAACTTTACAGATAGCAATTTGTTTGTAAGTGTCAAAGTGGTCTCTGTAAAATACAATTTCTGGAGTGGTGGATTGTAGCACAGCGTGCTTGATATATCAGAATTTATGTTAATAACTTCGATGACCTGATTTATTAGCTGATTCAGGACAACTATTTGTCCT
>JBBISN010000017.1:28258-30027 GCA_037441265.1 Nitrososphaera sp. | reverse complement strand
CCAGCCAAGTTCTGTAATCACATATCCTGCTTTTGCACGATAAAATATACCAAAAGAACCAGATATGCGGGAAAGCTCATTTTCACTGGTGATACAACGTCATACGTCGACATCCAAGGCTATCATGTGGCACTAAACTGAAGCAAATCATCAAAAGGTGCCCATGAAAGGTGAACGTTTATAATAGATCCTTGTTTTTCTTTGCATCGTACGTTCTAATGTTACGTCAAACGCATTCGTTATGTCTACTTGAAAACCCCTCGGACCACACAAGCATTTACCAGATGATAGGCAAGTACCTTGCGGCAGGATACGGAGTAATATACGCCGTCGAACCTGATCCACGGCGCGTAATTCAAAATATGGCCAGAATTGGCATCGAGCCGGAACGCTACATCGAAAATGGCATGTTAAGCGTACTGTCCAACGAATCAGTCTACGGCTCCGATAGCGGCAACCTTGATCCGCACAGAGTACTGGAATCATGGTTGTCCCTTACTTCAAAAATGATGGAAGACACCAAAGCCAAAGGTGTAGTAGCCATAGGCAGCATTGACACTTTTATCAAAGGCGGACAGCACAGGGAATCCGTTGAATACGAAAAATCAGTTGGCAAGAAATTTCAAACACCCATAGAAGCAGTTTGTTGCTACACCACCGACTCGATAAACGACATGCCAGTGAGTGCCTTGATTGCAATCTTAAATGCTCACGAGTACACTATTCACGACAACTGCGAGTACTCCCAATGGGAATCAAACAAGATACGCAGCGTACTGAGCAGCGCCTTTAACAAAGTTCTGGGCAACACTACCTCGGATCTAGTTTTAAAGACTCTAAAGATGACGTACAAATTGGATGAAAATACCATAATTTCTCGTCCGGAACTTCTTGAAGACGTCTTGGGAAGGTTCTTTAAAGATTCATCCACAATCATCTTGGCGGCCGTATTGAGCAATCTCAAGAAAGAAGCGGCTTTTTGTAAAAACAAGATCGCTTAACGATACAGGGGTACAAAATCTGTCAGTCATGACAGGCCCCACTTGGAGATTTTTTATCCACTACCAGCTAGCCGCGTACTTTAACAATCAAAGCATTTTGTCGTCAAGACTGCACCTTCGAGAAATTTTAAGACATTACCGATTTGCTTAAAGTAAATTTATAAATTGCATTAGATCTCCGCTTACTTGGCAAAAAATGAGCGAGCCGATTAAAGAGGCCCAAGACGAGGAGACTGGCGCCGAAGAACTCGATTTTGATGAAGATAATCAAGATAACAAGGTTGAAGAGTCTACGGACACGGAATCCGTGCAAAAGGACAAGCAACCTGCTGCAGCCCCGGTAGCCGAGAGCGACAAACCCGCTAGCGATTCCAAATTCTTTGCCATCAGGACTACAGGAGGGCAAGAGCGCGTGGTTGCAGACATGCTGTATACCAAAGTCACGGCCAAAAAGCTGGGCATCCGCTCGGTTCTGGTCCTGGATAGCTTCAAAGGCTACATCATAGTCGAGGCGCAGGACTCTAATATCGCGTACGAGGCCCTTGCCGGCATCAGGCATGTAAGGGGCCAGATCAGAGGGGAGCTGCCTTTCAAGGACATAGAAGGGTACCTGGTCAGCAAGCCAACCGTAACGGAACTCAATGTTGACGACACGGTGGAGATCATTGCAGGCCCCTTCAAGGGAATGAGTGCCAAGATAACCCGCGTCGACTATGAGAAGCAGGAAGCCACGGTAGTGCTGCTGGATTCGCCGTACCAGATCCCCGT
>JBBISN010000017.1:3785-28158 GCA_037441265.1 Nitrososphaera sp. | reverse complement strand
TAAACCGCTTTCTTGCAGGACTCCAGAAGGAAGGCAAGATAGAGTTCGTCAAGGCCAAGCTGAAAGACGCCAGCATACTGGACAGCTACGAAAAACCGTTTCTGGTCCTGGCGTCCACCGACGACAAGGAGCTGAACCGCCAGCTTGTGCAGAAGGGGCGATCCAAGGGCGCGTTTGTTTATTCTGTAGACGATCCTCCATACAGCGACTTTTCTTACGCTTCTGTTATCAACATAGAAGGGGTCATCCAGGTGGCCATCTCAACTTCAGGGCAGAGCCCCATCGTGGCACGCCAGCTAAGGATAAGGGCAGAGCGCGTCATAAGGCGAATAATCAAAAAGGAGGACATTGAAAATGCCAGGCT
Organism: Nitrososphaera sp.; assembly: GCA_037441265.1. GTDB lineage: Archaea > Thermoproteota > Nitrososphaeria > Nitrososphaerales > Nitrososphaeraceae > Nitrososphaera. The sequence goes on along the minus strand of JBBISN010000017.1, from coordinate 27,794 downwards.
CCAGCAGTTTGCCAGGCAGGCGGCTAGACCCAAGATAAAGACCGTGGAAGGCAGAAAGGAATTCCTCTACTCCATCCTGAAGGACGAACGCATTCAGAACCTTATTAAGGAAGACAAGGCCGAGGAAGCTAAAAGCGCAACGCTTGAACTGTTGCAGGAATGGGTGAACAAGAGCAAATGACAGCCTCCATCAAGACAGAAGGATTTGCACATTCTGCGTTGCCGGTGCAGCTGATCAATGCTCGCGTTACTTACAAGAACGCGCCCATACACCTTCTTGAGAAATTCACATTCAAAGATGCTGATGCTGCCCACAGGGCCTTTCTGGAAAAGACAGGCCTAGAAGAATGCATCATTATACAGACCTGCAACAGGGTTGAGGTCTTTGCTGCTGCCAAGAATGCAGACGAAACGAAGCTGCTGCGCCAGTGGGCGTCAGCCGTCGGGTTGTCTGAAAAGGACATGTCAGGCGTCGAGGTCAGTACAGGGGCCGATGCCGTGCTGCACCTCATGAAGCTTGCTTCAGGACTTGACTCCCTCGTGGTGGGGGAGGACCAGATTCTGGGCCAGGTCAGGCGCTCCTTTGAATATTCCCGCTCAAACCAGTTTGCAGGATCCAACCTTTCCATGATTTTCGACAGGGCCCTCAAGGTCGGAAGCAAGGTCAGGACGGCCACTGGCATAAACAAGGGGAACGTTTCCGTCGCTTCTATTGCTGTGAACCTTGCTGACGAGTACTTTGACGACATCAAGTCCAAGAAAGTCATGCTCATCGGTTCCGGCGAGGCAGCCAGTCTAGTGGCAAAGGTTCTAAAAAAGCGCGATGTTGACTTTATAGTAACCAGCAGGACTTTTGAGCGCGCCAGGTCGTTTGCAGATACGGTGGCCGGAAGACCGTTGCCCTTTGACACGGCGCTGGGCATGTTTCATGAAATGGACCTGATTTTTGTTGCCACTACCGCGCCGTATTATCTTGTAACTTACGACAGGATTGAGAGCACCATCAAGAACAGAAATGAGCCCATGATGGTATTTGACCTGTCAAATCCAAGAACTGTTGACGAGAAAGTTGCCACCATTCACGGAGTCAAGCTGATAAACATGGATCAGATTGCCGAGCTGGTAGAGAAAAACATGCGGTTACGGAAAAAGGAAGTCAACTCGGCAGAAAAGATAATCCAGACCGAGATGAGGTCCGTGGAAAGCACGATGAAGCGGATGAAGGCCGAGCCGGTCATCGTGTCTGTTTTCAAGAGCGTGGACAGCATCCGCGAGCGGGAACTCAAGAAGACCCTGTCCATGCTGGGCAAGAAAGCAGACGCAAAGGAAGCAAGGATAATCGAGCAGCTCTCCTACGCCATAGTGGAGGGAATACTCTCCACGCCCATGAACTACGTTCGAAAGGAGATGGAGTCAGGCGGCCTGGGCAACGAAGAACTGATGAAAGTAGTCGCAAAGATGTTCAAGTATGAAGACGAGAAAAAACGACAGTAGCTCTTTTCCGGCGGTCAGGCTGCGGCGCCTGAGAAAAAGCCAAGCAATAAGAGATTTGTTGCAGGAAACCCACCTATCGGTAAAGGACCTGATAGCTCCGGTGTTCGTTCAGGAGGGTCTGAAAAAGCCGGAAGATATTGGCTCCATGCCGGATATCAAACGCTTCCCCCTTTCAGGACTTGTAGACGAAGTGGACAAAATCTCCGACCTTGGGATCAGGGCCGTCATACTGTTTGGCGTCCCCTCTGAGAAGGATTCTAGGGCCACATCGGCCTTTGATGACAAGGGAATAGTCCAGAAATCCGTTGAAACGCTGCGCAAGCAATTCGGTGACAAGATGGCAATCATCACAGACGTATGCCTCTGCCAGTACACGTCCCATGGCCATTGCGGGATCATTGCAAATGGTAAGATAGACAACGACAGCAGCATCGACACTCTTGCCAGGGTGGCCGTCAGCCATGCCCGGTCAGGCGCGGACATTGTTGCCCCGTCTGCAATGATGGACGGCCAGGTACAGGCGATAAGAAAGGCGCTGGATGAAGACGGGCTGACCGATGTCGCGATCATGGGGTATTCTGCCAAGCAGGCATCGCCGCTCTACGCCCCGTTCAGAGATGCCGCACATTCCACGCCAGAGTTTGGCGACCGGCGCACCTACCAGATGCCGTTTGCCAACCCCAGGGAGGCCATGCGGGAGATAGAGACAGACATTGCCGAGGGCGCGGACATTGTGATGATCAAGCCGGCCATACCATACTTGGATCTGATATACCAGGCCAGCAAGATGACCAACCTCCCGATATGCGCCTACAGCGTCTCCGGAGAGTACGCGCTGATAAAAGCCGCAGCCATGGAAGGATGGGTTGACGAAAATTCGGTCATAACGGAGTTTCTCACAGCCATAAAAAGGGCCGGCGCAGACATGATGATCACGTACCATGCAACCAAAATGGCCAAGCTTTTGAGCGAATAGGTCGACGTTTTTATTCCAGGCCAGCGCAGACAGGTTGATGTTTGCCGCCGACGGGAGCTCTGAGCGGGCCACCAGCATCGAGGACTACCAGAACACTTGCAGGGAGTTCATAATCGACATAAGCAGCGATTACAAGGACTGGGTTGATCGTTACCAGCTGGGCGAGCAGGAGACTGTCAGGCGGAAAACCACGATAAACGACATTGTAAAGACCACAAACGACTGGATAAACAGGTTTGGCAGCACCATCAAAAAGATCGACATAATAATGAACGACGGGGTCAACAAGATGGCGGAGAACACCGCAGGCTACCCCTTCAAGTTTGATGTTTTTGTTAACCAGGCAAGCAGGTACACAACCCACCAGGTAGGCGAGGTCAGGCTGAACCTAAAGGCAATGCCAAGACCCGGCAGACTGGCAAGGGTAGGAAACTACCATAAGGATCAGCTGCTGCTCATCAACTCCAGCTCGCCGGTTAATTTCGCCCTGAGCAAGGAAAGCATGAACGGCGCGGACCTGCTGGATGACTACATCATCATCGATGCAAAGAGCTGCCAAAGGTACGACGTTATTTCGCTGACCGTGGTAGTTGAAGAGGTGGAAAAAGACTATGTCACAGAAAGCAGAGGTTATTCCACCCTGATCCTGTTGACTTGACAGGTGTCTTGCCTCTTTTTAACAGACATCCAACCGATCTGGAACAAATCTGGAAAAACCGTTAACTATCTTGCAGCAGAGCATATCTGATGATGCAAAATCGATTAACTGCAAAACTGGTCGCCTTGGCTGCACTCAGCGCAATGCTTGCAGTTCCAGTCGGAGCTGCCTTTGCTGCAAAACCCGGATTTGGAAACCTCTACTACAATGACACAATAGTACGCACGGTTGTCCCTCCTGCAAGTTTTCCCAATGAAGGCGTGGACAACTTTTACAAGGTAACTAACGGAGCAGAAGGTCAGCTTGGAATAGCGGCAGTTGCCCCAGGAGACACAAATTACCACGGAGGTCACTGGAAGGTCTTCAAAGCCACTTTCAATGACGGTGTCACACCATACCTGCTGACCTCAGAGGCAGCGGTTCTGGCAGCTGAAAGCGCAGGAGACGTTACCATAGTCCGCGTTGCAGCAGAGGACTTTTTGTGTCCAATACAGAAATAACTGGTAAGCAGATGCGATTCAGACATTCCCCCTTTTTTATTGAAAGCGATTGCAACGACTTGCGGATCTACTCGTCTGATACCCGTCATGGAATACGAGTTTGATTTGTTACCACCGTTGTAGTACGTCATAATGCTTGATTATTTTTAGGTGACAACTTTAAATTACCTTCCAGTATCGACAAACCTGTCTTGCGACGGTCGTCCAGTTTGGTCTAGGACATCAGATTGCCAATCTGGTAACCCGGGTTCAAATCCCGGCCGTCGCACCACTTGAACTCTAATGCACATGTTTTTTCGCAGTCATTGTAGGATCATGATAGTTTGTAGGCTACATCTTGCTGGAAAAAAGGCAATGGTCAGTCCTTACCGTAAACTTGTTTGTGGTCTCCAATCCTCAATACTTGAATTATTCTGTGTTCCCTGTGGATCAAGAAAGATAATCGGTACGAGTCGTTCAGGTCAACAACGAACGCAGGTCCATACCTTGTCTTTTTCCAAATGCCAATTTTACTAGGATCTTCCAACTCTATCATTTCCGCTACTCTATGGAGAAATTGGAGCTTTACATTGGCAGGTAATTTTCTGAATTGATTATCGAAATTGTCTGGATAGTTTACGTTCCAGACTCTATTATCATTTCTCTTCATTCATTAGATCTTTGATATGTTTCAAGAATGCTTGTCCGTCAACAGTTGTCGTCTTTACTTTTCCTGTCATAATGTCTTTTAGAGCCTTTTCTTCTTCTGGCCAAAGCTTGGTACTCTTTTTTTCACTTTTTCCTTTTTTTACTGTAGTGGCCAAATCGACATCCATAATTTAGCATGAGGAAGTATAAAAAGGGAACCTCGTTTTCTTCTTCCCAAAGGAGTGGAGAGTTCTGATAAATCTTCGGGTTACACCACAAGAATCAGGAAAAGTGATAACAAACCCTGACAAGTTATCAGCACCAATTTGCATATAACTTATTGGGCGCTGCCGCAGGCGCAGTATCCAAATTCATCTATTTTCTTTTCACAAAAAGGGCAGCGCTCGCCGTATTCCACTTCCCAGGCACGCTTGCCGTACAGCTGGTAGTGCGTATCTATTTCTACGGGAACCTCGTCTTTTTCCGGCTCTTTCTTTTTAGTCATTTTGATTTACCGCGTGTGTATTTTTTGGCGTTTGACTTGATTATTTCAAGTGCGCGTTCTGCCGCATCTTTCCTTGGAAGTTGTATCATGAAGACGTTATTTGAATTTGTGTGGGCAGTCTCGCTTGGTGCAAGGGCTATCAACCCGCTTTCAGCCAGAGCTTCAAAAAACTCCATCATGTCGTTGGCATACAAGAGATAATTTTCCTCAAAATCGGTGTCCCGGAACTTGATCTGGACATCTACAAACACATCCTGACCATCGTAAAAGATATCCAAAAGCGTGTCTGCGGCTACCTTCTTGCCGTAGATGTTCTTCAAGAGATCGTTGTATTTTTTTGGGTCGATCATGATGCAGGGAACCTTGCCTCCGCTGAATTCCATCAGGGTGGCACCTTCCCTGTGCATGTTGGCCTTGAACTCCTCAAGGGTAGTAAAGTTCCGCTTTGGCATATGCTATCCTAACAGATGACATAAAATAACTGTTAGCAGATCCGGATGGATCTTGCCAGCATCAGGGCCCGCTGTGAGTCGTCTTCCATCATTTCGTTGTTCTTGTACTTGTTGCTAAAGTATATCAGGTCTATCATCTTGCGGCGGTCGATGGTGATGACAGCGCTTCCGTTTGAGCCGCTGTTGGTGTTAGCATTTGTCAGTATCACGAGCTTGTCAACAAAGTGGGCAGTCTTGAGCTTGTTGGATATCTGTTCAAAGCTCTTGGCATGGTCGTTGTTGATGACAACGGTTACCGCGACCTTGGTGCCGTACATGTCGCTGAACATGACATCGACGCCGTTTCCTTCAACGTTGTGCGGTTTGGCGACAACACCCACTTCATGAGCATAATTGACAAGGTTCCGCACCGCATCTTTCACATCCGATTCGAGTACCTGCACGTCGTTGCAGTTGCGGCGGATCCTGATAAAGTCCGATATGGGCACGTCCATGACGCTTCCCCTTATGCGCAGTCCGGGATAGACATTTCTTATGGTGTCGTCTATGGCCTGCTCATCAATCGCCGGGATGTTGCGCTTGGCAGCGTTTTCTGCTGCATGGTACATGATATTGAGAATTGAGCGCACGTTTCTGAAATCCTGGAACTCGTCGTATATGACCCTGATTTTTGCTACCAGATCCCTTTCTTCTTCCGCGGTAAGCCTGTTGTTGGCATCATGGAACCTTATGTACTCCAAGATGATGTCCAGGATCTCTTCAAGGGTGTTGGAGCCTGCAAGGTCGATCTTGTAGTTTGCCTTTTCCAGCCTGTCAAATATGGAAGCATTCGCCTTGCGGATTTCATCGTAAGATGAAGGCGTCAGTATCAGCATCAAGGCTGCGGCCGGTACATGGGCATTTATCACCGCCTTTACAAATTCGGTTGTTTCCCGGTCTGAATCAAACTCGTCCAGCTGGAATATGGTTATCTTGCTCAGGAATCTGAGGTTTATTGAGGCCAGCGATGCCAGGCTGGCCAGTATGTCTTCAAGGGTCGAGACATTTCCCGCGTCTGATCGGAATTTGCCTTCTACTACCAGCTTCAGCATGGTAACTTCGATGGGCGAGAATTCCTTTCCAAGTGTTTCTCCAATTGCGGCGTAGTTTGGCACGAATTCTTTTCTCATGAGCTGCTCGGCCTTATCGGCAAGGCTCCTTCCAGACAGCGAGTCAAAAAAGCCGTAGTTAAAGATCTTTTTTGCGCTTCCGCCGTCCCGCTCTGCCTTCTGCCGGAGGTAGTTGATGACTGCCCGCCGGAGAGTGTCCATGTAATCGTCGGCAAACCCGCCCAGCATTGCGGCGTACAGGCTGTGCATGTTGCGCGGCGAGATCTGGGTCAGATCAACGTACGAGACAACGGTGCTTTCCGATACTTCTTTCAGTCCCTTGATGTGAAGTGCAAGGTGCGTCTTGCCGGAGCCAACGTCCTGAATGACGGTGAGCAGCCTGAAATCCTTGTCCGTTGCCGTGCCGGCACCTACCTTGGACTGTAAGTCCAGGATGCACGACAGTATCGCGTCCTTGGCTTCCTTGTGCCTCTTTCCTCCAAGGATCCGGGCATCCAGCAAAGTCGGCGTCGGGCTGCTTGGATACGGGTTGCTTTCCAGCCCGTAGGGATAGGCCATCAGATGCACCTCACAAAACCATGCAACAGGCCGCGGATCATCACGCCTTCCTGACCACCGGTGGACAGCTCGTACCTGTCCTGGTACTGCTCTGTCACCTGTCCTGCAAGGCGGTAAAACTCCTCGGAAGCAAGGTTGCATTTGTCACAGAGCTCGTTTCTTATTTTTGCCAGCTCGACCCAGCCAATGGACGATGCAGAGTTGGCCAGCGCCAGATCAAATTCCTTCTTGAATTCATCGATGTTCATGCTCCTTTTTTGGCCCGCGGGTGTTTCGTGACCATTCTCTGTCACCAGTTTTGCCAGGTTGGAGATGTTGTTTGCCAGCAACTCGACTGCAAGTGTCACGTCCTTTGAAGAGCGGTTTACCGATTCTTCAAGGGATTTTATCATGTCGTACGTCAGTCTGAATCTTGGGTCCGAATTTAACAGACTCTGGATGTAATGGTCCTTGTGAAAATAATAGTACGTGTTTTTTCGCTTGTCGACGAATACATCGCCTTTGCTGACCATGTCCTGTAGGATGGTGTCAATTTCGCCATACTCTTTGCGTAGATCAGCCCGTTTTACGCCGGCTGACCCCGCAGAATGGATCCTATTAACCAGTTGTTCCTCTGCGGTCATGAGGTAGAAGTTCAAAATTCTTATTTAAGACCGAAAGTGACAGGACGCTGCTGCCCGAGTAAAAAAAGTTACACAAGTGACGAAAACGGTTAATATTCCGATACGTCGTCTATTTCAACGGGATGATGATAACTCTATTTCTGCATTGTGATGAAAGTACTAGGGTATCTGACCAAACTATGTACCCTGCACTGCAGGGGCGGTAGCTGGCATCTGGCGTTTTGTTCTTGCCTTCCTCATTGCCGCAAATACCGTCAGTATTACAGCGACCCAGACCCCGCTCAGCAGGATGTTGGTTGGACTGACATAGATGTATGGTATAGCCTCGTTCAAGTTTTCCTGAATGGTCAAGGCGGCTGAATGCATGTCCATCATGGCAGTGTTGTACTCCTCTGTATGCGGCTCTCTCCGTGACAGATCCTCTGCACGCCAGATAGCATCATCAAGCTGGGTATGTATGATCCCAAAGTCCGTTCTGACCGTCGGGAAAATCCAGACTGGATTGCCGTTTTCAGGAATGGTCTTTTTTGCAAGGGTGACATAATCCGCTAGCTCTTGCGGCGTTTGGGAAGTTTGTGCACGAGCCAAAAGCCCGGAGGCTTCCTGTACAGGATATATGGTAACATAGTAGCCGTACCACGCGAGCCCCGAACCCAGCACCAGGAAGGCCAGTACGCCGGGAAGCAGGATACGCGAGCCCGTACTCCTCTTGACCTCGATAGGCTGGGAAATAGTCCTTGCAGCGCGTTTTGTCTTTTTCCTTCCAAACTGGCTGTGCGCAATGCTGAGGTAAGCAACGTAAATGAAACCAATGGTTGGCATTGCCATGAGCGGCGCAAACCATGCGTTGCCGGAGAATATGGCCGTGAACATGGAGATGATGCCGTAAATCGCAAAGAATATCTCCAGAAGGGTGGTCTTTGTGAAAGGAAGCACGTATTCTTTGTTTCTCCAGTCATCGCCTTTCTTGATGATGCCAAACTTGGGTGTTCTCAGGAATTCGTTTTTCCTTCCAAACAGCGCGTCGAATACGGCCACCGAGTTGTTCACTGTTATTCCTGATGCAAAGAACGTCAGGAACATGAACTGCCGCGCCTTGCTTTTCCATTTGCGTTTCCAGATCCTGTTGATGACCAGCAGGTAGCCTCCCGGGCCCAGAAGCAGATACATCGCCCAGATGATCAGCGGAGCCCAGCTGACATCGTACAGTTTGTAGTCCATGGCCAGGAGCATCGGAAATATCAGAAACTGTACAAGAAACAGCGGGTTGACTAAATGTCGGGTCATCTGGATGAATGCCTGCGCCTTTGTGTCCAGCGGAATTTTCCTGTGAAGCATTACATCGCCGGTCAGCTTCAATGCAGCCTGGATGGAGCCCTTGGCCCAGCGGAACTGCTGGCGTTTTGCCGCGTTCATCTGGACTGGCAGTTCTGCATCCACCACGATGTCTTCGAGGAAGATGCATTTCCACCCCCGCATCTGGGCCCTGTAACTCAGGTCCAGATCCTCGACAAGCGTGCTGGTGTGCCAGCCTCCGGAATCCTCGATGCAGGATTTCCTCCATATGCCGGCGGTGCCGTTGAAATTCATAAAGATGTGCGTCAGGCTTTTCGCTTTTTGCTCCACCAGAAAATGCAGGTCAAGCGAAACGGCCTGCGCTTCCGTCATGGTTGAATAGTCCTCGTTGACATGGCCCCACTTGCACTGCACAAGTCCGATCTTTGGGTCCACAAAATGTCCTATCGATCGTTTCAGAAACCAGGAAGGAGGAATAAAGTCTGCGTCAAATATGGCTATAAAGTCACCCTTGACGCTTTTCATCCCGGCCTTGAGTGCGCCGGCCTTGTAGCCAGACCGGTCCGTCCTGTGCAGGTGTACTATGTCGTATCCCTTCAAGCGGTATTCGTCTACTATGGACCTTATCAGATCCACGGTATCGTCATCTGAGTCGTCCAGTACCTGTATCTGCAGCCTGTCTTTGGGATAATCCATCTTGCATACCGCGTCTATGAGCCTTCTTGCGACATACTTTTCATTGTACAGCGGAAGCTGGATGGTGGCCGGCGGCAGGAAATCAGCAGAGAGGTCTTTGTTCAGCCGCTTTCTTTTTTCGTGCCTGTGATTATTACGCGACTGGTAAGCAAGATAGTAAAAGTTGAGTGTGTATAGCATCATGATCCAGCCAATGGCGACAAACACGACATAGAGGAAAGCGCCAGGGCCGTACATTACCATGCTGTAGACAGAAGAAATTAGTGGGCTTTACTATTTATAGGTACTTGCAGACTAGCCCTACTTTTGGAATATCTTTATGGCCTGCGGCGGACATACGTTCTCGCATGCAAGGCAGAATATGCAGTCCTTCTGCCTTATCATGAATGCCTTCTTCTCCGAAGCAGGATGTCCTGGAGTTTCCAGCCACTCATAGACGTTGACAGGGCATGCTTCGATGCATGCACCGTCGGCTACGCATATATCAAAATCAACGCAGACGTTGTCACCCCATATGCCCAGCTGGCCGGGTGCGTCCAGTGGTCCCCAGACGTTTATGCCCATGTACTGGCCGGATACCTGCCTCTTGGACTTGAATCCCACGTCTATGGGCCCGTCTACCTTGGAGTAGCTGGTGCCAGTACCTGAAAGGGATATGGTGGTACCGCCAGCTGCCGGTGCGGCCGGGGATGGCATGGCAGGGGCCTGTGCAGGCTTTGGTGCAGCTGAAGGTCCAGCAGGCGGAGGAGGTGCAGTTGCACTCCTTGGCTTTGGATTCTTGGCCAGCGGAGTCAGCCCTTCGAGTTTCTTTATTGCCTGTTCTAGATTCAGCTTTTCGGATTTTTGATAATGGGCGATCAGCTTGTCGCCGATCTTGGTATTGCGTATAATAGTATCAATGATCATCTTGGCATTCTTGTCGGCCGTCTGCCGATAATTCTTGACCCAGTATGGATCGCCAAAGTATTCTATCTGCCGGACCTGGTAGATGAGATCGACGACCTCGCCGGTCACTATTTCAACAGTGATGTTGAATTCTACCGATAGATCCTCGCCGGTAACATGATCCACGCCCTTTTCAGTCCACTTGTACGTTACGTAGATCCTGTCGGCGTGAGTGCTCATCGCAAAGCCCGAGCTTTTAAGATCGTTCATAATGCCGGAAATCTCGGCTTTGTCGGTTATCTCAACAGGAACTCTGTAAAGGCCAAGCTTGTTGCCGTGGAGCGGATAAACTCCCCTTTTCGCTGTTTCGGAGAGCATAGTCCATACTCTATCTTGGAGTAGGGCAGACATACTTGTCGTAGGTAAGAATCAATACAGCCTAAAAGGATTTCGTTCATTTTTCAACTAGTTTTCTGGTTATTCATCGTCCGGGCATGTAATCTCCCTTATGGCGCGGTACCTGGCTTCCATCTCCTCGGCGTGCTTTACCACCTGCTCAAGGGAGTACTTTGACTGCGGGAAATACCAGCGTATTCCGACCTTGTGGCCGATTCCATCCATGTCGTAGATCATCCCCCTGTCCGATTCCACGCCGTATTTTTCATCCAGTATGCGTTCCCGAACTTCCAGGCCGCGCTTGGTCTTGTCTTCCATCACCAGGTTCGGAGGCCTATCATAAATAAAGTAAAACCGGCCCTTTTTGACCGGGTCGTTTTCATTCTGCTGCATTTTCAAAAATAAGATAGAATTGACGGCTTATTTTTCTATCGGGTTGCCTATCATGTTGCCCCATTCGGTCCAGGAGCCGTCATAGTTCCGAACCGACGGATAGCCCAGCAGGTATTTCAGCACGAACCAAGAGTGTGAGGAACGCTCCCCGATTCTGCAGTAGCAGATGACATGCTTGTCCGGCGTTACGCCCTTGCCCTCGTACAGGGCCTTCAGCTCTTCAGGAGACTTGAATGTCCCGTCCGTGTCCTTTACGGCCTGCGCCCAGGGGATGTTCTTTGCCCCAGGTACGTGACCTCCGCGTTGGGCGTGCTCCATAGGGTATTCTGGCGGCGCGGTAATCTCGCCGGTGAATTCTTTTGGCGAGCGGACATCGACAAGCACTGTCTGTTCGGCCTTTTCCAGCGCCCTTCTGACGTCCGGCATGTATGCCCTCACGCCCTCGTCGGGCGGGTTCGAAGCGTACTTTGTCTGCTGTGGCGTCGGTTCGTCTTTGGAATATTCCCTCTTTTCCAGCTCCCATTTCTTTCTGCCGCCGTTCATTATCTTTATGTCCTTGTGGCCGTAGTACTGGAATACCCAGAACGCAAAGGCCGCAAACCAGTTGTTAAAGTCTCCATACAGGATCAATTGGGTATCAGGAGTCGCGCCGATCCTGCTCATCAATTCTTCAAACTGGTGCTTGCTGATTATGTCCCGCCTTAACTGGTCGTTGATATCCCGTCTCCACCATACCAGTTGGGCGCCGGACAGATGACCCTGCCTGTACGCGTTTTCAGGATCATAGTCAACTTCGAGTATCTTTATTGAAGGGTTTTTCAGGTTGTTTGCAACCCAGTCGGTCTCACAGAGAACCTCTGGATGAAAGTATCCTGCCATTGCCTTTAGTAACCTCCACATGTACTTAAAATCTCTGTTTAAAATCCAAGAATGAACTAAAGGCATTTTAAGACCGGCCTAGTGCATTAGCATGCCATATATGGCGCCGAAAATCCGCAGCGTGGCTATAATCACCAAGAAGAAGAACAGCGAAGCAAAATCGGCTGCCGACAGAATCGTAAAGATACTAAATGAAAAGGGCATCGAGACATTCACCATCCTGCCATTGAAGGTCAAGAACTGCAAGGCTCTTGCACCGGAAGAGGTCAATTCCGATGTTGACCTGATCTTTGCAATCGGCGGCGACGGCACCACGCTCAAGTCCTTCCGCATCATTTCTGGAAATCTTCCGCTTCTCAGCATCAATATCGGCGGCCACCGGGGCATCCTGTCGGAAGTTGACACGTCGTCTGTTGACAAGGCCATCGAATCGATAACCGATGGCAACTACCATTACGATTCCAGGATGAGGATACAAGCCTCGATAGAAGAAAAGAGGTTTCCGCCGGCGCTCAATGAAATACTCATCACAAGGGCCATCCTGACCCGCACGCCAACCATCTCAGTCAGGCTGATGGACGACGAGATAAAAGGCAGGATGGACGGCATCGTAGTCTCCACCCCCACTGGTTCGACAGGACACTCGTTTTCTATCGGAGGCCCGGTGCTGCACGAAAGCATGGATTGTCTGATCCTGAGCCCCGTCGCGCCGGTCAACAGGCTACCGCAGCTGGTCATACCTGTCGAGGAAGTCATAGTCAAGGTCAACCAGCCGTCCTACCTGGTGGTTGACGGGCAGGAGAGCTTCAAGGTCGAAGCAGACCAAGAAATACGCATATCCCGTTTTTCGGAAGATGCCCGGTTTCTGCGCATACGCAAAAGGTGGATGGGGCAGCTAGTAAAACTTGGTTACTAGATACGTGCTTGATGCAACGGCTTTTTACGCTGGCATGCCCTTCCTGTCGTCTGGAAAACAATACTACACCACTACCGTCGTTTTTGATGAAGTGAGGCATATCAAAAAATCCTTTGCCGCACTTGAGGCCCTGATGGACGCCGGCATCCTAGTTTTGATGGATCCGGACAGCAAAAATCTGGAATTGGCCACATCCGCCGCAAAAAAGACAGGTGATTATCAAAAGCTGTCGCAGCAGGACGTTTCCGCGCTGGCGCTGGCAAAGCAGCTGAATGTCGTGCTGGTTTCCGACGACTATGCGCTGGCCAACGTTGCAGCCAGTATGGGCATAATCGTGCAGTCATCTTCAGGCAAGGGCATAAAGCAGATACGAAAATGGGTCAGCTATTGCAGTGCCTGTGGCGTGGCGTTTGGCCCCGATGCCAAGGAATGCCGTTTATGCGGCAACAAGCTGAAAAGAAGGTACAAAAAGTTGACGCAGGGGGATTGATTTTACGTTTCATCAGATTCAAAGAGCGTCTTTTGGACAGCCTTTTCTGCCGCGGTTGTTGAATCCAGAATCTTGCGCAATCGCTGAGCCCTTGCCAGGCCAAAGCCGGGTATCGTTGCCAGCTCTGCCGCAGAAGCATTGAGCGCCCGGTACGGCGTTTTGAACCGCTCAAGCATCCTGGCTGCCAGTTTCTCGCCCACTCCCGGAACAGACGAGAGTATCGACAGTTGCTGCAGGTAGACCGGATTTTCCTTCTTTATCTTTTTCAAGAGCGGACCGGCGGCCTTTCCATCCTGCATGCTTTTTCTGGCAAGGAAAAACAAGAGGCTTGCCGTCTGTTCTGCTGTTGGCGTGTGTATTATCGGAATCCGGAATTCCATGGCAACTGTTGCAAGGGCGTCATAGGCAAGCGGCATCCGTTCTTCCAGCCTCCTGATTTTGTTTCTGTCCACGTCTTCTGGTAGCTCGCCAAGTTTTGTGATATCGCCCTGAACTATCAAAATTGGCTTGGAATAATGTTTGATTAGCTCTAAGCATTGGATGTAAAGCCGGCCGTCGTACACTGAATTAACAAGATCATAGACGGTCTTTCTTTCTACCGCCGTATCCGGCGAGACAACATAATCGCCGACTGCCAGCTGCACAATGTCTACCACAGATCCTGCCTTGCGCAGGAGTTCTGGAATGCCGCTATTCCGTTCTCGATCATCAACGACTATGCGCAAGGCCACAGAAATTAATGAAGGCGCAACCAGCCTATATTTTTTCACTCAGCTTTAGGCCGATGAGTCGTTCCTGCTGGACCCGGAGTTCCTGGCCCTCCACGAATCATCTCATTTATCTTGGCCTCGACTTCTTTCAGGTTATCCTTCACTCTTGCTTCCTGTTTTTCAAGAACCTTGACGCGTGTGGCGGAGAGCTCTTTCTTTTCTTCCAGTTCTTTTAAAACGTCATCCTTTTTGGCCTTGACCATGACAGAGCCGGCATTCTTGTATACGGCGTCATCAGGACCGGCCTTCTTTAATTCTTCAACAGCGCGGTCCGTTTCCACCATTTCCACTTCCAGCTGCTGCTTTTGCATCATGATTGCCTGCAGATTCTGCTGCAACTGCTGAAGGCGTGATACTTGTTCTTTAAGCCAAGGTGGAAGTTCCTGATCGCTCATGTTCGATTTCGGTTAATCAAGCCTAAATAAAATCATAGCGTTGAGTTTGATACGCAGCGAAAAGCGGCATCGGCAAGCCGCAGGTATGAGTTGATATTTGCGCGCAGGCTTGCCAGGTCTGCTGCCTGCACGTTGAAATGTATGACTGAATCCTGCAACGACATTTCCAGCTTGCCATCCTCGCCTTGAAGGCTTTTTAGATCAGGAAGCATCGCCCAATAAATCGACTCTGCCACCGATCCTTTATGGAAGTCTGTTTTGATTTCAGCTCTGCAATTTTTCGACGTCAATGTCGTAAGCCCCGGACGCTATCTTGTAATTGCACTTGGGGCATTCCCATATACCTGACGCGACACGACCGAACTTTAGCGAGCCGCACGATGGGCATCGACGTTTCTTGTGAAGCGTGCGGTATACCTTGCCGTAGCGTTTTCTGACCGTGGCACCAAATTTGACCCCCTGGCCTTTGAGGGCCGTTGAGCTCTTTTTACTGACCATACTTCGTCAACTCCTTTATCTTGGCGCGGATTTCCTCTCCTTTAATTCTTGCTGTTTCAGCCGCCTTTTTGATCTGCTCGATGGTGAATGCTCCGGTATAGCCCTTCTGAAGAGCGCAGAACCCAGCGTCAGAAGTGGTTATGGTTATCCTTGCGTCCATGCAGGCTTCTTCTTCTGAGGATTGATCAAGTATCACGGCGTCGCCTATCCTCACAGCCGTTATGGAGATCGGTACTGTTGTTACAGGCATGGGTTGGGTTTTTCCGGTATCCACCACTTTGTCGTTTTGCATTTCAAGTATCGGGAGTTTGGCGCTCAATAGCGCTGATACGGTTGCATAGGATGTTGCGTCAAACAGGTTGCCATCGGCGTTTATTATGCTGCAGTCAACGAATATGGTGTAGACAATTTTGCCGGGCACGAGGACCAGCTTGTCAAGGTCCACCATCTCAGACTCCCTGACTCCCCTGTCCACAACTCTTGCCAGCTCGATGGTCTCCTCGTCTGGAGGACCCGGCTCGACGTGTGGTGAGGCAGTTGGCAAGACCTCGGCAGATATAATCAGCGCACCCTTGTTCTCAAGACCCTCAAATGGTTCGCCGGTTTCCACCTTTACGCCTGCAATAACTTCAGAATCGCCCAGCTTGACACGGGCTGAACCGTTTGCCTTTTTGACAACGTCAAGTTCTATTTCAAGCGGCCTTTGTTCGTTAAAGTCGCGGCCGTCTAGCCGCTTGCCCTTGGCTATGGCGTCCATCATCTGCTGCTTCCGCAGATGCTCCACAATTATGGTTGAACGTTTTGATACGCTCATTGTTCTTCTTTTACCTCCGTTTCGTTTCCAAAGTATTTTTGCATCAATGCCTGGCGCTGGATTTCATAAACCATCTTGCATCCTTCAACTGCCTTGTCAAGGCATTCATTGAACTGCTCTGGAGCTAGTTTCCCGTCCAGCTGCATCAGCGTTACCTGGTCGAGCCTTGGCATGTATGCAACCGGCATGTCTGCACCGCCTTCCTTATCTTCCGTGTCGTTGATGTCCAGCACTATTTTATCGTCCACCTTGCCCGCAGCGCATGCGGCCACGATGTCGCGCATGTTGATGCCTGCATCGGCCAAGGCCACAGACGCGGCTGTAATTCCAGCGCACCGGGAGCCGCCGTCAGACTGCAGCACTTCTACAAAGACGTCTATGGCAGCCCGCGGGTAGTCTTCCAGCATCAGCGCCGGCTCGAGGGACTCGCGCATGACCTTGGAGATCTCGACTTCCCTCCTTGACGGAGCGGGATTCTTGCGCGTGTCAGTTGAGAACGGCGACATGTGGTACCGGCAGCGAAGTACGCATCGGTCTGGAAGTGCCAAGTGTTTTGGATGCACTTCTCGCGGCCCATAGACTGCTGCTACTATCTTGTTCTTTCCAAATTCTATGTAAGCAGAGCCATCGGCATTCTTGATAGTACCGACGATTATCTTGACTGGACGCATCTCATTGATGGTGCGGCCATCAGTTCTTTTTCCATTTTCATCTATTAAATTTCTTGTTTGAGTCATTTTTCATTTTCAGCCTCCAGTTCTTCTTCCACCTCTTCCATGGTGTCTTGTACTGGCTGATCTGGTTTTGGAGAAACTGCGGCGCTGTTGGCCTGTGCTTCCTGCGGGGTTTCAGGCACGTTTAGCAACACCTTTATCCGTTGGGTCAGGTTCGCCGTGTGAGCTTCCTCTTCAACCATCCTGATTGCTTTTACCGCCTGTTTTATTCCTTCTGGATTTCTGCCCGTGACAACCACGACGCCGTTCTGCCCTATGAGCACACGAGTCTGGGTGGCCTGCTCTATCGTCTGTATCATAGAACCACGCTTTCCTATGAGTCGTGGCACGCGTGTGGCGGATATTTTGAGCAGCTCTCCTCGCGGGATCTTGCCCAAGTCCCGATCTTGGACAGTCAGCATCGGATCCCGTGTCCTGTCAAAGGCAGCGATTCTGGCAGTTATCATGTCACCTATGGCCAGGTGCTTGCTCATGTCGTCTCTTGCTGGAGAGAAATCCCTTCCAAAGACGTCCTGGGCCGGCAGGTGTGCCGAAAAGCAAGAGTTGATGTCCACCTCCCACGACAGGGAAGTGTGATCCACTATCTTGCCTATCACCAGATCGTTGACACGTGGTATGTAGATTCCAGACAGCGGTATTACCTTTACACCGTCGCGCCCGGTTTCAGCAATTCCTATCCTGGTGGCAATGACTGCATTACCGGTTCGTATTACGTTCATAAGCGGTCTGTAATTTCCCTCGGCTATCTTGTCACCGGGTAGAACATATCTTCTTCTTATTTCCTGCATGACCAATTCACCACAGGCCATGCATGCCTGTTCAAAAACATTTTACCCATTGCTTGTTTTCCCTCTTTTTGCTGGATAGTTAAAGCTGACTTATATTTTAAGTGGCGGCATCATCCTTCCTTTACTTCAGCTGAACCTTTTGTGACAGAGCCCAGACGGTCTATGAAGGAGCCCCTCAGGCTGGCGTTCATCTCCAGCACCACTCGCAGCGAGCCGTCGGAGAGCCATTCCTCGTTTTTGAGGTCGCCAGCGGTCTTGATCACGCTGTATGACTGGGACGCAAACTGTGGCGGGATCCGTACTATGAGCTTCAGCGTCTCTGACTTGAGCGGAAGGATCTTTCTAAGCTCATCGACGACGGCCTTGGCCTGATCCTCAGCCCTCTTGAACGGGTCGACAACAACGCGGGCTTCATCCATGGCAGCCTCTATCCGGATGACAGGATGCGGCAGGTGGGACTTTGGGTCAACAAAGCTTCTGTTGATGTACTGGACTATTTGCTTTCTTTTTTCTTCGACCATTCTGCGGCGCTGCTCCGTGTTCAGGTTTAGTTCGCCCCGGCTCATGATCTGTTTGGCCACCTCAATGGCATCGGTGGTCCGGAAATGCTTCATCAGCTTCTCTCCGGAGGCTCTTGAACCCTTGTTGGCATCGGAGAAGATCTCTTCTGCGACAAGAATGTTTGAGATGTCTGTTCTCTTGCCAAGCTTGTAATCCAGCGCAGGGTCCGGTTTGACCAGCAACTCGAACTTGTCGCCCTCCAGCGTCAAGCGAACTACGGTGAACTTGTCCGTCATTTCTGTAAAGGATCATTTCTTGGAAGTATATATGCCTGTCAAAGCAGTTTTTCAGAAAACAAATTTTTGCAACTTTCGGTAGATTTTTAAGGACGTTTTGGCAAGATTTTCGAGTATTGGTTTCTCCATCGCTTAAAGTTGTTGAAAAAACCAACGAAAGGATCGTTGTCCAGTTTAACAATACTCCGAGGCAGTATGTGAATGCTTTGAGACGTCTGGCCATAAGCGAAGTTCCAACCCTTGCCATTGACGATGTGGTAATTCTGGAAAACTCGTCTGTCATGCACGACGAGGCATTGGCCCACAGGCTGGGCTTGATACCGCTTCGCACCGACCCCGGGCGCTTTGTAATGCCCCATGAATGCGACTGCGGCAGTGCCTTAGGCTGCGCAAAATGCAGGGTACTTCTTGTTCTGGATGCCGAAGCAACCGACAAGACCAAGGTTGTAACTTCTGGCGAACTGGTGTCTGAGGACGAGACCGTAAAGCCGGTCAGCAAGGACATCCCGATAATAGTGCTGGCGCCCAACCAAAAGCTCAAGTTTGAGGCCTACGCCAGGCTTGGAACAGGCAAGAGCCATGCCAAATGGCAGCCAGCCCCGGTGGCAGTTGTCAAGGACGGCAAGGACGAAAACGAGATAATGCTCATCATAGAATCCAACGGCGCGCTGACAGCCGAAGAGATCCTCAAAGAGGCAGCAGACAGACTTCATCTAAAGATAAAAGGTTTCAAGCAGACCGTCGAATCGCTCAAGATCCCAAAGAATGTCTAGGTACATTTATTTGGGGATACAAGATTTGATATCGGAAGTATCGATGACGTATGTTTGCTAACACGATGGTAGATAACACTGTGTGGACTCTTCGAAAGGCCGCCAAAAAGAACAAGGCGCCGATCTGGAGCGATATCGAAGAAAGGATTTCCGGTCCAAGATCTAACAGGAGCGAAGTGAACCTGAGCAAACTTGCACAGGTCACCAAGGATAACGAGGTGATATTTGTGCCCGGCAAGGTGCTGGGAACTGGAAACCTTGGCCACAAGATTACAGTTTGCGCGTTTTCAATATCAGAGAACGCTGCCAAAAAGATAATCAGCGTAGGTGGTAAACTGATGACAATAGAAGACCTGATCAAGAAATATCCGGATGGAAAAGGGGTGCGCATCATTGGCTGAGACCAAGAAACCGCAGACCATAGTGGTGGACGCCACCAACTGCATTGCTGGCAGAATGTGCTCGCACGTTTCCAAGCTTTTGCTTGAAGGAAACAGAGTCTCCATAGTCAATGCGGAGAAGGCCATGCTTTCAGGAAACCGCTACAAGACCATAGAGCTTTACAAGGAACACTTGGAGATCAACTCCGTTACTAACCCGATCCATGGTCCATTTCATCCAAGGAGGCCGGACACGATCCTTACCAAGATGGTAAGGGGCATGGTCCCAAAGAGAAAAACCCACGGCATCGAGGCCTTCAAGCACCTCAGAGTATATATTGGAATACCCGAAGAAATGAAGAACGTCAAGATGCAGACCTTTGAGGATTCACGGATAACCAAACCAGAATCATACTACATTTCTGTAGGCGACGTCTCAAAACAGATAGGCTGGAAGGGTGAAGTATGACCATCAAAATAGATCTTTATCCTGGACAAAGAAAGACCAGCCGGGCCGTTGCCACCATTACAAAGGGCACAGGCAAGGTCAGGATCAACAACATCCCGGCAGAGCTCATCGAGCACGAAGTGGCTAAGGAGCTCGTGCTGACTCCCCTCACGCTTGCCGGCGAACTGCGCAACAAAATAGATATCGACGTGCAGGTGAGCGGCGGCGGCTTTATGGGTCAGGCTTTTGCAAGCGCGGTTGCCATCTCTAGGGCCCTAACCGGTCAGGAGAAGGGCGACAAAGATCCAAAAGATCACCCGTTTGCCAAGAGCATACGCGAGGAGATAAGGAAAAAGATAACAGAGTACGACAGGCACTTCCTTGCTGGCGACCACAGACAGACCGAATCAAAGAAGTTTGGCGGTCCGGGCGCAAGACGCAGGAAGCAGAAATCGTACCGTTAAACCTTTTTTCATTTTTCTGTCATCGTATAGACTTTGTACATTCTATCCGTGTTCCGGTTCCGGTACTTCCATTCGTCCTGACTTAGCTTCATTTCCTTGAACTTTGCCTTTTCAGACGGATGAAGCAGACTGTGCACGTCTTCCCCTATTGAAATCCTGTTGGGGCTGGTAAGGGAGGTTATTTTTGCAGCGATGCTCATGCTGTAACCAAGAATATCGATAAGCGAGCTTTTGTCATGCCCGTACTGGACTACGACGTTTTCGCCCTCATCTATGCCGATCTTGACCCCAAGTTCAGGGTAATCATACTGGTTTAGGATGGGGTTGATCCCGTTCTTGATTACCGTTATCATGGAATGCGCGCACTGCACGGCCTTGTCACAGGCCAAAAGTTTGTTGTAGCTGGCCGGAAAGAAGGCAATTATCGCGTCACCCACGTATTTCAGGACATAGCCGTCATGGCTTTCTACCACGGAAGACATTTCGTGCGTAAACGCCCGGATGATGGTGACAAGCTTGTCAACCGGCAGGGTCATGCTCATGTTTGTCGAACCCACCAGGTCTGCGTACATCACCACCAGCGGGATCTTGGAGCTGACATGGTCTCGCAAATAGTCCTGACCCGGCTTTAGAGACGTGTCGTACTGGTACCGCCTTTTCAATGCGCGCCAGAGCCGGTCCTGCGTTTGCGCCACCAGCGTTTCGGAGTCTATTATCTTGGCGCTTGTTTCCGAACTTCCCATCATCATTCCTACTATGGTTTCGCTCGTGCTTTCAGGCTGCTTTTCATCAGAAGATGATTTCTCTTTTGTTGGGTCGTCGGTCAAGTAAGCCTCTCAGTAATGGGACAGAGTCAGATTTAAAGTCATTGAGATTATATGTTAGCGATTCTTCACCACGGAGAGATGAGGATCCCCTTCAAAGGTGAAGACTACTTTTGCCAGCAGGTAAATGCAGCTTTTGAAAAGATCCTTGATGCATACCTTGACTCGATAAAGCCATCCATAACCATGCAAAAGGCCGTTGCCATGCTTGGAGACGGCACGGTAACGCAGACGGACACCTTTGATCCGCAGAACGTCCAGACGTTCTACCAGCGCCTGACCAACCACATGAGCGGATGGCTTGCCAGCGGGATATCCAAATCCATGACCGATGACCTGCACCGGCTGTTCTGCCAGTTCAACAAAGACGTGGGCAAGTTTTACATGTCGGGCTACTTTGGCGTCCAGTTCCATGCCCTTCCATACTACAAGGCCGACAAGCGCGTCATCGAGATCCAAAAAGAGCTGGCCAAGATAGCCGATGACGCAACAGTCACATTCAAAGACATGACCGGCAAGACAGACAAAGTTCTGGAGGCCGAGCTGGAAAGGAGGGGTTATGCCAGCCTTGACTTTCAGGAGCTTTTCACAAAGCTGTTTGATGATGAAAAGCTGGCAGAAGAGCTGGACAAAAAAGCCGCGTCCGTTGAGAGCCAGTTCCCGGAATTTGAGCGGATGCGCGACCAGAAAACCCGGCTTTTTGCAGAGCTTGGCGACCTAATGATCGAGCTTTACCAGACGGCGCACGCCTCGCTGGATTACAACAGGCTGATGCAGGGCGAGGAGGGGGTCTGCACGTACTTTGACATCGAGCTGATAAAAAACAAAAAGACGAACAAAAGGGAAGCGGTATTTGAGACCAAGAAAATTACCAACGAAGTTGCCGACAGGGTCGCCTCTGAACTTTTGAAAGTAGCCGATGCGGTAAAGAAGTCCAAATAAAAGTCTCTGGTTTACAAATCTTCCATATTCGACGAGCTTTTGGCGCTACTGCCAGAAGGTTCGGACTTGATAGCACCAGAATCTTGTTTTGACAGGTACACCACCCTCTGCGGGAACGGTATCTCGATCCCGTTTGCATCCATCAAGGCCTTTATCTGTGCAACAAGCTGCTTTTTCGTTTCAAAAAATTCTGAAAACGGAGTCCAGCACCATATGTTGATGTTAACAGCAGAATCTCCAAGGTTGTCCACGTAAATCTCGGGCGCAGGCTCTACTAGGATCATCGGTGTCTCGCTGAGGCTTTTCATCATTATGTCGATGACCCTGCTTACGTCCTCCTTGTAGGCTATTCCTACTGTAAACTCTATCCTTCGGGCTGCGGCTCTAGAAAAGTTCCGGATTTCCGAAAGAAATACGTCGCTGTTTGGCAGCCGGACATAGGTTCCGTCAAACGTGCGAAATCGCGAGGAGAGGGTTGTTATCTCCACCACGACGCCTGCAACATCTGGAAGCTTGCCGGTAATGAGCACAGGATCTCCGATCTTCATGGGCTTGTCGATGTGGAGAAAGATTCCAGAGATCAGGTTGGAAAACAGCGATTGTGTTGCAAAGCCTATGACTATGCCGGCTATTCCACCGGCCAAGAATAGTCCAGAGAGGTCGACTCCGGAATAACCGAGGGCAGAGAGCAGCGATATTGCGACCAGGGCGTAGTACACAGTCCGGCCCAAGCTCTTCCTTGCATCCGGCGGCAGGCGCGTCCCGATGTACTTGACAATTACTAGTCTAACTGCATGAGCCACCACGAAACCTACCACGATTATAAGCGCGGTAACAAGTATGGTAAATAACGAAAGATCTACGCCCAGCACGTTGACAGTGTCCTGCAAGCCAAAAAACGAAGTCGAGTTGCTAACGCCGTCAGCCAAGTTGATCAAAAAACACGTTTCTCAAGTATGTATGTCTTTGGCAGCAAACATTTACTAATCAAGGTTGCAGAATGTCATTGCATTGCAGGATCTGCTGGGCCGCCATGAATTTCATGCAGGAATGGATCCCCAAGAAATAAGATTCGGAGATCACAGGATAGTAGTCAGTGGCAATAACTCTGCATTTTCTTACAAAAGATACTACGGCCAGAGCCTGGAGAAGGAGGCCACGATCGTGTCTGATACAGACAGTGTAATAGTGGGAGTATTTCCAAACCCGCCTCTTCTCACACCAAAGCCGGTGGCAAAGAACGTCTATCTGAAGTTCAGATCGCCGATCGTAGTGGACCAGAGAAGCAAGGTTTCGCTGTACGCCAAGATCCCTATAGAGATAGGAGTGTACAGACAATCGGCAGACGAAGAACTGTTGCTGGACGCGTTCTGCCTCCAGAGACCGCAGTACGCTCTTTACGGTCCGCCTGAAACAGGCGTAGTATGCAGGTACCTGGAGACAGAGGTATCGACAACCGGGGAGATAAGCGTGGTCAGGTACGAGGAGGCCCTGATCAGGATTCAGATAAAGAACATGATAGACAACGTGGTCAGGATAAGCAAGGTGATAATCCCTATGAGCGGAGTGGTGCTGGATCACATCAACGACGATACGCAGGTTCCTGGAAATGTCGAGATGCACCTTGACTCTGCGTTTGGAAAAGACGTCGTCAACGTGCGCCTGGTTGACACTAAAGTCAAGCGGCCCGACAAGACCAGCATCGGCAAGAAAGAAGAGACGCGGATCTTTTTGATGGACGCCGGTTACTGAACGATGTGTATCAGGTCCAGCAGGTTTCTCTTTGGCTTTGGCTGCAGCATCTTTTGCGGGTATCCTATGCACAGGATTGACGAGGGCACCAGTTCTGTGCCAAGAATTTCCATTACCCTCTTCTCGTCTATCATGCCGATCCAGACGGTGCTTAGCCCCAGCGCATGGGCTGCCAGC
>JBBISN010000017.1:0-3685 GCA_037441265.1 Nitrososphaera sp. | reverse complement strand
GGCTGCCAGCGTCGCGTCCTGCACGGAGAACTTTTTGATTATCTCTTGCGGAAAATTCAATTTCACCCTGCCCGGGTTCATGCAGAACACCAGTACCTCCGGCGCGTTGACGTACGGCTGCTTGTTTGCAGCCTCCACCAGCTTCTGTTTTAATTCCGGCTTTTTGACGTGAAATATTTCAAAGCCCTGAAAACCTCCGGCAGTCGGAGCGGTGTCAGAGGCGGCAAAAATCATCTCCATCTTCCAGTCTTCTACTTCCTTGTTTTCGAATTTGCGCTGCGATCGCCTGTTGAGCATGACGTTAAACAGGTTGGTCTGTAAGACATCCTCCACACCTTCTGGAGCTTCTTCAATGACTTCCTTTGGATAGACCTTGTCGCTTTCCTCGCCGGAATAAAGCCTTGAAAAGATATCTGACGGGTACATCTATCTATTTGCAGGACGGCAATACAGAAAAAAGTTTCTGTTGCCATCATTCCCTTACGGCCAGGGTCTTCAGAACCATCTTTTCCAGATCAAAGACCCGGATCAGGTGGTTGTTCGTGTCTGCAATATACAGTGAATTCCCTTTCTTCTTGACGTCGCTTGGCTCAAAAAGTCCAAGGGTGTCGCAGGCCGGGTCGTCGATGTTGCACATGGTCTTCATTTCCGGCTTGCCCACAACGGTCGAAACTTTTTGCTCTGCCAGGTCGATAAGCCGTATTGCATGGTTGTAGGTATCCGCCACGTAGATCTTGTTTCCCTCGCAGTGCACGCCAAGTGGATGCTGAAGCCTTGCCTCTTCAAGGCCGCCGTCAACATGACCGAATTCAAAGAGTCCTGCGCCTACAGCAGTCTGGACCGACTTTTTGCCCAGATCTACAAGTCTGACTGCAGAGACCTCGCTGTCTGCAACAAGCAGGTAATTACCGTATATCGACAGTCCGCTGGGCTGCGCAAACTGCGCGTCGCCAAGCGAACCATCAACAATGTTTTCGTGGCCGCTTCCTGCAAAAGGCCCCATCTTTGCCGACTGGATGTGGTAGGCCCATATCTGGTGAAGGCCGGCCATCGCGATGAAGAGGAAACCGTCGCTGTGCGCAAGGTCCCAGGGTGAGCTTAATTGTGTAGCCCTGCCTTCCTGCGGACCGGAGACCCAGTGGCCCTGCATTCCGTTTCCTGCCAGGGTTTTGACGGTCTTGGCAGCAAGATCGATCTCTCTAAGAGCATGATTTTCTGTGTCTGCCACATAGATTTTTTCGCCCACCCATGCAAGGCCCTGCGGCCTGAAAAAGCGCGCATCCTCAAAGCTGCCATCCCGCAGGTCCCTGGATCCGCCGCCAATTTTGTGCAGGACCCTGCCGTCTGAATCAAGAACCAGCACACGGTTGTGGTTTGAATCGCTTACCGCAATCATGCTCCCGTCAGGTGAAAAAGCCAGCTTTCCAGGGTAGGAAAGAACGCTTGCATGCTTTTTTGCAGGCTTGTTTATCTTGATGGGGGCCGGCGCCAGTGAGCCAAAGCTTTTGTGTCTTTCCAGCAGGACTCCTATCACGTCGTCAAGCGCCTCTCGCTGTGCCTCGCCGGCCTGATGGTACACGACATTTCCCTTGGGATCGATGACAACGATGGTGGGCCAGGCAGTCACGTCGTAAGAGCGCCAGATCTTCATCTCCCTGTCGGCTATTACAGGATGCCCTATTTCATAACGGCCGACGGCTTCCTGGATGTTTTCGGCTTGCTGCTCGTTAAAGAACTTGGCAGAATGAACGCCGATGACAACCACTGGCTGGTCGTGGTACTTTTTCTCTATCCAGTCAAGGGTAGGAAGGGTGTGCATGCAGTTGATGCAGCAATAAGTCCAAAAGTCAAGCACTACAACATGACCTTTAAGGTCGTCAAGGGAGAGCGGCCTGTCAGTATTGAGCCAGACAAAGTCTTTTGGAAAATCCTTTGCCTCAGAGTTCACAGTCCGGCGGAACATGTTGATTTTTTGAAAACCATGTGATTTAAACGATCAGCCTATGCAAAGAGCTCTTTTCCACGATGTATTGGACGGCTATAGCCACCACGAATACGGCAAACACCCTTGTAACTATCAGGGATCTAATAACAAAAGGTGTACCCGGTTTTTGCAAAACTTTCTGGTGAATTTTAGCTGTCCGTACCAGGGAATGGATCAAAAATCGCGCATTCCCTCAATCTCCTCAAACCAGTGAGATAGATTATGCGGCCTGAATCAACCCCTCCAATCTGTTTGAAAGAGTGGCCGGAGGGATATAAACAGGCAGTTGTAAAATATTACACCCGACAATCGACGAATTTCTGATTTTGGAATCTGGAAATAGAATAAATAACGTGAAAACCGTACTGCAGGCATGGAATGCGCAGTTTACGATACATACGTCGCAAAGAAAGACGGAAAGACAATGCACTTTGATGTGGTCGTTGAAGCAAGCACACCGCATGAAAAGGCAATCGAATACGGAAAAGACTACCTGTCGGCTGTTGGACAGGCGGGCCAGAAAATGACTTCAGAAGAATGTCAGTTCTGCCACATCCAGGAAGCTCCGCCGTTTGTAGAAAAGTCTATCAAGCAAAAGGGCTACTGGATTCAGAAGATGGAAGGCTGCCCAGCCTAGTTCTTCTTTTTATTGTTTGATCCATTCGTTTGCTCCAGTTATTTCATCTATCTTGTCTTCCAGCTGCACCAGCCTTTCAGGCCCAAATCCGTAGCGATACACGCTTTTGGTCTCATCTCCTATCGAGATCGAGGTTGTGGTAGACGGAAGGTCGGTGACGTTTTCAATGTATTTGTCGCGCAGCGTAAAGAAGCCTGCCTTGTAGAATTCGTTTACCAGCTCCCGGACTTGTTCCTGAGAGATCTGCGATTTCTGCTCGCCGGTGACGGCCACAGACGAGTATCCGTTGTATATCACGGTGCCGTTGCCAAAAACCGTCAGATGGTACGCCGGGCAAGCGCCAAAGCACGGGGTCCGTTCCATGGTTATGACCACACCCTCTGTATTTCCGCTGAATCCTTTGGGTATCGGAATGACGGATAGCATTACTATAAAGGCGATCCCCACAGCAATGCCGCCTGCTACTGCTCCCCCGCTCAAGTCAATCTATATCAGGCATGGTAGTTTTTGAATTTTTAGTCATCTCGGACAGGACACTGCTAACGGGAGCGCACGACCTCGCGGACCCAGTGCGCCATCGCTATTCTATTGGTTCCACTCGTACCGCATCAAAAGAGCTAACCACCTTGCAAAAGTCCTGGATTCGTGAGGCATCGGGAGATGAACGATCCTTCCAGCCGTCCCACAGAGCCAGTTCTCCACCAGGAATATTGCAGTCAAGGGACTCCCATGTCGATGCATAGACCCTCATGGCCATCGAACAATGTCCGTCTTCAAAGTTCTCATCATCGATTGCCATCATCAATCGATTGTAATTAGGGTACATCAAGTCCATGAATCCATTGGTACAAGACTGCAGGTTTTGCTCGACTCTCCGGACATCGGGATTCTGGTCTAGACTTCCCTGAATTGCCGCGATGTCCACAGTTACGGTTTGTGAAGAACCCCAACCAAAGAACCTTTCCTCTAGGCGCTTATCGTCTGCCAATTCACTGTTCACCTGAACTAACGGGATAAGCATATTGAAGAGAAAATATACGATGCCTGCAGTTGCTATTATGATA
>JBBISN010000016.1:0-31645 GCA_037441265.1 Nitrososphaera sp. | reverse complement strand
AGGTTATTCACAACTCTGTAGCCTCAAACCTTTTTTCCTTGTATTGCAGATATCCTGTGGAGCATTGCCCGCAAACCAAGACGCAAAGGAAAACGGGATCCACATGCTGGTACTGTCCATCATTGATGAACAGAACCGGCGCATGATAAACCCGGACATAAAAGACTTGGCAGCGCGCTCTGGGCTCTTTGAAGTACATATCGATTCCGTCCTAAACGATCTGCTCGGTCAAGGTTACATCGGCAAAGAACCCAACTCGCAGTACTACGAGACGTACGATTATTTCGTAACCGAAACCGGCAAACACGCCATTGAACGGTACAGAGCCGCGGTAAAGGACTTTGTATCGGCCCTGATGCAGTGCTACCACGATAACAAAAAAGACGAGCTCTATGCCCGCCTGAAAGAAAGAAGGGATTGGCTTTGGTTTGCCCATCATGAAAGATGCATCACAAGGCAACAATTGCAAGACATGGCTGCTTTACTGGGTACAAGCCTGAAGGACATCTGGTGGGATGAATCGCTGCAAAAATGGATGGATACTGCTTTGCCGCCGTAATGTCTTCTCTGACGCCCAACTTGAATCGCTGCAAAGCTGGAATCCCTTGAGCCGGGGCCTGTTTTATAAACAAGATTTTTTTCAGCATGCGATAAGACAATATATAGAACATGGGCCAGCTTTAAATGCAAAAATGGGCGGCAACATCATCGGCGAGCGGTTTTCTGCATTGAGCTTTGGCGAGAGCCATGGCCGCTGCGTCGGCATAGTGGTAGACGGCTGTCCTGCCGGACTGCCGCTTTCAGAGCCAGACATACAGGGCCAGCTGGACAAAAGAAAGCCCGGCCAGTCGGCTGTAACCACCCAGCGAAAGGAGGAGGACAAAGTCGAGATACTGTCTGGAATCTTTAACGGCCTTACCACCGGCGCGCCCATCTGCATGCTTATCTGGAACAAGGATCAGGATTCGCGGGCGTACGAAGCCATAAAGCACATACCGCGGCCGGGTCATGCCGATTACCCTGCTTTAGTCAAGTATGGCGGCTTTGCCGACTACCGCGGAAGCGGCCGGTTCTCCGGCCGTCTGACGGCGACTCTTGTGATGGCCGGCGCGCTGGCACAAAAGCTACTGACCTATACGCTGGGCATCACGACCACGGCCTACACCGTCGAGATAGGCGGCATAAAGGCGCAGCAAATCACGGAGGAGGGGATTGCCAGCCGGTATGGAAACGACGTGCGCTGCCCGGACGCCGAGGCAGCTGAAAAGATGCGGGACGCTATCCTGCAGGCAAGAAAGGACGGCGACTCCCTTGGCGGGATAGTCGAGTGCGTCGCCACCGGCCTTCCCGTGGGGCTTGGCGAGCCGATATTCGCATCGCTAGAGTCGGACCTGAGCAAGGCACTCTTTAGCATACCGGCAGTCAAGGGCATCGAGTTTGGCTCCGGCTTTGAGGGCTCTAAAAGGCGGGGCTCTGAAAATAACGACGTCTATTACATGGAAAACGACAAAGTGGTCACAAAGACCAACAACTCTGGCGGCATACTGGGCGGGCTTTCCACCGGCATGCCAATAAAACTTCGCGTTGCATTCAAGCCGGCCGCGTCCATAGCCAAGACGCAGGAGACGCTGGACATCACCACCCATGAGCAGACCGATCTCATGGTGCCCGGCAGGCACGACCCCTGCGTGGTGCCCCGCGCGCCTCCCATAGTCGAGTGCGTCGTCGCCATGGTTCTGGCAGACCACGCGCTGCGCTACGGCCTGATACCGCCGGTCCTAAAGAGGCAGTGATGGCAATGTCCGAGAGAAACGACCTTGATCACCTCAGACAGCAGATGCGCGCGGTAACCTCGGAGATAATGCAGAAGGTTCAGGAGCGCATGGATCTGGCAAGGCAGATAGGCGAGGTCAAAAGCCGGCTTGACCTTGACGTCCGGGACGAAAAGGTGGAGCAGGAAGTCCGCCTTGTCGTTATAAAACAGGCAGCAAGCCTGGGGATGGACAAGGACTTTGCCCTCCGGCTCCTGAACACGCTGCTGACGGAATCTGAGGCGGTGCAGGCGCAGGGCCGGAAATCCGCCGCTCCAAAGCAGACGCACCTGGCGATTTTCCAGAAGGCCAAGCAGCTGGAGGCATCCGGCAAGAAGATGATCCACCTTGAAGTAGGCGAGCCGGACTACCCTGCACCAGAATCGGTTGGAAAATCCCTGACAGAGGCCTTCCGCTCAAGGCAGTACCATTACACAGAGACCCGGGGAATCCCGCAGCTGCGAAACGCGCTAGCCAAGGCAGCCGGAGTAGGTGAGGACGAGGTCATAGTCACACCGGGCGGCCGGTTTGCCGTGTTCTCGGCCATAGCCGGACTCCTCAAACCCGGTCAAGAATTGATAACCATAGAGCCGGCATGGCCGGCCTACCGGGAATGCGCCGAGTTTGCCGGCGTAAAGACCAAGGTGCTTCGCACCAGCCTTGAGGATGGATGGACGCCGGACATTGACGAGCTGAGATCCCTGGTAAGTGAGGGCACAAAGATGCTGGCCATCAACTATCCAAACAACCCGACCGGCAAGATCCTGGACAGAAAGACCATGTCCAAGATTGTCTCGCTGGCCCGGGACCACGACCTGTACCTGCTTTCAGACGAAGTGTACTCTGACTATGCGTTCAGACAGTTTGACAGCGTGCTTACCCACGACTACGAAAAAAGCATAGTCATATCGTCGTTTTCCAAGACCTACGCGATGACTGGCTTTCGGGTCGGCTACGCGGTTGCCGGGTCTGAGATCATAAAAAAGATGACCCGGGTGCAGGCCGTGGGGATAACCAGCGTCGCCGAGCCCATCCAGCGTGCTGCGCTGGCCGCGCTGTCAGAGGACGCATCGGCAAACGTCCGGGTGATGGAAAAGAGGCTGAAACTCGTATCCTCAAAACTCAATGAGATGGGCCTGCGGTTTGTAGAGCCTGACGGTGCGATGTACGTTTATCCAGAGCTGCCGGCCGGCGACGATATGTCGTTGGTTGAAAGCCTGCTTGAAAAGGGTGTGGCCATCGCCCCCGGAAGCGGCTTTGGCGATTCATACAGCAAATTCATTCGGATCTCTGCCTGCCGGCCGGAAGACGAGCTGGCCAGCGGCCTCAAGATCATGTCATCGGTGATAAGAAAGTAGCATGGAACAGGTAGCAATAGTGGGCGCGGCCGGCAAGATGGGGTCCTGGTTTACAAGGTACTTTGCCAGGCGCGCCAGGGATGTCTGCGTATACGACGTCCAGAGACTGACGCCCGGCAACAGGGTCAGGGTATCTGACAACCTGCAGGATTGCGTCAAAGGCGCCGACCTTGTGCTTGTATGCG
This sequence comes from Nitrososphaera sp., assembly GCA_037441265.1. Classification (GTDB taxonomy): domain Archaea; phylum Thermoproteota; class Nitrososphaeria; order Nitrososphaerales; family Nitrososphaeraceae; genus Nitrososphaera. The sequence goes on along the minus strand of JBBISN010000016.1, from coordinate 28,291 downwards.
TGCCGGTGCAGTCGACGGCCGAGATGATAAAAAAATGCGCCAAAACCATGAAGGCCGGCGCCGCCATTGCCGAGATCTCTTCTGTAAAAAGCAAGACCTTCCCTGCGCTCAAGAAAACCCGGCAAGACCTGCGACCGCTGTGCATCCACCCCATGTTCGGGCCAGGTGCAAGCGAGGATAAAACAAAGATGCTGCTTGTCCCGGTGCGTGACGAGCAGGCCGAAACAAGGCTGGCTTTAGAGATCTTTTCTGGCGCGGACCTCAAGGTGATGCCTGATGCCCGGTCCCATGACCGGACCATAGCAGTGGTGCTTGGTCTCACTTACTTTGTCAACATTGCCTTTGGCAGAGTGCTGTCCGGGCAGGACATATCAGTGCTAAAGCAGGTGGGTGGCACGACCTTTGCCGTGCAGTCGATGCTGGCTGAAAGCATCATGACTGATGAGCCAGAACTGATGGCGGCTCTGCTCAAGGACAACCCGTATGTCTCAAAATACGTAAGACAATTCATCAACGATGCATCAGAGATATCCAAGCTGAAAGGCGACAGGCTGGACAAAAGGCTGCGGCAGGTAAAATCAGGCCTGCAACGACAGCAGGACCTGTCAGAATCGTACCGGCAGCTGTACCGCATAATAGGGCAGCTGAAAAAGTAAATTTACCTGCAACGACCATCAAGATCCGGATGACTCTTCTCTGGCGCGATCCGTGGCTAAAGCCCCTCTCTGATTTTGAGGTTAACTCCGACACTTGCAGCTACTGCAAGCAAAAGTTCGGCCAGGTAGAGTTTGTCACCTCCTGCGACTTTTGCGACCTTGGCGTGATGCACGACCGGTGCGCCAACGAGCACATCATCAAGCAGCACAAGGGGCAGCTGGAAGCCAAGATGAACCTGCACCGCGACAAGCCGCTGCACGACTACCAGTGATCAAGTCAAAACTTTTTGCGTTCATTATTTTTAAAAAACCCTACAGACCATGCCTTGTTGTCAAACAAACTATTCTCGTTTAACGCTGGCTCGTTTCATCTGGAGCCGGCGCTGGAAAGTTTCCTGAGATCAAAGGGGGCCATAGGCCTTGACTTTGGATCTTCTGCCTACATCAATTCAGAACTGGTACCTGCAATACTGTCAGAACTGCTAAAAGCAAATGTATCGGTCAGTGAAGATGATGCCGAGGCAAGGAGGCTTGCGGCAGAACTGGAATCTGCAGTTGCAGAACGCGGCAAGGTCATACAACAAAACAACGAACTGCGGTTGCAAATCCAGTCGTACATTGCAGAAGTCGAGCGGCTGAAGAAACAGGCGCTGGATGCGCAGCAAACGGCCGACGATCTTAAAGTTGAAAGTGCAAGGCTGCAGGCTGCAAAAAGCCAGACTCCTGTTGCCTTTGACGACAGGATGAAGCAGGCCTACGAAAAACTGCAAAAGGAATTCCAGGCGCTCAGGGCCCAGAACATAGAGGCCATCACTTCCCTTAAGGTGCTGGAGCAAGAAAACGAAGAGCTGCATGAAGAGCTTGACCGGCTGAGGGGTCAGGCAAAGCCCGTCGCCAAGGCATGACAGTTAGTAGGAGTATACTTCGTGCACGGTGAACACGCCGTTGTCTCCGATCATCATCTTGAGCTCCGGCAGCAGCGGCTCCAGCTTTGACTGCTCGTCTACAACCTCGATTATCAGCGGGTAGTTTATCGACACGCCCTCGACGTGGATGGTGGACCTTCCGCGCCGGCCAAAGCCGTCGACAGCGTTGACCACCGTGGCACCAGAAACCTTGGCCTTCATCATAAAGTCCAGAATGGCCCTGTACAGCGGCTTGCCGTCCAGCCGGTCGTTTTTCTTTATCCTGATGGTGAGACACCACATACTTATGCGCATGCTACATGTCTCCTCCCTTCAGGAGCATGCTGACAAGAGTTCGCCCGCCCATGACCGCGCCTATGGATAAGGCGACGTTGGCCAAAATGTTTACTGCCACGTTGCCGAACTGCCGCTCGTCTATCAGCCTCGTGGTTTCAAGGGCAAACGAGGACATGGTGGTAAGCGAGCCGCAGAACCCCACCGCCGCAAGAAGAGAGTACTTGGCATCCCAGTTCCAGACCACCGACAGCACTGAAAACACGCCAAGGATGAAACTTCCGATGACGTTGACCGCAAGCACGTTGACTGGAAGAGTGCCCAGAATCATTGGGGACTCGGTTATCCTGTAGCGCAGAAACGCGCCGGCAACGGCCCCTACTGCCAGAAACACAAACTCGATACCTTTCAACTTTGCCCACCATTTTTCTATGCTTGGTAGGCATTATCAGCAACCTGACAAAAGGTGCGGTTCTGGCCGTCTTTACGCCAAGGCTAATGCCATAGCCTAAAACTATGGGCAGGAAATGCCGGAAATAAAGGTAGCGCCAAACCCTTGAGACCGTGGTCCGTTTGGATAAAACTTTATTAGAATACGCCGGGTCGCAAAGATCGTTACATTGCTTGCAAGCCGGACAGTAGTCGATATTGTTTTCATAGTCTTGGCCATTGCTGCCGTCATAATTACAGCGGTAGTGCTGGCCAAGGCACTGACGGATCATTTTTCGGCCAGGTTGGAACAATCAAATCAAGAATCGCCAGACTTTAGAGACCAGACCGCCACGCCTGACGGTGAAAGTCTCATCATTACGGACCCGGATGCCCGCATGGATTCTGAAGCAGAAGCTCTGGCAAAAGAAAGGCTGGCACCTGCAGCACAAGGACAGAGCAATTTCCCAGAGGATGTGGTCACTGATTCCATATACGGGTCGTCCCATGTCATCTTGCCAATCACGTGGGGAGCCGTTGCAGGTACCCTTATCTGGCGGGGCAAAGTCCGGTCGCAGTGGCGCCGGCAGGGCTACGATTACGACATGTTCAGGCTTGTGGCAAAGATGCGCGGCAGCCCAACACGCGTCAGGCTTTTGAACCTGGTTCTGTCTGAGCAGAAGAACAAACTGCAGATGGCCAGGGAGCTTGACGTCGACTGGAAGACCGTGGACAACCACATTGAAATGCTGATGCAAACCGGCCTTGTGGAGGAAAAAGTGGCAGTGGGAACCACGAGATACTATTCTATTACGGAAAATGGCAGAAAGGTTCTGTTGCTGCTGGCGGACAATGGAGTGGCCGACGGGGACTATGGCAAAGGCCAGTCAAGATGAAATACTCGCTGGCGGTGTTTGCAGTCGGCGTTTGCGTCATTGATTCTGTTTTGATGTTTAACAGCCATCCTGCTTTTGCATGCAGCTGTAGCGAACCAAATCCGGTAAGCGAAGATCTAAAGCGAAGCGATGCCGTCTTTATGGGCGAGGTGCTTCATGTAAGAACAGAACAAACCGGAAGTGCTGTGGAGTTTAAAGTTGATAGGGCATGGAAAGGCGTTTCTACAGAAAACATTACCGTTGTCACGGCCGATTCTGGAGCCTCATGCGGATATAATTTTGAAGAGGGGAAGGAGTACCTGGTATACGGCCTTGGCAAGGACCCGACCAGCGTGAGTCTCTGCAGCAGGACGACTCTTGTCAAAGAGGCATATGCCGACCTGAGCGCTCTGGGTTCTGGATACACTCCGACTGGAAACTCGGTGAATCCCGATAACTCTGTCAGTATATTCGTGGGTGTGGGAGCGGCAATAGCAGCTGGAATTGCTTTTCTTACCCTTAGACGCAAATCAAGAAAATAGGAAGCATTAATTGCATTTTGGTGAATAATCAGGTTGAATTGAACTCGTACTTTTAGACATTCTTTTCGGGTTTTGTGGGTACTCTGCCATGAAGGACCCCGCCTAACAGCATTGCAGTACGATGAGAAACGAGTGAGGAATGGCGACTGAAAGACTCTTCAACGCGTTAGATCTTATTCGCAGTAATTCACCGGGATTGAACTTATAGAGCCATGGTGACAGACCGGACAGAATTCCGGTTTCCAGTTGACTATGGTTGTGGCCGACCAGTGGCAGGACGGACACAGCAGGAAATTCAGACGCACCTGCTTGATGTTGTTTGGATGACTTTCAAACAAGATGTCTCTCATTATCTCGTTTTTAATTGCATGGAGTATCGTCTCGGCCGAGTCGGCAAACATCTTTCGGAGGGCGTTCTCAAAGACTGCAGGCTGGGAAATTACTGTTCTTTCATCTATTTTGTACATGCTCCTCATTGCCTCGAAATCCAGATTCGAAGTCTTTTTTCCAACTGTTTTTTCTAGGCCTCTGGATATTATCTCCAGTACCTTGGCAGGATGCCATTCGCTATGGTCTTCTGTGCCTGTGACAATGTATTGATGGGAATTCAAAAGAGAAATGAGATATTTTAGAGGCAAGTCAGCAACCGATCTCTGCATGTAGCAGCAGACAGCCTCAAAACTACCGTCAAATTCCCTGGAAACCAGTTCTTCGTATTCCACAAGTTTTTGATGGTTTATTGTTTCAAAGAAGGGTTCGGGCATGCCCATCACCGCAATACCCTTAAACTTTCCTTTCTGACTTGTTTCTGAGATGATCGCTTTCCATGTTTCTAGCACCAGCCTACCTTCAAACTTGGTCCTGTCCTGCGAATAAATGAAGTTTCTATCCAGAACCGTCAAGGTGTTGTCTTCGATGCACTTCTCCGTCCTGATCCCTGCATCGTTCATTCTCTTAATCGTATCTGTAACGGCTGTCTCTACTGCATAGACGACGGCGTAACCCTCTGATAGGTACGAGCTTACCTTTCCGTAAAGCCCCGAATAGTTGTCGTGAACAATGCAGATAGAGTGAGAGTACATCTTCACTAGATACGCTCAACAAAATTTAAACATTCTGGTTTTAGCATTGATGATTTGATGGCAAGAGTATCTGCTCATAACCTTATAATATCGGATTACGATATCGTAAAATGATATTAATGGATATATCCAGAGAATTTGTGCTAGGGTTCATAAAAATTCACATGCTTTATCATGCAGACAAAGGGGGCTTTTGCGGCGTCGACATGATGAAGGAGCTAAAGAAGCATGGTTACCGCATCGGGCCGGGCACCCTTTACCCGACACTTCACAGAATGCAGCAAGATGGCTACCTTCTAAGCGAAAAAAGGAAGGAAAACGGCAGGATGAGAATATACTACAGGGCCACGCCAAAGGGCCGACTGGCTTTGAGCCGTATCAAGCCCAAGATCAGCGAGCTTGTGTCTGAGGTTCTGGAAAACGATTAGGGGCAGCAAGCATGGAACCATCGGACATTATCTTGCTTGTAATTGGGTTCTTCTCCGAGGTAGTCGGCACCATGGCAGGATTTGGCTCATCGACCATCTACCTGCCGCTGGCATCCTACTTTGTGGACTTCAAGACCGCGCTGGTTCTGGTGGCCATATTTCATCTCTTTGGAAACATTGGCCGGATTACATTTTTCAGGCACGGCCTTGACCGGAGGGTTTTGCTGGTTTTTGGCTTGCCGAGTTTTCTTCTCAGTCTGCTTGGCGCTACACTTGTCGGCGACCTGTCGCAGACACTTCTCAAGCTGCTTCTGGGCATATTCCTGATCTCCCTTTCTGTCACGTTCCTCGTCAAGCCTAAACTTTCATTCCCTTCAAATACAAGATCGCTGGTTCTGGGCGGCGGGATTTCCGGCTTTATCGTTGGCTTGATAGGGACCGGCGGCGCTTTGAGGGCAACATTTCTCACGGGGCTAAAGATGGACAAAGAAAAATACATCGCCACCGCGGCGGTGATCGCCCTTGGCACCGATGCGACCAGAATACCCTCTTACCTAGCAGGTGGTTTTCTGGCCGAACAGTACTACTACTTTATTCCAATCTTGTTTGGAATGGCTCTTGCCGGCTCGTTTGTCGGTCGCAAGATCGTAGGCAGAATAGACCAGGCGAAATTCAAAAAGATGGTCCTGGTGGCCGTCATTCTTGCCAGCATCAAGTTCATAATAGATGGTATCCTGGCGTTTCAGCTGTCGATATCTTGAACATTATCCTGCCTATCCGGTGACTTTGACCTGCTTTCGGCGGCCCACCGGCTTAGCGTCTAATTGCATCAATAATGACCTGTTAGCAAAATTCTGAAACAGTCGGCCAGAGTCAATGATAGTTTCACCAACCGGTAAAGCCTGAACAAGTATTCACGTATATAAGGACGAACAGCGTCAACTCGCATAATGCCCGGCATATTCCGCGACAGGACCAAGCTATCGCCGCGGTACGTGCCGGAGGAGCTGCCGCACCGCCAGCAGCAGATCCAGCAGATTTTGCACGTCTTTTCAGAGGCTGCCACAGACCCGGACAGGTTCCCGCTAACCATACTACAGGTTGTGGGCAACGCCGGCATCGGCAAGAGCACGACCGTGATAAAGTCGGCAAAGGCCCTTGAAGAGCGGTTTGCCCAGAACCACCTGACGCTTAGGAGCGCCTACATCAACCTGAAGCTGCAGGGCGGAAACAAGTTTGCCATCTACCGGTTCCTGCTTGAAAGGCTTGCTCCCGACCTGCCGTCGCAGGGCCTAAGCGCAGAAGAGATGCTCCGCTACCTCCTGCGCTACCTGCGGGACAACAAGCAGTACGCGCTGATAATCATGGATGAGATAGACTACCTGATAAAGACAAGCAAGGACAGCAGCATAATCTATGATCTTACCCGGTTAAACGAGTTTGAGCCAGACAAACCCTGCAACATAAAGGGAGTCATATTCATCTCTAGGAGCACCGATTTTTACAGCCGACTGGACCCTGCCGAGCTGAGCACCCTTGGCCGGGTGCCCATGGAGTTTAACCCGTACTCTCTGGAACAGGTAAGCGACATCCTGTCAAGCCGCTGCAAGCAAGCGTTTAACAGCCGGGCCATTGGAAGTGACGTTATAGACCAGGTGGCCAGAATCACCATCTCGCCGCAGGTAAACGGCGACGTGCGGTACGCGCTGGACCTGCTTTTGTATGCCGGCAACCTTGCAGAATCGCAGGGCACAGAGCACGTGACGCTGGACCAGGTGCGCAAGGTGCACGGCCAGACAAGCCCGTCGATAACCACCGAAGAGATAGAACAGTTGTCAAAAAACCAGCTTGTCAGCCTTGTGGCTGTGGTGCGCGCCCTTAAAAGCCGCAAAAAGCAGTACGTCGAACTTAAAGACATCCGGTTGCACGCGGCCGAGCTGGCAGAGCAGCTTGGAATCAAAAAGATGGAAGTTGAAGATCATCTCGATGAGCTGAAGGCCCGCAAGCTGATTGAAGTCCGGTCGTTTAAAGAGATCGGCCTTCACGGCGCGGCACTGTCGGAACTTGAGCCCATACTCATGAACAGGGTGAAGCAGGGCTGAGCGCCAGGGATGCCATCGAGACGGGCCTTGGCTCCATAGGCAAGATCAAGATACTCAAGGCGCTGGCAGACGAGGGCAAGATGGCCACCATCTACCTGCTGCACAAAAAGACCGGCCTAAAGCGCGAGGACATCAAGAACAACCTTGAAGACCTTGTCAGAATTGACTGGGTGCGGCAGACAAAATACGCCAGCGTGATGTATGGTTTGAATGCAGAAAACGAGTACGTTTCGGCGCTGCTGGCCTTCTTTAGGCAGACCGGCTACATCGGTCAGCCGTAGAAATTGACGTACCGGTCGTTGTCCTGCCCGTTGCTTTCCGAGATGTAGACATTGCGGAACAATATGTCGACAGCGGCGGCCTCTGATACCTTGCCGGCTGCAACCTGGAGGGCGATGCCGTGCACGTCCATGCCTGCCGTGATCTCCTCCAGCCTCTGCCCCTGCATGCCGTTTTGCGCTGCCCGCTTGCGCAGGACCTCAGTTATGCGCTCTGCGTGGTAGTTGGCGTGGATCTCTGCAGCCTCCTCGGCGTCCACCTGATAGATTGCTGAAATCCTGGAATCAAGCCGGGGCTCGTCTTCCATGGCAAGGCCAGAATGCATTTCCTCTATGGCAGATTTTCCGCGAACTTTCATTTATTTTAGAATGATTCTGATCCATCATGATGTTCATATTAACATAGCGCTGGCAGCCGGTAAGGAATAAAAAGGCCCACCCCAAAACCCAAATGTGCAGTCCAAGTTCATATTTGTTACAGGCGGAGTCATGTCCGGCCTTGGAAAGGGCGTTGTAACTTCTTCCACTGCCAAACTTTTGCAGCTGGCCGGCTACAAGGTCTCCTGCGTCAAGATAGACCCCTATGTGAACTATGACGCCGGCACCATGAACCCTGTTGCCCACGGTGAAGTCTTTGTCACCGACGACGGCGGCGAGTGCGACATGGACATCGGAAACTATGAGCGCTTTATCGACGCGTCCATGACCAAGGACCACAACATCACCACCGGACGCATATTTCTTGACGTCATCAAAAAAGAGCGGGAGGGCAAGTACCTGGGCCAGTGCGTCCAGATAATCCCGCATGTCACCGACGCCATAAAGCAGAACCTGCGTCACACTGCACAGTCCGAGAAGCTGGACATCATGGTAGTAGAGTGCGGCGGGACGGTGGGCGACATTGAAAGCCTGCCCTTTCTTGAAGCGCTGCGGCAGATGCAGATGGAAGACGGCAGGTCAAACACGCTTTTCATACACGTCACGCTGGCGCCGGTGCTCGACGTGGTAGGCGAGCAAAAGACCAAGCCGACGCAGCACAGCGTGCAGGAGCTGCGAAGGATAGGGATCCAGCCTGACATTCTGGCCGTCAGGTGCAAGATGCCGCTGAGCCCTGATGCCCGTCGCAAGATCTCGCTTTTTGCCAGCGTCGACCAGCAATGCGTCATATCGTGCCACGACGCTCCCTCCATATACAAGGTGCCGGAGGTCCTTGAAAGCCAGGACATGCTCAAGGCCATAGCCCAGCGGATGTCGCTGAAAAGAAGCCGGCCAGTGTGGGGCGGCTGGAAAAAGATAGCCGACTCGTTTTCCAAGTACAACGGCAAGGTCCGGATCGCCGTTGTGGGCAAGTACGTGACACTTCCAGACAGCTATGTGAGCGTCTACCACGCGCTTTCCCATGCCGGAGCCAGCATCGGCAAGAAAGTCGAAGTCGACTGGATCGACTCAGAACGGTTTGAGAACGGCGAGCCTGGCCGGCTTGCAGGCCTGAAAGACTATGACGGCATACTGGTGCCCGGCGGCTTTGGCAAGCGCGGAAGCGAGGGGATAATCAGCACCGCCAACTTTGCGCGGGAAAACAACATCCCCTACCTGGGCATCTGCTTTGGGTTCCAGCTGGCCATAGTGGCCTTTGCAAGACACGTCTGCGGCCTTGCTGCAAACTCGACAGAGCTGGATCCAGACGTCAAGGACCCTGTGGTCGACTTTATGCCGGAGCAGCGCAACGTCCATGACATGGGCGGAACGATGCGCCTTGGTGGCCACGACATAACCGTGCTGCCAGGCACCCTTGCCTACAAACTGTACGGCTCTTCTGTGAGGAGGCGCCACCGTCACAGATACGAGTTCAACCGAAACTACACCGACGCAATGAGCAAGGCCGGCCTGGTGCTGTCTGCCCACTCTGACTCTGGAAGGCGCATGGAGATGCTGGAGCTGCCCAACCACCGGTTCTACTTTGCAACGCAGTGCCACGCCGAGTTCAGCAGCCGGCCCGGAAAGCCGGAGCAGGCCTTTGACGCTTTTGTCCGGGCAGCAGCTAGATCTTGAGCTCGTAGATCCTCTGCCGGGCGTCACGAAGCGACGTCTTGCGCTTGACGTAACCGCCGCTTATAAGATGAGACAGCGATAACCGGACCGTCCGCTCTGGAAGCATGGTCCTGGAGGACAGCTCTTTCTGGCTCAGCGCGCCTTCGTATTCCAGCGTTTTTAGGATCAGCTTGGCTGAAGGCGGCATCTTGAGCATGTCCTCTGCCAGCCTGACTTTCTTGGCCATCAGCGACGCGGCAGACGAGTCGCCAAGCATCCTGACAAGCAGTGCCGGATACTCATGCCTTGAGCATTCCAGCGTGTTGTTTATGCGGATCCGCCGGCCTCCATCCAGGACTACTTCGCAGTGGTACCGGCTTGTGATGTCCACCACCTCTATTCTGGACTCGTTTGGGACCACCAGGGGGCGGCGGGTGTTGTCAAGTGAGTTTACCGAGACCACCAAAAAGACCTGCGACTTTTGCAGCACCATGGGGCCGCCAGCCGACATGGTGTATGCCGTCGAACCCGTCGGCGTGGATATGATGACGCCGTCGCTGTTATCGTGCCAGATGTCCTTGCCATCTATTCTCAGCACGTGCTCCATGAGGGTTGCAGACTTGCTTGGAAAGACGGCGACGTCGTTTAACGCCGGATCGACGTCCTTGCCGTCGACCTTGACTGCAAGCCGAAAGACCTCGTCGACTTCGTACTCTTTTCTCTTGAGCCGGGCCGTCGCATGCTCCAGGTCGCCAAGGTCCAGCTGGGCAAGAAAGCCGGTAGCATCGGTCTCATAAACGCCAAGGACCGGAGCTGATGCCGCCGGAACCTTGTGAAAGTATTCCAGAATCCCGCGGTCGCCTCCGGCCACAAGGACCAGGTCCACCTCGGATGCTGTCCTGTAGTCATGCATCACCTCGGCGCTGATGCCGGCAAAATCTAGAACCTTGCTTATCTTGGACAGCAACGCGCCGTCACGCGAGTCCACACCCCAAAGGGCAACCCTCATTGACTGGATTGCTATTCTGACGGCCTGATTTAAAGCTAGGTCAGATCTTCAAACCCGATTGTGTTGTAAAAGTACGACGCTGACGATTCTATCTTTGGATACGGCGGTATCTTGGCAAGACCAGTCTGTTTGGTCTCAAGGGCAGCACGAAGAGCGCCGGCGGCAAAGCAAATGGCCCAGAGCGGGTCCTTTTCCTTGATGTATGAGCAGGCAAACGCTGCAGAAAGGATGTCGCCGGCGCCAGTAGAGTCCGGCGTGTCGACGTCTCGCAGCTTGACCCAGTAATGCATGTTTTTGTGCAAAAGATGAACAAGTCTGTGCTCCGTTGCCAGCACAAACTGCAATCCCTTGGACTGCAGAAACTTCATGCCTTCCAGATCCTGCAGCCCGCCGGTCAGCGCGGCCATCTCTTGCTGGTCGACCTTTATCGCAGCGATGCCTGACAGGTCTATGTCCAGCCTGTCTGCCAGCAAGATGCTGCCGTCTTCGCCAGCAGACCGCATATAGCCCTGCGGGTCCAGCATCACAAAGTTCTTCTTGCCACTGTTTTTCTTGATGGCCGCAAGTGCGCTGGCTGGCACCTCGTCGATGACTGGGTTGACAAGCCAGCAGTCCACCGAGGCGTTCTGCACATCCTGCTCCTTTATCGGCGAACACTTTGCCTTCAGGAAAAGCCTCCTGTCGTGCCCGTTTGCCTCCAGCAGGAATCGCGTGGTTTTGGCATCCCTGTCAAAATGCCCGTCCCTGACCGTGATGCCGTTGTCTCGAAGAATGTTCTGGTGATGGTTTTGAAAGTCTCCACCCACCTTGGTGAGCAGCTCGACGTCGAATCCAAACCGCCGGGCTGTTATGCCGCAGTAGCACGGCGGTCCGCCCATGCTCTCAGTTACCTTACCATTGCGGTCCATTATGGTGTCCAGGACTATGTGAGCCGCTACGCCAATCCGCAATGCAGGATATTCTGGGCTGATGAGTATAATAAACTAAAAGGGCATGTTGGCGCGCCGCCGTTTCGACTTTTTTTGGGATGGCAGTCCAAGGGCAGCGCGCGCCCTTTTCTACTGCACGTTTTCTTTATCCAGCTATAAGCTTTACTGGCAAATATTGTTGACCTCCTGTCATCATTTTTTGCCATGACTCTTGCATCGCGGTGCAATGCATTCAATTTCGTTATATTCTTGGCTACCTCAACTGCTGGAGATGATCCGCAAGATACTTGTTCCCTACGATGGCTCTGCTCCGTCGGAAAGCGCGCTGGAGCATGCAATCTCGCTGGCAAAGGCCGCCGGCAACATCGAGGTAATCCTGCTGAACGTGGTCCAAGAGATTCCCATTCCGCCAATGATGTACGAATCGCGCATCCGCTCACATAGAACCGGCGAGGATGAAACCGTTTCCGAGGTCTGGAAGGAGCTGTACCAGGACATGAAGGCCACGGCCACCAGAATGCTTCAGGACCGGATAAAGCAGGTCTCCGGCGTTGTCATCGGAACTGCCGTCGCAGTTGGAAGTCCGGCTGAAAAGATTGTGGAATTTGCCAAAGATGAGGGGGTTGACCTGATTGTCATTGGGAACGTGGGCCATGGCCGGCTGTCTGTGCTCAGGACCATCGGGAGCGTCTCAAGGGCAGTGATAGAGCACGCCGGCTGCCCGGTCATGATAGTGCACTAGACCTGCAATCCCGCCTTGTAAATCAAAACCACATTCACGACATGCATGGCGGGCGTACACTTTGTTCTGGTGTCCGCCATGATGTTGACGGGGATTGTGGCCCACACTATACAACGTTTTGAAATTAAAAAAAGTGTGCTGGATATGCCAGCAAATATGGTAAATCGTCTACCCTTTCTTGGCCATGTACTCGCCGGCCCTCTTCAGCTCATCTTCAAACTTGGCCTTGTCGTAATGCATGGTATGCAGCACGTTACTCCAAAAGCCGGTCGATGCCACCAGCACTGCCAGCTCGGCCAACTCTTCTTCTGTGGCACCAAGCATCTTGCTGACTTCTCTGTGGTAGACTTCGCAGTACGGACACTTGACAGCCGCGGAAGCTGCCAGCATCATCATCTCCCTGTATTTGGGCGGGATTATGGACTGCCCCAGCTGGTATTTCTTGAATATGGGCCACATCTGCGTCATCACGTCCTGCGGCGTGTTCTTGAAAAAGTCTGGCACAAAACCAAAGGTCTGTTCTATTTCTTTGAGGGTCTGTTCGTAGCTCATAGGTGGGTTAACGTCAGCTAGGATAAAAGTTTGACTTAACTTCGGTTGGATCTGCGTCGCAGAAAACTGCCAAATATACAAAATTGTGAGCCTGGCCAGCCACTTGTTTTGTGAAGGAGAATCCTGACTACAAGTTGACAGAAACGGTTGTCGGTTATGGGCCGTACTGTTATAACCCGAAAACAACAAAAGAAAATCTTATTTTCTTCTGGGCGCAATTATAGTGTGGAGCCGCAATGTCGTACGAATACGTACCTATCAAAGAGGTTATGCTTGAAAAAAGCATCTACCATGCACTAACAAAGATATCGTACCACGACCATTCTGGCGAAGATGTTTCTCTATCAAGCATCATAAACGAGATGCTCAAGGAGTACCTGCATACCTACGTCCTTTCCAAGAGGATGGGCCACATGCTCATGCCTAAGGAAACCGTGAAAACTGCGATAAACAAGATGAATGCTGAGAAGATAAAGCAGGCATCCATTGCTAACGCCAACCGATACAGAGAGGGCGCCATAATCGAGCATGGAAAACCCTCGCTGGCTGCCTATCTACAGTTGATGAAGTCCTTTGCAAAGGCAAATGGTTTTGACATGGAAGTAAGCAAGAACCCGGAGAACGACAACCCCATCCTGATAATCAGCTTCCAGATGGGAAACAAGTTCTCCGAGTTTCTTGGAAGTACATACACGATGCTGTTACAGGAATTCTGTGACATAGGCAGGATAGAGGTAACCGAGACGGCCCTTTACGTTGAATACAAGCCAAAGCAAGAACAGGTTGTCCGGCAAATAGCTAGCTAGATTTTGATGGCACTGCATTACAGAGAGTTGCACACAATACACTTTGCTGAAATACTGCCATGACGATATGCTGGACCGGTGAAAAAAGAGCGGATGGCGCTCCTGATGCCAGAACCAGTGCGGTTTCACTTGCATCAGTGCAGACAATGTGGCTGCATTTACAACTGCGGCAAGATGCACGAAAAAGAACCATTCTTTAGCGGAGCATGCAACCAGTGCGACAGCTTTCAATTTAGAAAAACTGAACAGTGATTAAAAAGTCAAAGAGTCGAGATCTTACCGGCGTTACCATCTGCAATCATTTCAGACAGATACCATGAATCCAAAGTCTGCGTAAGTTGTGATGAGTGCATGAAGATATACCGCAACTACGCCAAGCCGCATCAAGCTTTAGATGTGAAGCAAACCAGATAAAAATAAGCGCGCAAAAAGTATTGTTTATTCGGAAGGCTTGGCAGATAGTGGGCGTTTTATGAAAATTGTATCCAAGCTTGTTGCTACTTGTCCGATGCTGTCTATTACGCGTGTATCAAATTTCTCCCGTTCTTTCTTACCTTCCTGGCAGTGTTTGATTTCTTTAATATTCATGGGAATGGTCTCAAACGTTTCCGACCGTAGCACACCGTATTTTGATATCAATGTTGCCAGAATTACCACGGATAATGATTCTGAGATATGGAGAAGTTGAATGTCGTTGTTTTTCATAGCATAATTCAAGTTCTGGAATAGCAAATTCAATAATGGTTTCTCGTCAACTTCTGCCAAATGTCTAACCGCATGCACGCCCCTACGAAGAATCTCGTTTCTATTGTCTGGAAGAATCTTTTCCTCCGCTAGCACATCGATTTCTCTAAGAACCTCGTCCTCCCTGGGGCCGTAAGTTAGGCATAGCGTGTGCTTATTCTCTTTCATCTTTGTTTCATCTTCTTTGATACTCGTATGGTACAACCGTCATCCAGATATAAAAATATATATTATATTATATAATAGAGTATATCACATACAATATTCATCGTATATCTCCTTTGCTCTGACAACAGGATCTTTGACCGATATTCTGTAATTTGACAAATGTCCTAATCCAGTCCGATATTGAACAGGAATTTGTGATGATTTTATGACGTCTGGATGGTATTCACGGCTCATGTGCCACTTCTTGTCTTCTTCAAATCTATCCGAGGTTTCGGCCGTCTTGGCAAATGCATCATGAGATGAACTCATGAAAAGGATTTCGGGTGGTACAGCTAGGCCATCATATTCAACAGAATATGGCTTGTACTTCCAATGTGGTCTTGTAAGAACACAGTATACCTCTTTGCCTCGATAAATAACTACCACCGGTTCATAATCTTCGATAAGATAGAAAATAACACCATCATGAGGCCATTTGTACCAATATACATCACAATGCTCATGTTGCTCTAAGAAGACCTTTTCAAGCGAATTCTTTCCTTCATCCGGAATGAATATTCTGGACTTGAACTTGTCTCTCCAGCTATAGTTGGACAATCGTTTAGCAAGCTTTGACTATTTGCTTTTAATCATTACTCAAAGCTGGGGATGTAGTAATTCTGATTCTAGCTTTGATTGCCGGGAACAGAGTACAAAAACTGTGCCTGTAGAGCTGGATAAAAAAATGAATTTAGAGATGATCAGTGACTTTACTGAAACCTCGATATTCCTTTCTTAAGATCATCCAATGTCATTGCAGGGTGGAACTCCACTTTCGCACCCAGCATGAACAAGGGTTCTGCCAGAACAGGTATCATGTCTACAGAGGGTATGTCGACTACGAATACCATTGTCCTTTCTCCATTCAATTCTGCAAAGTACGCTGCTTCTGCCTTGTTGTCCTTGATGTAGTTCTCTATGTTGGTCAGAAAGTTTGGATCCTGAACCATTTTGTTTCCTGCTTCAGTTGGTATCATTGCACGAACGATGAATCTCATTGTAGTTCGCCTTCCATACAAGTATCTACTTTAAAAGGCTGCTGCAGTCAAGCGATCACGCCTGCTAGCACTGCGCAGCAACCTGTCACCTGCCACGCCAATTTCAGTAGATAGGGCAATCTGCTCCGGCGGGCTGCAGAGAGCCACAAGATTTAAACTATGGGCACTGGCATTGCCTGTCATGCCGAAGAAGAGAGCAAGCCGAGGTCGATCAAAGGGCGGCAAGGGCAGTTCAGGCACGGTCCACTGCAGCCAGTGCGGCGCCTTGGTACCACGAGACAAGGCCAAGAAGGTGACAGGCAGGATTACATTTGTAGAACCATCCCTGGCAAAGGAACTGAAGGCTCAGGGAGCTTACATTCCCATGTCCACCGACGTCAAGTTTTACTGCGTGTCATGCGCAGTCCACCGGGGAATAGTCAAGGTCAGATCAGAGGTTGAACGCCGAACGGCGACCAAGCTCTGACCCCCCTACAACTTTTTAGCAGCAGCCGCTATACGCTGAATCAGGGTTATTCCCGCAACTATTGATACGATTATCACGGCCCAGTTCATCGCGTCCGGGAAAGGCAGCATGCCGATTATGGCCAAGATGATCATACGCTCCGCCCTTTCGCCGATGCCGACGCCTTTGAGTTCTACCTGCAGCGATTCTGCGCGCGCCCTTGTGTAACTGACCAGAAGCGACATTCCAAGGGCTACCATGGTCCAGACGGGATTGGCCAGGCTCCCAAAGGCAATGCCTACAAAGATCACGACCTCTGCAATCTTGTCAAACGACGAGTCCAAAAACGCGCCCTTTTTTGAAGCCTGTTTGGTGACGCGGGCAACCGCGCCGTCCACCATGTCAAAAAAGCCGGAGACCAGCAACAGCACGCCGCCGATGACTGCGGCCCAGTACCAGCCAAGGCCAAAGTACGTGGACCCGTACGCCGCGGCTGCTGCAAACGAGACTGCAAGGCCCACTGCCGTCCAGAAATTGGCTGAAAGGCCGGTCGATGCAAAGCCAGAGCCCAGCTTTGCCATGGTGGGCGCCAGCGAGTCCCGTAGGCGGTTTAGCAATTGCCCTTGGGTTGCGGAATCTGCCATAATAATTTATTGAGCCAGCCGGTAGATGCTTCCGTCATACGTCAGGATGTACAACAGGCCATCCGGACCGGTCTCGATGTCTGTTATGCCGCCAAAGCCCCTGCCAAGGATAAAGGGTTCAAGCTCGCCCTGATTGTCGGCCACCCTGTCGGTCAACTGGCCCAGCTCCAGGTCTGTTCTTTCCTTGTTTAGCGCAAAATTGTACAGGTTGCCGTTGTTGATGTCGCCGACAAACAGGCTGTAGGAATAATTGCCAAGTGTAGTGGAATTCAAAAACTCGATGTCTGTCACGCCTATTGCCTGCCGCCAGCTAAAGAGAGGATCTGCATAGTGAGAGCCTTCAAACCTGACCAAGTCATCCTCGCTTGCGTCCGTCCTTGATATGGGGCCCATCACGCGCTCCCAGCCGCTGTTAAAGCCCGGCCTGACTATGTTTATCTCGTCATAGTCTGCGGGGCCGTTTTCCGTATCCCACAGCACGCCTGTCTTGGGGTCAAAATCAAGGCCAAAGCTGTTCCTGACTCCGTACGCAAAGTAAGCAGCAAGGTTGTCGCCGGAAAGCACGTTTGCAGCCGGCCTGCCATTACCGTCGACTTTGAGGACGGCAGAGGTATAGTCCGCCGGCGGCCCATTCTTAAAGTTCTGCACCTGCCCGTTTCTGTTCAGGTCGCCGGTTACAATGTACAGAAAACCGTCTGGCCCGATGGTCATCTTGCCACCGTCGTGGTTTGGCCCAGGAGTTCCCTGAAGCTCCAGTATCATCACCGGGTTGGTAAGGCCCCTGCCGTCAAAATCGTACCTGTAGACGCGGTTTTTCACACCGCCGTCGTCTTCAGTAAGGTACAGAAACACCGAGCTGCCCTTGACTGCGATGCCAAGCAGGCCCCGCTCGCTTGCGCTTTCCACGTCCAGATCCAGCAGCGGCGCATCCAGCAGTCGGCCGTCTTTGATCATCCTGACCTTGCCGTCGTTTTTTTGCAGCACGAGGATGTCGTTATCGCCAACAAACGCCATGCTGGTCGGCGATGAAAGGCCCTCGATAACCTTCTCCACCCTCAATGACTGGTCGCGCAGCCTCGGTGGATCAGAGTCTGCAATGACTGCAAAGGCGCCGTTATTTTCTGGCACAGAATTAACCCTGTTTGTTGCGGGCTGGGGCTGCGCTCCAATGTATGCCGCGGCCAAAGCCACGGCGACGATCACGGCCGCGACTATGCCAACTCGGGCTAGTTTCAACTGTCATACTTTCGCCATTCATGCTATTATGTGTAGCCGGCGATTATTCCATGCCTGAAAATCCCTGCCAAAACGGTTCTTATATACCAGCGCGGGCTTGAAAAGCAGGTTGGAGATCAAAAGCCAGCTGGTCGACTGCGTCAAGAGCCTGTACGCGATGGGCCTGACCACTGCAGTATCTGGCAACCACAGCGTCAGGTTTGGCAAAAAGTGGATGTGGCTTACGCCGTCAGAGATCCCGCGATACCTGATAAAGCCGGCAGACTTGGTGAAGGTGGACCTTGAGACTGGCAGGGCTATTGGAAAAAGAAAGCCAAGCATCGAGCTTTACATGCATAAAATGATCTACAACGTCCGGCCGGATGTCAACGCCGTGGTGCACACCCACAACCCCTATTCCGTGGGAATTGCCATCTCAGCAGAATTTCGGCACGTGATCGAAGAGGCCAAGATAGTTGTTGGCCAGCCGTCGGTCATCGAAAACAAGCCGTCCGGCTCAATGGATCTGGCAGAGGCAGTTTCCTCTGAATTTGGCAGGGGCGCGACGGCAGTCATAATCAAGAACCACGGCGTGGTGGCCGCTGGAAAAAGCATACATCATGCCCGGGCGGTTGCAGAATCCCTTGAAGAATGGGCCAAGGTCCTGACGGTTGCAAAGATTTTTGGCGGCCCAAAAGACTGGCTTTAGACACCAAGGATCTGCTTTAGCATCGCGCGGTAGTCGACCTTCTCTTTCTTGCTTCCCGGAGATGGAAGCTCGAATATGAGCGGTATCGGACGCTTGGCGCGCAAACTCGTCAGCTGGCTTCTGATCTCCTTGCCGATATCGTCGCTTAGCAGAACAAGGCCAATGTCGCGTTCGCCCATCCTGTTTATCTCGGTCATGGCCTCTGTCGGAGTATCAACTTTTACGCCCTTGACTCCTGCCAGCTGGAAGCTGGTAACAAAGACTCGGCTTCCGATAGCTACTATTTGCATCCTGTGACTCTGTCGGCAGGTCCCTTTTTATTCCTTTTGAGGTGCCCGTATGTATGTGCCTTGGATTCCAAAGCGATATCTGACCAAGATGCGGCGGTTCTAGTCTGACTGCAAATGAATAAGTTTTTTAGAAATGACCACGCAACAATGCTGTGAGCTTTGACTCAGACTCGTCCTTATTTGAAAAGATGTCAGGCAAGAAGCTTGCCACGCTTTTCGGCCTGGCGTTCTTTGGAGCCTTTATGCTTATACAGATGGTCCAGGGGTTCCCGCTCCGCAGCCTGCTTATAAGAGAGTCGGTTACCGAGGAAGTCGACGTCACCATAAAGCAGGGCGATGTCTGCGTCATAGAAACAGCTGACCATCCCCGCGAGATCCAGAACTGCACGTACAACGTTGGCGACCACCTGATCGTTACCTACAACAAGGACCGCGCCGGAATAGAATCCCACCGGCTCAAGTGATCAATTCCAGAAAAGCCTTCCGGTTGCCTGCATCGTCCCTCTTTTCATCTATGGGCGTCTCCATTATTATCGGCAGCTTTTTGATGGCTTTGTGGCGTACGAATGCAGCCAGGCCCGCCCTGCCGATGTTGCCAAGGCCAATATGCTCATGCCTGTCAAGGTTGCAGTCCAGTTCGCCTTTGGAGTCGTTTAGGTGAACCAGCCGAAGTTCTTTGAGCCCAACTATCTTCTCAAACTCTGCCAGAGTCTTTTCCACGCCCTCGGCCGTGCGGATGTCGTAGCCTGACGCAAAGGCGTGGCAGGTATCCAGGCAGACTCCTGCATTGGCGCCAAGCCTGTCAAGGATGGTTCGCAGCTCCTGGAAATTGCCGCCGACGCTGTTTTTCTGGCCAGCGTTGTTCTCAAGCAGGATCATGACTGTCTGGCCGCGTTTTTTCGCTTTGTCTCTGGCAATGTTTATGGCGTTGACCAGCTGGTCTATGCCAGCCTTGACTCCCTTTTCCTTGTGGCTTCCAAGGTGGATCACGAGAAACGGTATTCCAAGCTCGCCGGATCTTTCAATCTCGCCGGTCAGAGTTGCCACGGACTTTCCATAATTCTCGTCGGGCGGCCCAGAAAGGTTTGGCAGGTACGGCATGTGCACCGCTATGGAATCCCTGTCTATGCCGCTGGCAGACAGCTTTTGCCTGAAAAGTGCCACGTCGCCGGCGTCCAGCGGCTTGGCGGCCCATCCGCGGGGGTTTCGGCTAAAGATCTGAAAGGCGCTGCAGCCCATGCTCTTGGCGTTGTCCACCGAATTTGAAATGCCGCCGGCAATCGAGACGTGGAAGCCGACCCTGTAGCCGCCATTCATGCCACTGTTTGAAAGATGACGGTTAGTAAAGTTATTGCAACGGTATTTTTATCTCCGTGCTGTTAAGCAAGACTGTCATGTCGATAAGGATGGGGACCGGCGATCTGGCCAAGTACCCGTTTCTCAACGAGGCAAGAGAGTACCTCCGGCAGTCCGGCTTTGGCTGGGAGGAGCTGGACAAGCCAGAGATGCGGGAGATAATAGACATGGCGTCAGAGAGGATCCTTGCTGGCGTAAACGGCCAGATCAACGACAGCCTGGACCGGTACGAAAAGGAGATCCTGATCTTTATCGTCTCACTCATCATGGTCAAGTCCATCAGCATGGAGCCTGTATTGAAGAAATACGCTCTGGCCGAGGCAAGGCGCGCCGAAAAATTCCTGACCGAGGATCTGAAGAGGCAGACGGAGCAGCAGCGCCGCGCGCTTTTCTCCAAGATATTTGAGGACCTGTTTTCACTTAGAATCGACGTGGCCGAGGACGGCCGGCTGTTCAAGGTGAAGGTGACCGACTACCTACTGCGTTCATCGCATTTCCACGAGCAGGAGTGGAAGATAATAAACCGGCTGGTCAGCCGCGGCTTTGTGTACCTTGACGCCGACGAGGTGGTCCGGCTGGTGAGAAACGAGCTGGCAGTCCTGATACATGACCGGGTGGCGGCCATGAGCCTTCCGGCAGTGCCGCAGGCAATCCGGGAGAAGGCCGACTACCTGAGGGCATCTCTGGCCCCGCGCCTGCAGTACCGCACCTATGCAGTCACAGAGTACCCGCCGTGCGTCAAGCACGCCCTTGAGGTCATGGGCCGGGGCGAGAACCTGCCGCATTCTGCACGCGTCATGCTTGCCACATACATGCTGGCCATAGGCAAGCAGACCGACGAGGTAGTCGAGCTGTTCAAAAACGCGCCAGACTTTAATGAAAAGATAACCCGGTACCAGGTGGAGCACCTGGCCGGAACCAAGGGAAGCCGCGTCAAGTATTCAGTGCCGTCCTGCGAGAAGCTGAGAAACGAGAACCTGTGCTTTGCAACAGAGGATTGTGCCGGCATCATCAATCCTGTCCAGTTTGGCAGGCGGAAAGGGCAATGACTGAGAAGAACCACGAAGTCGTCAGGGCTGCGTTCAGGGAATACTACTTTCGCCAGTCAAAGCTGGTCGAGATCCCGGAAAGGATAGACCAGCGGGAATTTGGGTACATGCCTTTTGGCCCGGGGATGGTCCGGCACCTATCGTTTAAAGGCCACGGCGAGGTCCTGGCCACCCTAGTAAGGGAGGTCCCCTCAGACGTCTACTGCTCCAATGCATACTATCGGTTCCCGGCGCTGCCGATGCAGGAAAAACAGTGGCTTGGGGCCGACCTGATATTTGACATCGACGGAAAGGACCTGGACCTGCCATGCGTACCGTCCCACTCATACCCTGTATGCAGCGGCTGCGGGCATGCGTCTTCGCCTTCCGACAACACCGACTTTACATGCCCGTCCTGCGCAGGCAAAAAGGCCGAGTGGGTATCGATACCCTGCCCCAAGTGCATCGATGGCTCAAAAAAAGAGGCAAAAAAACTGATAGGCTTTCTGACCGAGGATCTGGGCATACAGAGTTCGGCAATACGCCTGTATTTTTCCGGCAACAACGGATTTCACTTCCACATAGACGATGAATCCTATCGACTGCTGGACTCGCAGGCAAGGTCGGACCTTGTCGGCTACCTGTCTGGCATCGGGCTGATGGCCGAGAGCATCGGCGTGCGCAAAAGCCCCG
This sequence comes from Nitrososphaera sp., assembly GCA_037441265.1. Classification (GTDB taxonomy): domain Archaea; phylum Thermoproteota; class Nitrososphaeria; order Nitrososphaerales; family Nitrososphaeraceae; genus Nitrososphaera. The sequence goes on along the minus strand of JBBISN010000016.1, from coordinate 6,302 downwards.
GAGGCGATCTGGCTTACGTCAAGTTCCCCAAAAGCGGGCTGGCGTACGGCTGGCGAAAAAAGGTTGCCGACCATCTAAAGATAGACAACACATCGACCATACGGCTTACCCACCTTGTCCAGCAAAAGGGCGGGTTTTCTGCCTTCAAGTCAGAAGTCGACGCCATCGCCCGTCAGGCTGGAGCCAGGATAGACCCGCAGGTCACCACGGACGTGCACCGGATCTTTCGCATGCCGGGCACCCTTAACAGCAAGAGCGGGCTTGCAAAGAAAAGATGCGAAATCGACAGCATCGACTCCTTTGACCCGTTCACCGAAGCCTGCCTGCTTGGCGACAGCCGGATCCAGGTCCGGATGAAAACCCACGTCCGGTTCAGGCTCAAAGGCGAACTTTTCAACATATCCAAGGAGTCAGCCGAGCTGCCGGCCTTTGCCGCAGTCTACCTCCTCTGCAAGGGCCTGGCACAGGTGGCCTGAACGTATTAAAGGACCTTTATTCCTACAGTGTTTGATTGTGGGATACCTACAGTAGCGGCAAGGACAGCGCACCGCGCTCCGGCATCGGCCGGACAGTCCGTATCGCGGTCTTTGCAGCGGTAGGCATAGTCATCTTTCTTCTGGCCAGCAACCAGGCGGTGAACCTGCTGCTCAACATATCCGAGTTCGGCTCGGTGTTCACCAAGACGGTTTACTACTCTATACTTTCCGGCCTCATCCTGGCGGCCATAGCTCTGGTCCGGGTCAACTTTGTCCACCGCCACTCCATTGTGTGGTACAACTTCCAGGTCATAACAAACCTGGTACGGCGCGGCGAGCGTCCGCCAAAGAATCTGTCCTACACGGAGTTTCGCATGAGCCCGCTGAGCTTTGGGCTATGGCAGGTAACAAAGGTGGTGCTGCTGGCCCCGCTTTTTGGAAACATCCTCTTTGGCATGGCCGTGGAGTACATGGCCGACGGAAACGACATCGGGCTGGGCTCGATAGGCCGGATATTTTCAATCCCGTTTGCAGATGTTCCTGCAGACGGCAGTTTCACTACAGAAAACATCGTGCCGCTTGTGCCGTCACTGACGATGGTGATCCCTCCGCTTCTGGCAGCCATCGGCGTCAGGCTCCTGGTCTACGTGGGGGTCTCTGGCGCCATCACCATAGTATCTGCATACATCAACGACGTCAGCGACAGAAAGCCCCGCTTCCTGTCGTACATTTCAACCGTCGAGATAATAATAGGCACCGTGATCTTTTGGGCCGGCTTTACCGTATTCTTCAGCTCGGCCATAGACTATAACACGCGGTACATCATCGCCGGCGCGCTGGCGCTTGGTGCGGCGTTCATAGCCTTTGGATTTCTGGACAAGCGCCGCGCACGCGTGATAATCTACCCGGCAAAAAAACACATCTACTCCCGGTTCATCGCCGTCGCGGTGGTGGTAGTCGTCGTTTCGTCCATCGTGTTCATAAACGCCGGAATCGCGGAGGCCAAGAAGGTGGAGTGGCGCGGCCCGTACATCTCGCAGGAGATAGCCGCCAACCGCTACGCGGCAGAGCTGGGCGATATCAAGATAGTGAACTATGACGTCAAGCCGCCGTCCGTCTCGCCGTCGGAGGTCAGGTCCATAGTGGACGAAAACCGCGATACGCTGACCAACATCCGGCTGTGGGACCAGGAGGCCGCGACGTCGAAGCTAAAACCGGAGCTGGGGCAGAGAAACGACATAGTCTTTGCTGACACGGACATACTGCGGTTTGACTCGACGATGGTCTGGACCGGGACTACGACGCCAAAGCTGCCAGACACGGCCAGGGGCAACGAGTGGTTCAACGGGCACCTTGTCTACACCCATGCCAACACCGGCATGAAGATGCTTGAGGCTGATACCGGCAACGTCGTAGACGAGGCCAAGTTCTTCGCGCAGCGCCGCATATACTACGGCGAGAGCGGAAGCGAGGGCATCTTCTCAAAAGACTGGTCTGCATACCCGGTCGGACGGTCTTCCAGCACCGAGATAGACGGGTTCTTTTACAATGGAACCGGCGGCGTCGATGTCTCGCCGCCCCTCAGCTGGGTGTTTGAGCCAAACTTTATGCTGTCATACCCGGACACGCCGATACACGTGATGAGGTACAAGGACATACACGACCGCATGGAACTTTTGTACCCGTTCTTTGCTTATGACTTTGCCTTTGGTGAAGGCGTTACTCCCACCTTCCAGAAGGTCGACGCTTTCCCTGTGACGGACGGCACCAACACGTACTGGATGATGCCGCTTATCATGGGGCTTGACACCTCCCACGTGCCGTGGGGGCCGCCGTTCATGCTCAAGCTGGTGGGCTACGCGCTCATCGATACCTACAATGGCGACGTGCAGGTCATCGTGACCGGGGACGACAAGTTCTCGGAAGTTTTCTACGAGCAGTACAAGGACCTTGGCGCCACGCGCGATGTCCCGGCCTGGCTTGAGAAGCAGATCCGGTATCCTGAAGAGATGTTCATCTGGAAGATAGCAAAATTCAACCGCTACCATGTGACGGATCCAAAGATGTTCATAGAGGGGACCAAGTTCTACGACATACCCCAGGACCAGTCCCGGGACGTGCCGCCGTACTACATCGTAACCAAGCCGCAGGGTTTTGAAAAGCCAGAGTTCGTGGGCTTCCAGTCCCTTGAGCTGAGCGGCTCGCAGAGCAAGAACCTGGTCGGATACATGATAGTGCAAAACGACCTTGGCAGTCTGGGCGAGATGACCTTCTACTCTGTACCGCAGGAGTCACCCACGAAACTTATTGGCCCCACCGCCGCGCGGGAGGCCCTTGAAAAGGACAAGGAGTACAAGAACATCAAGACGCTCTTGCAGGGCAACCCCAAGCTGGGGGAGAACATTCTGTACAGGATCGGAGACGAAGAGGTCTACTTTATCCCGGTCTACACGGCCAACAACGCCGGCGGCGTGGTCTCGCAGATAGGCACCATTGCAGCAGTGGGCGCGTCGGTGACCGGGAACTTTTACGTCGGACTGGGCGATGATCCTGTAAAAGCGTTTGAAAACTATTTACTAAAGTCTGCCGGCCAGGAACCCTCAGAGCAGGTGCCGCAGCCACCAGCCAACATCACCGACACCGACGCGCAGGGCAGGATCGCGGCGCTAGAAAAGCTGTTTGCAGACGCCGGCATACAGGTCCTCAAGCCCACGGCGATATCTGCACCCCTTGAATTCCAGGAGGCGTCTGTATCCTTCAAGTCAGAGGATGACTCTGGTTCTGCAACGCAGTCGGTAAACGACTTTATCAGCAAATTCGCCCCGCAGGGTGGCAGGGTGTTTGAATGGCAGGCTGGCAGCACCGTCAACTTTGGCGTGCTTTTGTCCGTCGACGGCATTGTCGAGATCCACTACATCTCGGTAGAGGTTGGCTGACCTTGCAGACGGTACTGGTGGTGGACAACCTCTCACCTTTCACGCCGGATATACTGGCCTGCCTTGACCGGATTGGTACAAGTTATGTGTGCAAAAAATATTCTGAAGTCTCCCAAGACCTTGGGGGTTATGACCGCGTCATTCTTTCCGGAAGACGAAAGAACGACTCTGCCACAAACGCCGCAAATGCACGGATAATAAGACACTGCTTTGAAGACGGCCTGCCAGTGCTTGGGATCTGCTACGGCGCGGAGATAATCGCCATGACCCTTGGAGGCTCGCTTCGCCGGATGACGCAGGCAGTTCAGGGGCCCACAAAGATCCTGCCCTCTGGCCCAAACCTGCTTACTGGCGACAAAAAGTCGGCAACGATGTATGAAAGCCACCGGCTCTGCATCGCAAGGCTGCCTGATGGTTTTGATGTGCTGGCAAGCTCCGAGCATTGCCGGTACGAGATGTTTGCCCACAAGACCAAAAAGATCTGCGGGACGCAGTTCCACCCGGAAAAAAGCGGGCAGGACGGCCTGGAACTCATTGAAAGTTTTGTGAGGCTGTAGAAGGATTTATTTTCCGCCGGCCCATCCTTTCAGGGCAGTTGTCAAATTCGCAGTCGGAGCATCTCATCAACCTTCCCCTTGTCAGCAAGAGCGAGGAAAGCGCGCGGCTTCCACTTGCGATAAACGTGGTGGCCAAGTACTGGGGCGAGGACCTGACCCCGCTTGCCTCAGAGCCTGCCCCTGCAAGGGGGGCCGTGATGATAGACGGAATCGAGCTGGCAGAAAAACGCGGCCTTGCCTGCTACATATACAAGAGCTCGCTTAAAGACCTGAAAAAGCGCATCGACCAGGGCATACCGCCCATAGTCATCATGCCCGGCATACAGGACGTGGTGCAGCACGCTACAGTGGTTTCCGGGTACAACAGCGAGGAGCGCAGGATCCTGACCTATGTGCCGGAGCCAGACACCTTTGGGGCAGTATCAGAATCCCAGTTTGAATCCGACTGGATACAGGACGACATGACTGCCATCGTCTTGATCCCGCAGGACATGAAAGGCGTCATGAAAAACGAGGATCTGAAATTTGGCAAGTCAAACCGGCTCTGCTTTGAGTCTGAAAGGCCGCGGCATGAAGGCCGGCTCAACCTGGTGGTAGACATGCTCACGCAGGCCACGCAGGTGGACCCTGACAACCCGCAGGCCTGGTGCCTTTTGGCCGGCGTCCACAACGAGATGGGCTCGGAACAGGCCTTGCCATGCTACGAGCGGACGATAAAGCTGAACCCCCAGTACTACCTTGCATACCGGGGACTTGGAAACTATTTCCTGAAACGAAAGGATCACGCACTGGCGGAGGCCTACTACACCAAGGCCATAGAGATAAACCCAGTGCGATTTGGCCCCATATACAAGAACCGCGCGGTGACGAGGCTGCAAATAGGCAACAATGCTGGCGCCAAGCAGGACCTCATAAGGTACCTGGAGCAGACGCCCAACGCCGCCGACGTAAAGGCAATAGAGGATGCCATCTCCCAGATAGGTGGGGCATAAATCCTGCATTGTGCAGGGGGTGTGCAGTCCAGAGCGACCACTTTGAGTCGCCGTACGCCGCAGCAAGTCTGCAAGAGGTGGATGGTTATCAAAAGACCAGGGGTGTTTCAAATCTGCTTTACCATCTGCAAAAAACTGGAGCTACAAAGTTCATATATACAGACGGTATATAGATATTCATGGTCAAGACCGTAATGATCACCGACGAAGCATACAACGTGCTAAAGGCTGCCAAGAAGGGGGGTGAATCCTTCTCTGACGTGATACTGCGCAAGTTTTCCAAAGGCGACCCTGCCAGAATCCTTGCAGCCGTCAGAGAGCTAAAACCAAACCCCGATCTGTCGGAGAGCATAAGGCAAGCCAGCCGGGAAATGCGCAAGAACTTTAGGATGAGGGAATTGCAGTGACCTACTGCGCCGACACCGACTTTTTAATAGATCTCAAAGACCAGAAGGAAAAGGCAATAGCAAAGGTCGAGGATCTGGAGTCGAGGGGAGAAACCCTGTCTACCACGGCCATCAATGTGGCCGAGTTTTATTTTGGCGTCTATCGCTCAAACGACAAAGAAAGCGCCCTGATTGAAGCAGATAAACTCTTTGAACCTTTCTCCATACTTGACCTGGATTTCGAGGCTGCAAGACTGTACGGGGAACTGGCAGGAAGCTTGAAGTCAAACATGGTAGCGCCGCTGGACCTTTTGATAGCCAGCATTGCTCTTTCCAACAAGCAGCGATTGCTGACAAGGAACAAGAAGCACTTTGAGCGCGTGCCGGGACTGAATGTCGAAGGCTGGTAGAACTTGACTGTGGTAATATCCTGTAAGGGTTATTCTGCCAGTTAAAGACGCTATTTCCAAATTCTGATCTCGGTGTACGTCTCGATCCTGACAGGCTCCTGCAACAGACCGTTGATCTTTTCTGGAAGGGCCTGCAAGTACGGCTTTTTCAGGTGCACTTCCAGCGCAGCCATGTCTGTCCAGACCTCGTCAAAGACAAGCGAGTCTGGGTCCTTTGTTGAGCGGTGAAGCACGTATGCGATGCTGCCCGGCTCGCTTCTCGTCGGCCCTACAAGGTCTAAAAGTATGCTTTCCAATTCCTTTGATTTTCCGGGCCGTGCCTTGAAAAATGCAAGACACCTGATGGACTTGTCGGTGCGGTTCTGGAATTTCTGCAGATCTGTGGTCTCGACCATGGCCGTTTTGAATTGCGCCAGCATTTATAAACAAACAGCATGATCGGAGGCTGACCCCAAAAATGATAAGTACATGTGACGTGTCTCAGTTGATCGGGTTTGAATCGAACTATGATAGGATTGAAAGAATGTGGGGGAGGAGGACGGCTT
>JBBISN010000015.1:0-33437 GCA_037441265.1 Nitrososphaera sp. | reverse complement strand
CAGGCGGTGCTCAACGACATCGTGCCGGACTTTCCACTTGTAAACAAGAGCCTGGATCTTTCGTATTCGGGAAATGATCTGTAATGACCGGAAGAGCAGGTAAACAGGCAAAGGGCAGCCGTTCTCCAGCCGACAAGCCGTTGGAAGATATTTTGAGCAACCACATCGAAACGATCCGAGATCCGTTTGACAACATCGGCGCGCCGCCAAATTACCGTGGGAGCGTTTCACTCGTGGCAGAGCCCACAACACTATACGAAAGAGCAGAGGAAGTCTGTGCTCCCAAGGCAATCAAAATCGGGGAGACAGGGGGCGCATCGTTGGATATGGGCAAGTGCATCTTCTGCGGAAGGTGTCAGGAGGCTGCCCCTGACCTGTTGAGGCTCGACAGCGCGTTTACGCCATCTGCAAAGAAAAGACAAGACCTGATAGAGTCCCTCGATCTATGTACGTCGACTGAAAAAAAATCGTACGAGACGATGGGAAGAGAACTGAAGGAAAAGGTAAACAAGATGCTTGGCAGGTCCCTGGCAGTGCGGGAAGTCGATGCCGGCTCGTGCAATGGATGTGAAGTAGAGATCACGGCACTTAACAACCCCATATACGACATCGAAAGGTTTGGCATTCACTTTGTCGCATCACCGCGCCACGCGGACGTGCTCCTTGTCACAGGCCCTGCATCCAGAAACATGGAAGTAGCCCTAAAAAGAACGTACGAGGCAACGCCGGATCCAAAGATAGTGGTTGCAGTCGGTGCGTGCGCCTGCAGCGGGGGGATATTTGGAGACACCTATGCCACAACAGGAGGAATCGACAAAGTGGTGCCCGTCGATGTGTACATACCCGGATGTCCTCCAAGGCCCGAGGCTATACTCTACGGGCTCTTGCTGGCGGTGGACAGGATGGGTCCAATGACGCAAAAACCCAAGAAAAGGTTCTGATAACTCTTCGGAATGTACGACGAGAATCATGAAGGGAAAATGATAACAAACCCTGTTAAGTTATCAGATCGGTTCTTAGATAATGGATGTAATTTATATTCACATGGGGCAGAACGTAGATAATATATCAATGAAAAATCTATTTCCTTCTACAACAATAACTGCATCAGTTTTGGTTATCGAGCAGAGATGAGTTGATTTCTTCAGAAGAATATTGTCGATGAATTACTGTTATTCAACGAAACCATGACATAAGATGATACACCAAACGAAGTATTCCACCAGATGAGCGCGATCGCTCTAAATCGAATTAGCAAAAGACTACAATGACTTTCTGTTAAAGAGAAATTGAAGATTTGCTTGTATCTATGGAAAGCTAATAAGATTTAACGGGTAATCATTATTGATGTTCGACTTCTCACGAGCAAGGATTTCTTTTAGATGTCCTAATTGTCCATTCTCTAATAGGATCATGCTTAGGGACGTGGAATTGGGAAAGTCAGTTATATGCTCGGGCTGCCATTGCACAATAAGTTTGAATGACAAGGATGCATCAACAAAAAGGAAAAGTCAGTGCGTGGAAAGGTCGGTAGAGGAGTTGTTTGAATCTGTAAAACAGTTTAATAAGACACTTACATTTTGGATGTAGTGCGGACTATCCAGCTTTTACGATACGAACTTCAAGTAAAGAAGGATCGCGTATTTCAGGTTCACTATCAAGCTCTCCCTAAAGAACTAAAATTCTTTTTTGATTTTCTTAATAGCAAACCTATCCTTCGAGCTCTGTTACAGGAATTGAGTATCAATAAACCAGACTATTCTGAATGGTTTGGGAGGATGCAGCAAGCAAGAGGATTAACGTGGCCTGATTCTGAGCTCGAACGGGTAAAGTTATGTCTTGTCTTTTTAGAAGAAGTCATCAAGGCTAATGATTTTCAGAGAATCTTGAATATAGCAATGGCAACAGGGTCTTATTCGTCTCAACTTACAGATAAGGCTACATTTTTCCTCGAACAGCTATTCCTTCCCTTCTACGAATATCTGGATAGTAGAATAGATGAGCAAAGCGTTGCTCTATATCTTCTAGAAAAGTTCAAGGCGAGAGTTGAATGGTTCCAAAGGAGCGAGCTTTACAGTAAATACAACAATGCCAAGGCGAGCAGAAAAGGAGAGGAAGTTATAGACGCGAGTCTACGCGAGTATCTATTTGACCAAGGAATAGACTATCCTTTCTCACAGCCAGTTTCGCCGTCTGGAAAGGCTGATGTCGTTGCAGGATTAGAATCATCTGATCCATTAATACTCGAAGTAAAGCTGTTTGATCCAAATAGTGGATATGACAAGGCATATGTGAAGAAAGGGTTCAAGCAAGCGTTGACGTATTCTAAAGATTACAATAAGCCTGTAGGCTATCTTGTAGTTTTCAACGTATCAGATAAAGAGCTACGAATCAATACTAAAGATCAGAAGCATCCCTCACGCATAGAAGCTGACAGCAAGACTATCTTTGTCATAACAGTGGACGTTTACCCTTCAAGAGAGCCAGCGAGCAAGAGAACCGAAAATCCAGTAATAATAGAGGAAGACTACCTGTTGCAAAAAGAGGAGTCATGATTGCCTAGAAAATGGTCGTATGAATTCATAGTTGAAGAAATTAGGAAAAGATGCGATTCAGAAATAAGAAAGCTTGAAAAAGAAGGATGAAGTGAAACGAGTTAGTTTAACATCCGAGGTTCGACTGACCGCTGTTGATGTCATGCCTAGGGCAGTCAAAACCATGCCTGACAAGGGCATAGATGGATTGGATACTAGACAAGAAAAACATGGCAAAAGAATTTGAAAGAAAGATTCGACATGAAATTAGAAGATCGCTACCTTTTCGGATTTAGAGCTGCAGTTGTTGGTGAAAAGTGGTTTCATTGATAGAGAATTGAAGATCGTTGCTAATGGTAATTCTGTTACTACCTGTGGTAACACCACAATTATGACAGATGGTGATTTCCGTGCTAGAAGCTAACTTAGCTAATTTCGAATAAAAACCAGAAAGTGTGTAAGCGCCCGGGCCGGGATTCGAACCCGGGTCGGAGGAGTGACAGTCCCCCATACTGGACCGGACTGTACGATTCTGGTTTCATAAGCAACCAGGTATCTCTATACTACCCGGGCGCACGTAAGGCAACTCTTGAAAGAAGCAATTAAAATGTTTTGGTCTTATTCAAGCTTCAGTCCAAACAACCCTTTTTTCAATCTCAGTTTGCCGCGCTCAAAACCATCCTGAATTTCCGGTAGAAGCGCTTTCTCTACCAAGACCGGCAATCCGTCGACGCTGCCCATGATTGCAAACATGGCATCCGGTTCTTTGCGCGAAACCTTTACCTTTGGAATGAACTTGAATCCCGTCCCGGCACATCTGCAAGCCCCTTGCCGCCTTCTGGTCAAGGTATTTCCTGGCATCGACGGTGATCGCTAATTCGACCAAAAAGTAGTATCGTGCCGGTATCCTGAAGCCTTGTCGCCGGCCCGTTTACGTGACAGGAGGAACCAGCTGCTCCGATATGTTGTATTGCTGCTCGTAGGCATGCGCTATGGCCATGATTCGCCCCTCGTCAAATGGCCTGCCAACCAGCTGCACTCCAACAGGCAGCGACCCGACAAACCCTGAAGGAATGTTGAGAGCCGGCAGACCGGTAACATCAAAGACCGTTGTCAGTCTGCTCAGGGTCGGGTAAACTTCAAAGGTCTTTCCGTTGATGTCGACCTCCTTCTGGTCTAGCAGCGGCGCGGTGATTATGGTGGTGGGAACCAGCAGCGCGTCAAAGCCTGACATTGCCTGCAACAATGCATCTTTGATCTGCTGCCTCCACTTGTGGGCGTTGATGTAATGCACCGCTGTAATCTCGGATCCTTTGTCCAGCATGCTTATCACGTCTTGCCCGTAATCCTGCCGCCTTGTAGCCATCCATTGGCTGTGCGTCGCAGCCGATTCACCTAGGCGTATTGCCCTCCACGTATCGTATATCTTGTCAGTTCCGTCTAAATCCACGTGGGATGTGGAAATGCCGCAATCGCGGAGTTTGTCAACAAAACTTCCGAATACGTCCATGACTTTTTGATCTATGACATCAAAGAAGAATTGCTTTGGTATCCCAACTTTGAACTTCTTTTCGCTGCCTTCCTGCTGAATTTCATTCAGGTAATCCGGAACCGGAACATCCGCGGTAGAAGGATCCAATTCATCGCGGCCGGCAATCACCTGCATGACTGCTGCAATGTCCCACGCACTTTTTGCCAGCGGACCTATGTGATCTATGGACGGCGCCAGCGGCATGACGCCGTATTTGCTGACCCTTCCATAGGTTGGCTTGAGTCCAAAGATTCCGCAAAGCGACGAGGGAACGCGTATCGACCCGCTCGTGTCGGTTCCTACAGATGCAGCAGACATCCCGGCGCTGACGGCTACTGCCGAGCCGCCACTTGAACCGCCGGATATCCGTGATGGATCCCACGGGTTTTTTGACGAGCCGAAATGCGGATTGACGTTGGTGATCCCGCATGCAAACTCGTGCGTGTTGTTGGTGCCAATGATGACGGCACCGGCGTTTCTCAGTTTCTTTACCACCGTCGAATCGTAATCCGGAACGAAATCTGCCAGTATCTTTGATCCGCTTGTACTTCTAACCCCCTTGACATAGATGAGATCTTTTAGACTTACCGGGATGCCGTGCAGTGGACCAAGGTACTTGCCCTGCTTGATGAGCTCGTCGTCAAGTCTCGCCTCGTTCCTTGCAGATCCCTCTACGACAGTTATGAAGGCGTTGAGCTTTGGATTTAATTTCCTGATCCTTTCAATTGTTAGCTCCACAAGTTCTGCACACGTGATCTCACGGGACTGTACAAGCCGGGAAAGGTCCCTGATCGTCAGCCTCCCCAGATCTAGCTGTGACGACCTCTTCATTGCAATACCCCCCGGCCAGCAAACAATTTCTGTTGAAATACGCTGTTGCAGACACAGCAGTTGTAAATAATTGCAAGGCTGTTCTCAATGCTGTGTGAATTACGCATAGAATCGTCAAGGTGATCTGAATTTATAAATTCGTATCATATTTTTTTTAAATTCTAGTATATATCAAAAATTTGCCTAAACAGCCAATTATGCTCCTTTTTTGAGAGAGAATCAAATAAAGATTATTAGCTGACGAGAACAAGACCGTTAGGCTCATGCGACAAATGCAAAAGATGCGTGATCCGCCGTGACCGGCAATCCTGACACTGAGGATTCGAAGCACCCCCTTGTTTCTGTAGCCGCTCCTTCGCTAAAGTTGCTCGACAAGATGGGCGGAGCACTGGCTGCCCTTGACCAGCTTGGAGTTCCTTATACGGTTTCCATAGTTGCAGCCCACAGGGCGCCTAACAAAACGCTCAGGTACATATCAGATCTCGATTCGCAGCATATCGAAGTCATTATAGCATGCGGGGCCGGGTCGGCGCATCTTCCTGGCATGATAGCCTCCCTTACAACTATCCCTGTTATCGGAGTTCCGCTGCGTGGAGAATCCCTTGATGGGATGGATTCGCTCCTTTCCATGGTTCAAATGCCACCGGGCGTCCCGGTCGGGACCGTCGGGATCGAGTCGGCCTACAATGCCGGCATTCTTGCTTGCCAGATACTGAGTGTAAAATACCCGCACCTAAAGGAAAGGCTGCGCGAGCACAAAAAGAACCTTGAAGAGCAGGTCGAGAAGGAGGACAGGCAGCGGACCAGCACCTGAGCAGCGTAATGGGCGTTGAGCCATGCCAAACCGTATACTCGTGATAGCCGATGACTCAAAGACGGTGTACATCACAAGCATGATTCTGAAGCTGAATGATTACGATGTAACGCCGTGCACATTTTCCGATTCCACGCGACTGTTGGCCAATCTTCGCAAAGGCGCGTACAACCTGGTTTTGATATCTTCAAGCAACAGCGATGCTGTTAACACTGGAGTCGGGATGTGCAAAAAAATCAGGCAGACTGACAAGGATGTTAAAATTTGCTTCATGGTGAACTCGCAGTGCAAAGGACAGGATCTTTCAGAACACCTGCAACTTGATTTGGTGGAGCAGCCTGTCACTGCAGACGAGATACTGGCCTTGGTCGCAGCGCAACTAAAGAGTTAGCATATCTGTGACAATTCTTTGAATTTTATGATATGTGTAATTTTTGATGACTTTACTGTATGCTTAAAGATTTGATTGACGAAATTTTCTAGCGTGGTAGGATCCCAACGAAAGGCCAGCATCTCTGGAAAGACTCTGTGAGCATCAACGATAAGTTCCCGTTCTATCATGATAGCCAACATCGGGTCGCCCGTAGCAGTATCCGTTGGTGTTTTCGATCTGGTTACGTTCCGGGAAATCTGGATATTTGCAGCATCCACGAGCGTGCTTGTCGCCCTCAATCTACGCTGCTATGGAAAAGAGGAAGCTCCAGAAAAAACAGAATGAGCGGCGGCCGTAAAGGCCGCTGCCACAAAACCAATCGCTTCAGCATTGGAAGCCGTCAATGTATCACAAAGTGTAAAAATTTACATAAATATCGAAGTTTAAATTTTTTTATTTATATTAACAAAATAAAATTAGAAGAAACATGCTTATAAGTTTCGCATGGCTCAAATTTTAACATGATAGGAAAGGAAGAGTATACCCAAAGGCCTGTTCCCAAGCATGCAAGGTTAGGATTTGTAAAGCCAGCGCTGGACTGGGCAGGTTTCACTTACGCGTACTGGTCGAATTCATCGACCAATAGGTTTGGCAAATAGGAGAGAAGAACAATGTCAAAAAAGACCGGCAGCGCCAAGCCGTCGCAATCCTCTGAAACAACTCCAAACAAGGATTTTACTTCTGGAGCCAGGGACGAAGTGCTAAAGCGCGTGGAAGAGGACTATGAAGAATTCAAGAAAACGCGGACATTCAAGTATCCTACATGGCTCTACGGCCCCATCAAGGGCAGGTCATTCAAAGTCGAAGTCGAGGACTGTCCAAGGTTTGGTGACAAGGCCTACGTCGAGTTCGACTCGGCAAGGACCGCGTTTCTAAGCATCGACATGCAGATTGATTTCTGCGGCCCAAAGGGCTACGTGGATGTGATGGGGTACGACCTCGGATTGACGTCGGCTCCCATCAAGCCGATCCATTATGTATTGCACAACATACGGCAAAAGACAGACATCAAGGTGATCCATACCCGGGAAGGACATCTCCCCGATCTCTCGGACGCTCCCTACAACAAGGTGCTGCGAAGCAAGATAATCGGAAACGGTGTCGGGATAGGCGATACCCCAAAGGGAGGACTGGGCAGGCTGCTGGTGCGGGGTGAAAAAAACTGGGATATAATAGACGACCTTTATCCAGTACCCGGAGAGTATGTCATAGACAAGGCAGGTAAGGGGGCCTTTGGCCAGAGCAACATATCGCTTCTTTTGAAGAACCTTGGTATAACACACATCGTCATAACGGGCATCACGACCGACGTGTGCGTTCACACCATAATGAGGGAGGCAAACGACTACGGTTACTGGTGCCTGCTGCTAAAGGATGGAACGGGCGCCACGGACTATGGCAACTATCAGGCGGCGATAAAGCAGATCAAGATGCAGGGAGGAGTGTTCGGCTGGGTCTCGGACTCGAAAAAGTTCGTCGATGGCGTCAGGTCTGCGTTCAAGGACTAGTCATCTGTAAACTACAGAATATTTGTTCATCATTATATATCACTCCGGCGGTTGAATAAGGGTTGGTACTGCTGATCGAGGGAAGGACCCACAAAAAGGCCATAATCGGCCTGGCCATGATAGCCGCCCTCTCGATCATAGTCCTGACCGTCCCGGATGCTGCTGGACTTTCGATGAGCCCGGCCCTGAAACTCACCTCGCTGGTACTGCTGTCCGTGTACATCGTGCTTTCCTTTGAGATCGTGCATCGAACTGCCATCGCGCTGGCCGGGGCCACGGCAGTAATAATAATCGGGATAGCGGCTGGCCTTTTTGAGGCCAGCGCCAGCTTTGAGTTTGTCATAGGGGCCATAGACTACAACACCATCGGCCTTTTGCTTGGCATGATGATAATCGTGGCCATAATGGCCGAGACTGGCGTCTTCCAGTACCTTGCCATCAGAATGAGCAAGGCGTCAAAGGGCAACATGTGGAAGCTGCTTGTCATGATGAGCGTGTTTACGGCGGTCACCTCGATGTTCATAGACAACGTGACAACCGTGCTCCTCATGGTGCCCATCACAATTTCTGTGTTCAAGATCTTCCGGCTTTCACCCATCCCATTCATCCTTGCGCAGGTGCTTGCCTCCAACGTTGGAGGTACCGCCACGCTCATAGGCGACCCGCCCAACATAATGATAGGCTCTGCTGCAAACATCGACTTTAACTCCTTCATAGTATACATGGGGCCCACAATAGGCATCAGCCTGGCCGCGTCGATGTTCCTGCTGAAATTCCTGTTCAGAAAGGACCTTGCGCAAAAGCCGCAGAACCTGAAGGAGCTGATGGCCCAGGACGAAAAGTTGCTGATAACAGACAGGGGCGTTATGAAAAAGTCGTTAATAGTGCTTGCCGGCGTGATCGGGCTCTTTGTAATACACGGCAGCATCCACATAGAGCCTTCCCTCATCGCCCTTGGTGGGGCCGGCGTCTTGCTGGTGGCAACAAGGGCCAAGCCGGAGAAGGTGTTTCACGATGTGGACTGGGCCACGCTTATCTTCTTTGCAGGGCTCTTTGTCATTATTAGTGGAGCAGAGAGGGCAGGCATGATAGATCTGCTGGCAAAGACGGCCCTTGGGATAACGGGAGGAAACCCTATGGTAACCTTCTTTCTGATCATATGGATGTCTGCAATTGCCAGCGCGTTTGTGGATAACATCCCCTTTGCCGCAACGATGATACCGCTAATCTTTGTGCTGAACCAGAACGAAAGCATTTCCGCGGCATTTGGCGGCTTTGAGATAAGCCCGTTATGGTGGGCCCTTGCACTGGGGGTAGGATTGGGAGGAAACGGCACCATGATAGGATCCAGCGCGGGAGTTGTCGCCACGGGTCTATCTGAAAAGGGCGGCCATCAGATCACTTTCAACCACTTCATCAGAGTCGGCTTTCCCTTCATGCTGGCCTCCGTAGCCATAGGAAGCGTGGTACTGATGATGGATGTGCTGCTCCGATAGGTTCCTAACAGATTACGTAATGTATCGATAATTCCACCTTTGTCGAGTGACAGAATGGCGGTTACTGTTGCCTGCTTCGCCATATCGGACGGAGCCGCATCTGCAGATTGCAATCGGCACAGCCCTTGTCTGTCTCATGTCTATGGAAAAGAGCCGCCAGCACTATTAGAAAATGTGAATCCAAGTCAGGGGCTGCAACGCGTGAACATGCCAAATTTACACGGATGCATCTGCGCATATTCCTTATTACAAAGTACCTGTCCTATTATGATCCGTCTCATGAATGAAGATTGCGAGAATACAGGCTGGCACTAGAGAGACATTCGGGATAGTGAGCCCTGACGGCAAGGCTGTCGCTACCCGAGAAGAGATCAAAGAGCAGCTGGGGATGCCTCTGCCCACCAGCGTTGAAGACTTTATGTTTGAAGGCCATGTTGAAAAGGTGCAGGCCCAGCAAGCCAAGCTGTCGTACAATAACGAAATCGAGAAACTGCGTCTGCTTTACCCGATATCAAGAACCTTCAAGATCATCTGCCTGGCTTTCAACTACATAGATCAGGCAAGCTGGATTCGGTTTGGAAGGACTCCACCGAAAGAACCGGTGATATACATGAAGGCCAGAACAAGCCTTAACGGCCCCTACGATGACATAATCTGCCCGAAACTGGTTACACAGCTGGACTATGAAGGCGAGCTGGCGTTTGTAATAAACAAGAAATGCAGAAAGGTAGCAGAAGACGACGCATCCAACTACGTGGGCGGATATTTCGTAGTAAATGATGTTTCGGCGCGAGACATACAGTTTATTGATAAGCAGTACTCGCGGGCAAAGAGCTTTGACACGTTCTGTCCTTGCGGCCCCTGGATAACTACTCCAGATGAAATTCCTGATCCCTGCGACCTGCATCTTACAACCAAGGTGAACGGTCAGATCCGCCAGGATTCGTCCACAAAGAACCTGGTACTGAAAGTAAACAGAATAATCCACAGCCTGAGCAACGTTATGACCCTTGAGCCAGGCGATATCATATCCACTGGAACGCCCAGCGGGACGGCGCTTTCCCTGTCTGCCCACCAAAAGTACCTGCAGCACGGCGATACGGTCGAAGTTGAAATAGAAAGATTGGGGCGGATAAGGAACAGAGTGGTTTTTGTTGATTAAGCGTCAGGCGCGGTTGGATGTTAGCCTATTGATATGATTGAAACTAAAACCAATTTGTGGCGAGATTTGCAATATCCAGAAAGGCAATCGCATGTATCTTAAAAAATGGAAATTCCGTTTTCTCGTTTGAATGGCAGGCGTTCACGATAAAGCATAATCTTATTAGTAAGTAATAATTTACTACTAGGTATGACTGACATACCGACAGAGGATGACGCCGGTAAGGCCGCTTCGTGCCCTGTCATAAATATCTGGGAGGTTCTGGGCAGGAGATGGTCGCTTTTGATACTCAAAAACCTGAGCACCAAAGAAACAATACGCTTCAACGAGCTTAAACGCGCGCTGGCCGGGATAAGCAGCACGGTCCTTTCAGAAAGGCTTCTTGAGCTTGAACGCGAAGGCTTGGTCTCAAAAAAGATCTATCCAGAAGTGCCGCTCAGAGTAGAGTACAGCCTCACCCCGCAGGCCAAGGAACTTGAAACCATAGTAAAAGAGCTTGGAAGGTGGGTCAACCGGTGGAAGCGGCCTGAAAGCGTCAGGGCATCATACAAAAAAATTGAGGGCTAGTTCAGTTTCCCGAACTGCCGGTCCTCTGATCTGACCACTCCTATTTCTACCACCGGACTTTCACCCAATGCTTTTTCGATGGCCTTGTTGGCAAGCTGCGCGGCCTGCTCCACCGTCATGTCAGCGCTGTACTGCTGCTGTATCACGCCCAGCGCTGCATCTGCTGACTGGCCTATGGCAAAGCCGGATCCGCGAAAGTAAGTGCCGCTTGGGTCTACCTGGTACATGTGCAGCCCTGTCTGGTCGGCGCCGGCAATTATCACCGAGGCTGCCTGCGGCCTGACCGCGTAGATGGTGTAGTTGTGCAGGTAGCCGCCAAGATGCTTTGCTAGCGACCCCACATCAATTGGGCTTTCAAAGCTGAGCCGGTGCTTTTGTGCTTCAAGTCGTAGCTCGTCTATCAGCTGCAGTATGTCGCCGATGTAGCCAGAGCCTGTGGCGCCCACGTGACCGTCGATGGCAAATATCTTTTCTGACGGCTCCACCAACGCCCTGATGGGCTTGATGTGGCTTGCCAGCAACGCGAAATTGGGCGTCTTGATGCCTATGGTCGTTGAGCCCCTGTTTACTGCCTCAAGCGCGCTGTCGACCAGCACCAGCCTGCCTTCCGGGCCATAAAAGTATGGGTACCTGTTGCCAAATCCCGATCCTGCTTCAGCCATCTAGGCCACCTCCCTCTGCACTACTAGATTTGGGATCACTACCACGTCAATGCCGTTGCCTGATCCCGGATCTCGCTCCATGGCTGCGGCTACTGCCTTTGACGCGATCTCTTTTGC
The DNA here is from genome assembly GCA_037441265.1 of Nitrososphaera sp. Classification (GTDB taxonomy): domain Archaea; phylum Thermoproteota; class Nitrososphaeria; order Nitrososphaerales; family Nitrososphaeraceae; genus Nitrososphaera. Next base: position 21,782 of record JBBISN010000015.1, on the reverse strand, counting down.
TTCCCCGTTTGTAAGGTCCTTGCGGTACACGCTCTCAAGCACGCCGTACGCGATGGGCGAGCCGGAACCTGACGATGCAAAGTCCTCGCTTGTGATCGCGCCTGACATGTCAGCAGCAAAGATGTGGCCGCCCTCTTCATCGACTCCTGCCACCAGGAGCTCCACAAAATACGGCTGGTAGTTCTTTAACCCGGAATACGCCAGGTTGGCAATCAGCCTTGCAGATTCCCTGACTGTCAGCGAGAAGCCCCGGCGCAGCTCGATGAGCTTTCGTTCGGCCTTGGCCACCTTGATCAGGTATTCCGCGTCGGACAGCTGCCCCGCTATTGCTATGGCCAGCGTGTCGTCTATCTTGGCAATCTTTTGCGTTATCTTTGATCCAATGAAGAAGCCCTTGCTTGCCCGCTTGTCTGAGCCCAGCACGACTCCCTCCCTGGTCTTGATTCCAACTATCGTTGTCATTATGTCTATAATGGAACCTAGCCGATAAATCGACCGGTAATTTCAAAAGCTGGTCACAGCTAGTTGTTGACGGCCTGCGAACCTATGATGAAGGGGTTGCCGGGTGCAAGCCTGTCCTGCAACACTCTTGTTATCTGCTCGTATATCGCGTATGACCCGATCATGGCCTGCAGCTTTTCCTGCTCCGATGACGCATTGGTCTCAATGACCACGTAGTCGGAGATCATCCGCAGGTTGATCTGAAACGAGTTGTCGTCGCTTGACCATTGCAGTGTAAATCCAGTGCCGCTCTCGATGAGGCCAATCCAGCGCAGGTTCCTAAACCACTTGCCCACAAGCACGCGCACTAGCTCTGCCGGTCTGATGTGCACCGGGACATAAGTCTGAAGCAGCTGCATGTACTCCCTGCCCTTCAATGGCTGCCAGTGTGTTCGTGCAGCCATTGCCTGGCCGGTCTTGCTCAGATGGTATCCGACGCCTGATTTCTCTACAAGCCCCATCTCTTCAAGCCTGTGCAGTGCCCTTGACAGGCTCTGCTGGTGAATGTTGAGCCTGCGCATGATACCCTTGAAGGAAAAGTTAGAGCCGGCTTCGTTCAGCAACGCAAGTATCTTGCTGTCATTGCCATGCAGATCTTCTGCAGACAGCGCTTCATCGACTACAAGGACCTGCTTGCCGCTAGATGCAAGCTCTTTCTTGGGCCCATCCTGCTTGTCTGCATGAACTGCGTTGACTTGCTTTTCCACTTGCCTTATCTAGTGCAGTTGGGCGATATAAACAGTAAAGTTGCCTTCAGCCTAGTAAGTAAGCGGTTTACTACCGTCACATTACCTCGATGGTATCGCTGGAAAAACCCATCGACACAAGCAGGTTCTTGGCTGTCTCCCTGTGGTCTCCCTGCAGTATTATCTGGCCGTCCTTGAAGGTGCCGCCAGTGCCGATCTTTGTTTTCAGCTGCCTTGTTATCTCTTTTGCATCTTTTCGGTCCTGCAGTCCGGATATCACGGTGGTTGGCTTGCTGTATTTGCGGATGTCCTTTGAAATGATGATCCGCGCCCGCTCCTTGTCAAGCTCCCTTACAAGCTCGTCCATGGAAAAGTCGTCGGACACTGGTATTCTATACACGCTCTTTGCTCAAAAGCCTTTTCATTAGGTCAGGGGCGCTGGTCCACCTGGACGGATATCTGGAACTGGCGCCCATAACGGTTGACAGCCACGGTCAGCTTTTCATTTATCTGCCTGCTTTTGACGTAAGACGCAACCTGTGACGGGTCTTCGACTTTGTTTCCGTCTATTGCCTCGATGATGTCGCCCTGCCTCAATCCTGCGTCGTCGGCCGGACTGTACGGCTCGATTCCAGCCACCAGTGCTCCTTCTGCCCTTGGTGGCAGCCCATAGTACCTTGCCAGCTGCAGCGTCATCTTGATGGATGTTATGCCAATCCACGGCCTGGATACCCTGCCGTTTTCCACCAGCTCTTTTAGGATGGCCTTTGCGGTGTTTATGGGCACTGCAAAGCCGATTCCCTGCGCGTACGGCATCTTGGCGGTGTTGATGGCCACGACTTCGCCGCCGGTGTTGATCAGCGGGCCGCCAGAGTTGCCGGGATTGATGGCAGCGTCCGTCTGTACCAGGTCAAGGACTCCGTCTTCTGTCTGTATGCTTCTATCAAGGGAGCTTACTATGCCTGCTGTGACCGTGGGCCCGCCGGTAAGGCCAAAGGGGTTTCCTATGGCCAAGACTATCTGGCCAGCCTTGAGGGTGGAAGAATCGCCAAGCCTTGCTGCGGGAAGCGGCTGGCTGGGCTGAACCCTGATCACTGCCAGATCGGTGGTATCGTCGCTTCCCATCACTCTGCCTTTCAGCACGCTTCCATCGGGCAGCGTCACCCGCAGCCTTTCCGCATCATCGATGACGTGGTTGTTGGTGAGGATGTAGCCTTTCTCGTCGATAACCACACCGGAACCTATGCCTTCGACTGGAAATGTCCTGAACAGCTGGTCATGCAGCACGCGTACGCTGGCAATGTTCACAACGCTTTTGCTTACCTTCTCGACTGCATTTACAAGGATATCCCCGTCAACAGGGATCAGTTTCAGATCGCCTCTTTCATGCTCTTGATTGCACAAAATAGGCTAAATCGACCGGCTGCCGGAAAACCCGGTCACAGCTACCGGTAGTGTGATGCAAAGGTCTCCGATTCTGTCCCGCCCAGATCGGACAGGAACTGAGCCCTGATAAGCTTGCCGTAAACAACCAGGTCGCGGGCCATCATATTCAGCCTATGCTCGACTCTTGCATTAACCAACTTGCCGTTGGCAGCAAAGTCCTGCTCGCCGTGTATCGAAACGCCGTAGGGCATACTCCAGCCGTAGCATTGGCGGACCGCGGTGCGCATCTGGTCCATGACCGTCAGCCCCTTTTCATGGGACGCCACGATGTAGCCAAAGACCTTGCCGGCAAATTCCTCGTAAAAATGGTCCAGAAAGTTCTTGAGCGCGCCGGACATCGAGCCGTGGTAATCCGGAGATGCAAGAACAAACGAATCGGCCCAGCCGACTGCCTCTGCCACTTCTACGCTTGAATTGCCAGACAAGTACATGGGCAGATTGGCCTTGCTAAGCTCAAGCAGGCGCACCTGCGCGCCGTACTTTTGCGCGTTTTCCAGCGCTATCTTGAGCGCCTGGGTGCTGTACGAGCCCTGACGGAGGCTGCCGGCTACCCCCAGCACCTTGAATTCAGCTGTTGACATCGTACTTCACCGGCAGGTCTGCAAGTAAAAGTTCGGTGGGATTCTCTGCCCCTATCAACAGCTGGTCTTCGTTTTCGATCCTGGCAGAATCCCTAGACTGCATCTGGTTGTTGCCAAGCTTTACCCTCCCGTCTATGATAAAAAGATAGGCCATGCGACCCGGCTCCAGTCTGTGTTCGATAGTTTTTCCGGCATCAAGAGATGAAACAAAGATGGTGGCATCTTGGTGTATGTGCAATGCCCTGCCATTGCCGGTGTTTTCTGGGACCACCACCGGCAGTAGCCTGTCAACCCTCTCCTTCTTGTCGAATCGCTGCTGCTCCCAGGACGGATTGAGGCCGCGCCTGTCGGCAAATACCCACATCTGCAGCAGGCGCAGCGGTTTTTCCTTTGAATGGTTGTATTCAGAATGCATGATGCCAGTGCCAGCGGTCATTCTCTGAACCTCGCCGGCACGGATTACGCCATGGTTTCCGCGGTCGTCGCGGTGCTCCAGTTCACCGTCAATAACGTAGGTTATGATTTCCATGTCGCGGTGCGGATGGAAGCCAAAGCCTGTGCCCGGTTTTATGATATCGTCGTTGAACACGCGCAGCGGCCCGAAGTTCATATTCTGCGGATCGCGGTAATAGTCGAATGAAAAGTGCCAAAAAGTGGACAGCCAGTCCTCCTCGTGATGGAAATGTTCGTCCGACCTGATGATCTTGATCACGCTTGATCAATAGGCTGCATGGTATTTAAAATTGGTAGCAATTTGCGACTTAGTGAGTTTGTAGAACCTTGCCTGGTCAGTCACGGCTGACCGCCTCAATCATCATGCACTTCGGCATTCTGAAGAGGTATCTGTATCTTTTCCGGCGCAGAAGTCTGATCTTTTGTTCCCATCGCCATCGTGATCTGCTTGCTTCTTACCAGAAAGTCTTTGAGGATCTTGCTTCGCACGTCGACCATCTCGCTGGTCTTGACTTCAAAGACACCGTGGATGACCAGCTTGTCTTCCTTTTGATACAGGCCTACCTCGATCAGGCCATGCCCATTGTTGATGATGGCGTCCCTCATGCTGTCTATAAGCAGCTGCGAATCGGGATACGGCCGCGGTATGTACGAGATAACCTCGTCGATTATCGTATCTCCGTATATCATGACCGGGTTGTTTATCAGCATGTAGTTTGGCACCTTGATCAGCCTTCCGGTTCTCACAGACGGCAGCCTCTCGCCGTCTCCGACTTCCATCACCGTGGTCCTCAGGAGGCCCACGTCCATGATGTCGCCCTTTGTCGTGAGTCCAGCAGCAGTTATCTTGATCCTGTTGCCCGCCTTGATGTCCTTGGTCTTTTTTATCACGACGGTTGCTATCACGTCCGCGATGTAATCCTTGAACACGAAGGACATCCCCATGGAGCTGAAGATGATACTCATCAGTGGAATGTACGTCATCACCTCTGCGGACATCTGGATGCTGCTACCGGCAGAATCGGGTTAAGCCAGTGACTTGAAAACTTCTAACAAGGTATGAAAAACTGTTAAACTAAATGGTGATTTGCTTGGAGCAGGACAGGCATTCCACGGTCACGCGCATGGCGCTGTCGTCTCTGTGAATTACCCTGAACTTTTTTGAGCCACAGTTGGGGCAGATGGGGCAGGCCCTCAGTCCTTCTCCCATGTTTACCATTCCTGCGGTCTGCTGTCGGACTCTGACAGCACCTTTATCCGCTCAACGCCTCCGACTTGCTCCATGACCCTGGCCACGGACGGCATGACCAGCGATTTCCAGGGCTTGCCAGCGGCTATCCGCCGGCGGATGTTGGTACCGTTGTAATCAGACTTGCTGGCGAATTTCGGGTGCTTGACAGTAAGCGAAGCATCCTGGGAAGATGCCAGATGATCTACAAACTCGTTGCCAGAATACAGCACGTCAAAGGGCGGCACCATCGAGCGCAGGTTTGCAAGCCACCGGGCGTTGTTCTCGTCGTTAGGCACCGGGATGATGTAGCATTTGCCAAGGTCAATGCCTGCTTCCTTCAGGGCTTCATGGATCATCAGTATCCTCTCGCCTGCCGTAAAGGGGTCTTTGTCAATGAAGTTGAACTGGGCGCTACCGATGACTATGATCAGCTCATCACATTCTTTGAGGGCCTGCCTTGCCAGCGCGACGTGCCCGTTGTGAAATGGCTGAAACCGGCCCATCATCATTCCGCGCGTATACTTCATTTCATGGCACCCAGCTTTGCCTTCTGCTCCTCTATCTCCTTTGGTTCGATGCGCCGGAAAATGGGCTCGATCTTGTTCAGAATGTGGCCTGCGCTGATTTCCAGTTTTGATGCGGTACCCCAGTTCTGCTGATGCACGCTGCCATTCAGGGCAAGCTGCGCCCATATCTTTTCAGATGAGAACGGTACAAACGGCTCCAGCATGATGGCCAGGGACCGGACGGCGTTCGCAGCGATGTAAAGGGTGGTGCCGGAAGTCTCGCTGTTGCTCCATGGCTGCTTTTTCTGGAAATACTGGTTGAAGTGGGAGCTGAACTTTAGGATACGTTTCAATGCCTTGTCGATCTCGTTTTCTGCCAAAAGCTGGCCGGCTTCCTGCACGGCAGCGGCAATCTCGTCTATGGCAGCCTTGTCGTCTTCGTCATACTGCTTTGGAGCCGGAACCTTGCTTGCAAAAGTTTTCTGCGTGAACGATAATGCCCTGTTGACAAAGTTGCCAACGTTGGCGATAAGCTCGTTGTTTATCTTTTCGGCAAAGGCATCAAAGTCAAAGTTGAGGTCCGTCTGCGAATAGGATGTTATCGACGAAATGTAGAACCGCAGGTAGTCGGGATTGAAAGTAGATGTGAACTGCCGCAGTCCGATGTACCAGTTCCGACTCTTTGATATTTTCTGGTTCTGCAGCATCAGGTGTCCGCGGGTCGGGATGTAATCCGGCAGCTTGTACTCCTCGTCGATTCCCATGCGCATGGCCGGCAAGAACAGGTAGTGATGGTACACGATGTCCTTGCCGATAAAGTGAAAGATAGCCGAGTCGTTCCAGAATGCCTTGCCGTCGGCTCCCGGCTTTATGTCCTCAACGAGCTTGACTGCTGACGAGATGTAGCACAGGTGGTTGTCAAACCATCCATAAAAGACCTTGCCAGAAGCGTCTGGAAGCGGGATCGGCACCCCCCATGAGAGGTCACGGGTGATGTCCCAGTCCTGCAGGCCTTCATCGATCCAGTTTATCACATAATTCTTGACGTCTGTCTGCAGGTTGGCATTGGACAAAAGCCATGATTTGAGCCTGCCTGAAAAGTTTGAGAGCTTGAAAAAGTAATGCCGGCTTGCCTTTTTGACTGGAGGCCGTCCACAGATGGCGCACTTGGGCTCCAGTATCTGGTCCGGGACCCGGCCACACTTCTCGCACAGGTCTGAATACTGGTTCTCGGCCCCGCAGTACGGGCATTTGCCCACCACGTAGCGGTCCGGCAGGAATTTGTCATCGTAGGTGCAGTAGAACTGGACAACATCCTGTTCGTAGATGTGGCCGTTCTCCCTCAATTTCATAAAGACGTACTGAACGAACCTGACATTCTCCGGCGAGCTGGTCTTGTAGAAAAGGTCAAACGATATCCCAAGCAAGCTGAAATCCTCAAAATCCCGCTTGTTCCAGTACTGCACGTACTCGGCCGGGGTTTTGCCCTCCTTCTCTGCCTTTATCAGTATGGGGGTGCCAAAGTCGTCCGTAGCGCATACATGGTAAACTTCGCGTCCGTTCAAGCGCAAAAACCTGGTGAATATGTCTGCCGGCAGGTAGGTCGAGGCTATGTGGCCAAGATGTATCTCGCCATTGGCGTACGGCAGAGCGCTGGTTATTACGGTGCTTTTGTTTTCCGGCATCACGGTTTCCACCCACCCACTAGATTTTAATTTATCACTGTGACTGCTGGTACACCTTCTGCTCTTTGGTCATCCGGTCGATCTTGACGTTCATCTGTTCAAGCGCGTAGCGCGCGACAGCCGTGTCGAGGCTCTCCGGCACGCTGTGCACTTTGACTTCCATTTTTTCATGGTTCTCTGCAAGGTGCAGCACTGAAAGAAGCTGGTTGGCAAATGAAAGGGCCATCACCTCCGGCGGATTGCCCTCCGCGGTGACAAGGTTTACCACCCTGCCCCTTGACAGCAGGTACACCTTTTTCCCGGCGATCTCAAAACGCTCTACGTTTGGCCTTACCTCTGCATGCCTGTTTGAATAAAGGTAGGAAACGTCAATCTCGACATCGAAATGCCCGGCGTTGGCCAGGATCGCGCCATCCTTCATCCTGACGATGTGCTCCTTTCTTATCACGCCGATCTGGCCCGTGCAGGTGATGAAAAGATCGCCCAAAGAAGCAGCTTCTGACAGCCTCATCACCTCAAAGCCGTCCATCTTTGCCTCCAACGCCCGCAGGGGGTCCACCTCACTCACGATCACTATTGCGCCCATGCCGCGGGCTCTGGCCGCAACTCCCTTCCCAACCCAGCCGTAGCCGGACACCACCACCTTTGTTCCGGGCATAAAGATCCCGGTTGCACGCATGATGCCGTCCATGGTGCTCTGGCCAGTTCCATGGCGATTGTCGAATAGGTATTTGGTTCTGGCGTTGTTGACGGCTATAACCGGGTACGCCAGCCGGCCTGCCTTTTCCAAAGCCATCAGCCTCTTTACGCCGGACGTGGTCTCCTCGGTGCCGCCGGCTATGCCTTTTGTTTTTGTCTTGTGGGCCATGCTGTGAAGGTCTCCTCCATCATCGATTACAAACGAAGGGTTAGAGGCAAGAACGTCTCTGATACAGCTCTGGTATTCCTGGATTGTTTCCCCGCGCCAGGCGTAAACGTCTACGCCTTCGCTGTACAGAAATGCAGCAATGTCGTCCTGCGCCGACAGCGGGTTAGCAGAACACATGGATATCCGGGCTCCAAGTTTTTTTGCAGCCATGACCAGAACGGACGTCTCCTTTGTCACGTGCAGGCATACTCCAAGTCTGATGCCGTCAAGGGGCTGCCGTTTCTTGTTTTTCAGTATCTTTTCAATTATGGTCATGCGGCCTAAAGCCCACTCATGGGAGAGCTTGCCCCTGCTTGCAAGGCCAGTGTCTGCTACTTTGCCGGTCATACAGCTTGCTGGGTGGACCTGCACAGATAAGAATTACTGGCTCTCGTATTCTTCCTTGAACCTTGACCGGCCCTTTCTCATGATTGCAAATATGCCCAGTATGATGGCTATCCACACCGCGCTCATAGCTATGTTTGTGGTGCTCACATACACGTACGGCAAGGCTTCCATGATGTTTTCCTGGATGGCCTTAAGCGACAGGCGGATGTCGTTCATGCCCGTGTTGTACGCGCTGCTATGAACCTCAAGAGATGAGATAGAATTGGCCCTTGCTTGTATGTTGCCCAGCTCGGCCTGAATCAGACCAAAGTCCGTTCTGTGGGTCGGAAAAGACCAGACAGGGTTGCCGCTCTTTGGCAGGTCTTTTTTTGCCTCTGTAATATAGTTATAAAGCTCTTCTGGAGTCTGCGATGACTGGGCCCTTGCAAGGTTGCCCAGCGCCCTGTCGATAGGATAGATAGCGGTCTGGTAACCGTAGGAGGCCATCGCCATACCAAAGACAAGAAAAGCCACCACGCCGATCGCAACTAACTTGTAAGACGTCATGAACCTGCTATGCATTAAATGCGCAGGGCCGTATTTAGATGTGGCGATAGCATCCGATGCCATTTTATAACCAGAAATGCCAGAAAAAATGACTGAATGACACTAGTCAAAGTGGCCCAGCAAGGCGAGATCAAGGATAAAGGCGGCAAGGAAGTCAACGTAAACGGAACCAGGATCGCGCTGTTTTACGCAAACGGCCGGTACTATGCAATTGAGGCGTTGTGTCGCCATCAGGACGGATCGCTTGCCCCGGGCAAAATAGATGGCGAAGTAGTTGAATGCCCCTTACATTCATGGCATTATAACATCCGGACCGGCGAGCTTTTGGACTTTCTTGAGGGAGTAAAGCTGGCCACCTACAAAGTGGACGTCAAGGGCAACGATATCTACATAGACGTTTAAAGCCGGTAAAAAGGGCGAAAGCCGTGAAGCTCTACAACACGCTTGGCCGGGATCTAGAAGAACTAACGCCGCAGGACAACACGGTCAGGATGTACGTCTGCGGCGTTACAGTCTACGATTCGTCCCACATAGGCCATGCCCGTACTGTGATAGTGTTCGACGTGCTCAGGCGGTACCTTCTGTCAAAGGGGTACAAGGTTGTCTTTGTCCAGAACTTTACCGACGTGGACGACAAGATCATCAACCGGGCAAAGCAGGAGGGCAAGCGGGCCGATGAAATATCTGCAAAATACATAGATTCCTACTTTCAGGATTTCGGCAACCTTAACGTGATGAGGGCAGATTACCACCCCAAGGCCACCGAGCATATCAAGGAGATGATCGACCTGATAGGCAAGCTTGTGGCTGCTGGCCATGCATACCTTACACTCAACGGCGTTTACTTTCGCGTCAAGTCTTTTCCAGGTTACGGCAAGCTGTCAAAAAAGCCAGTAGAGGAGCTGGAGGCCGGCGCAAGGATTGAAGTGGACCAGACAAAGGAAGACCCGATGGACTTTGCGCTCTGGAAGTTTTCTTCCGAGCCCCCGGTCTGGGACAGCCCGTGGGGAAAGGGGAGGCCCGGCTGGCACATAGAATGCTCGGCCATGGCCATCAAGTACCTGGGTAACACTCTGGAGATACACGGCGGCGGCCACGACCTGGTGTTTCCACACCATGAAAATGAAATAGCCCAGTCCGAATCTTTCACCAGCCAGCAGTTTGCAAAGATCTGGATGCACTCCGGCATGGTCACCATCAATTCAGAAAAGATGTCCAAGTCGCTTGGAAACATTGTGACCATAGAGCAGGCGTTGAAGTTATGGGGGATGAACACCCTCCGGCTGTACTGCATGTCCGTGCACTATGCAAAGCCACTGGACTACACCGAGGAGCTGCTAAAGGAATCGGCGCAGAGGTGGCGCCAGATAGAAAACTGCGTCTACGAGCTCCGCAACGCTGCCGGTCAGGGCGGCGACGTGGACGCTGTTAAAAAGCTGAACGAAGACCTGCTGGTGTCTTTTGAGCGGGCCATGGACGACGATATGAACACGTCTCTTGCACTCACTGAATTCATGAAGTTTGTTACACGTCTGAACCAGTATGCTGCCTCCGACAGGCTGACTGCAGACATGGCCAAGGAGGCCTTGCCGGTCATGAACAAAATAATGAGCATCCTTGGATTGAAGGTGGTCGAGGCAACCGAAGACGAGCTTCGGGAGATAGACGAACTGGTCATTACACGAAACAGGCTGCGGGCAGAAAAAAAATTCAAGGAAGCCGACGAGATACGCAAAAAGCTGCTCGAACGATCCGTTGAACTGATGGACCATAAAGGCCGGACGGTATGGAAAAAAGTGGAGAAGCTGTAACCAATTTTCACACTTTTGTGCATTAAGATGTACTCACCGGCTAATGTCAGACCTTGCAGAAGTTAGTTGTCGACAATGAAGATAGTGGACGGCCGGCGCATCGGCTCAGTCACCGTCAGCGAGGACACCCTGCTGCTGGCAGAAATCATGGGCGACGTCATACTCAACAGCGGGCACCTTGAGCTGAAGGGCAAGGTACTTGGCAACCTGCTTGTAAGGGGCGGCACATGCAGGATGGTCGGCATTGTCAAAGGAAACGTCGTCAATGAAAAGGGGGACGCAGAAATCTTTGGGACAGTCCACGGCAAAGTGATAACAAAGGTCGGCTACACCTACATCAACCCCGGAAGCAAGGTGGGCTCAGTTGAGAACGGGACTGTATCAAAAGAAGAGCTGGCCAACAGAGCTTAATCTTTTCTATCCGCCTTGGACTGCCTTATCTTGTCCAGATCTTTTTGCAGCGCCTCTATCGTCTTTGGGATCTCTGCTTGGGCGCAATCAAGGCACATCTGCTGGAGCGACAACGGATACGCAAAATATCTATCGTTTAGCGGGATGTCTTTTTTGCATATCACACACTTTTTCATCTTGTACGGGTCCGTGTTCTTGACTATCAAACTTCTATGACTTCTCCCTGCTCAGGAGCGTGCGCGTCAAAGCCATACTTTTGCTTGATCTCATCGGCAAATTTCTCGCAGGACGGGCCGTCACCGTGCACAGTGAGCACCTTGGGATTGCCCTTCACTCTGTCAAGGATTTCAAAAAGCTCGCTTCGACTGTTGTGGCCGGAAAACTCAAACCGCTTGACATCCGCGTAGCATTTCTGCATCTTGCCGTCAAAGTTGGCCATCCGTTTGTCCAGCAGCATCTTGCCGGGAGTTCCCTCGCCCTGGTAGGAGACCAGTGCTATGCCGTTCTTTTCGTTGGTCATAATCTGCTGGGTATAAAAGATGGCTGACCCTCCCACGAGCATGCCGGCCGGCGATATGATGACGCAGGGCTCGTGGGCGACCTTCTTTCGCCGGCTCCAGCCGGTGATCCATTCGGCCTCGCCGACCGCGTGCTTGAAAAGCTCGGCATCCCGCAGGTACGCTGGATGGCGCCCCATTATCTCGTTGGCCTTCAGCGCCATGCCGTCCATGACAATCTTGTGCTTAAAGTTGTACGACTTGAACACGCAGGCTATCTCTTGCGCCCTTTCAACAGAGAAAGACGGCACGAACAGCGTCCCGCCGCGTTCTATGACTTCATACGCAAATTCCAGCAATTGCCGCTCTGACTGTTCTCGCGGCGTCTGTTCCGTCTGCGAGTACGTGCTTTCGATAATCATCATGTCGATGGGCCCGAAATCCAGATCTGCAGACCGCAAAAGTTTGGAGCCGCGGGTGTTGATGTCACCGGTGTAAAAGACTTTCTTGCCCTCGTGCTCCACTATTACCGTGGATCCGCCAACAACGTGGCCGGATTCATGCAGGGTCACCTTGACATCGTTGACCATGAACGGTTCGCGGTACTGCAGCTTTTTGGAGCTTTTCAGCATGGTGACAACGTCGATGTACTCGAAAGGAAGGTAAAAGCCGGAGAGCTTGATCATGTCCTCGATCAAAAGCTCCGACAGCTCAAACGTCGGCAGTGTCGCCAGGGCGGGGATGTCAGTTGACCCAGACAGGTAAAGCGAAGGCACGAACCCGGAATGATCCAGGTGGGCGTGGGTAATCACGACAGCGTTGATGTCTCTAGGTTTGACGTGCATGGGGAACACAGGTTCCCTTCTGAGAAGCACGCCGTAGTCCATCAGAATGTTTGTATTATTGCAACTAGCCAGAAATGCGGAGCGGCCAACTTCCTTGGCTGCTCCAAGAACTTTAACTTTCAATTTTTACTTTCGATTACAGACTTGCCCTAGCTGGCTCTTTAAATCTTGCTAATCAAACTGGACCTGCCAGAGCGGCTCCGGAGCCGACGGATTTTCCAGCTTTTGCAGGTAGCCAAACCCCAGTTCATCTAGAGCGTCCTCAAAACCGTACCTGTCCGTGGTTGTTTTCTCGGCCTTGACCTGCCTTACCAACGCATCCCTTATGGCGCTGGACCTGCCTGGTTTGCTGTACACGTACCAGAGGTTGTGCGCTCCCCGCATCCTGGACAGCTCTGCTAGCTTTGCCTCGGGGATCCTGGTGTAGTACCTGTTCATGATCTCAATGTTTACATCCTCCCATGATGGGGTTCGCCACCAGGCTATTCTCTCAAAGCCGTGGCCATCGAATTCTGCAGCAAGGCTGATTCCCTGGTCCAGCGTCGTGACTATCACGTCTGTGTTCTTAGCCACCGGGTCGCGGAAATCCTGACCGGGTTCCATCCAGCCGACAAAGATCATGTCGTACCTTCTGTCGATCCAGTGCGCGTCGGCAATGCTTATGTAATCAGGCTTGGGGATGCCAAGGCCGTAAAAGATGCCGGAATCCTTCTCCATGCCAACAGCTGAAGGCAGAAATTCCCTGACTTTTTTCAGGAATTCCCCGTACCCGCAGCCCACATCCAGATAGCTTGGGTCTCTGCTAACAGACCTTGCTACTGCAGCAACGCGCATGACATCGACCTTGCGGTAGGTAAAGTAAGTGCCGGAGAAGAACGGAAAGCTGAACCGCTCGTGATGCGGCGAGACTGCGTTTGCCCTGAACTGTGCGAGGGACTTTACTGCTTTTTGCAGATCCGCTGTTTCAAACGGCATTAATCAAAGATCACTTCCCAGAGCCGTCTGGCGGCGGTCAGGTTGGGCAGCTCCTCCATGTAACGAAAGCCGCATTCATCAAGCACTGCTTCAAAGTCAAACCTGTCACGCGCGGTCTCCTTTTCCAGCCACGATACCAGGCCGCGTCTGACCTGATCTGCAAGTTCGGGGCGTGCATAGACGTACCAAAAGTTATGCGCAGAGCGAAGCTTGGCCAGCCGCTGCCTTTCTTCTTCAGAAAGGGAAGGTGTGTAGTACTTGTTCATAAGCTCGGTATTGACGTCGATCCAAGATGGCGTCCGCCACCATGCAACGCGCTGAAAGCCAAACTCATCATACTCGCAGCCGCCAGCCACTCCGCATTGGCCGCCGGCGTCAAAAGTCGTGATTATGCAGCCGGCAAGCTTGGCCACGTGCCGGCGGAAATCTACTCCCGGCTCCATCCATCCCACGAATGCAACGTCAACTGGTTGCCGGAACGATTCCACGCCCGTCACCTGTATGTAATCCGGCTTTGGGACCTGAAAGGCGTAAAATATGCCGCCCTCCTTTTCGATGCCTGTGGCCTGGGGGATCTGCTCCCTTACCTTTGAAAGGAATTCCCCGTACCCGCAGCCCACATCCAGATAGCTTGGGTCTCTGCTAACAGACCTTGCTACTGCAGCAACGCGCATGACATCGACCTTGCGGTAGGTAAAGTACGAGCCAGCAAAAAAAGGGAAAATATAGCGCGAATGATGTGATGGTGATCGAACCAAAAATTTCCTATACTCTTTGCGGGCTTGCTGTAATTCCTGGATCTTAAAGGGCATAGGCAGCCAGTTTGGAGATCATCAAGTCATATATTTTGCTTGACGAGCAGCGAGAGAACACCACATAACACCGTTTACGAAACTACAAAACGCTTATTAAGTTCCGCCTTTATCTTTGGCCTATGGTTCGGAAATTTGCAGACTGGTGGAACACAGTTCCCGCTGACTTAAAAGCAAAAGCCCGCAAGGGTGACGAGGCAAACAAGCCGTTGCTCAACCAAGTTAACTATGTTCTTCTGCACCTTCATCTGGCTGGCAAGCATGATGTAAAACCAACCCATGAAGAGCTGAAGGATTGGCTGCACAGTGGCCAAGTTGACGTTCTGAGAATGAGCAAATAAGCTCCTCTCTTTTTCCTTTCTTTTTAGAAAAATTTTTAAAAATTCTGCTTTGGTCGAACGTTGTTATAACACTGTTTTGAGATCTACATAGGGTTTAAATAGTTTAAGGCACTGTCAAGGCTCAGTGAATTAATAGATGCCAATTGCTATACTTCCTGACGTCGATGAGCAAAGATGTATTGGCTGTGCACTCTGCGTAGAGATCTGCACTGCTCTTGGTCCAGATGTACTGAGAGTCAAGCCAGTGGAAGGATGGAAGAGGGGTAAGGCATTCGTCTTCTATCCAGAGAGATGCATCTCCGACGGAGCATGCGTCGGTGTGTGCCCAACACACGCTATCTTCTGGATGAGGCCAATGGAATACACCCCAGGACAGCCAGTTCCGCTGCACAAGAACGGTGTATTCAGCAAGGGCTGGGAAGAAGGTTAAGTCCATCCGAAAACCTCTCTTTTTTACATTTTTATTCTTCACAGTAAAACCTATCTAGTCAATCGACGATTATTCTGCTATGTGCGATTTCATCTATAACGAGACTGAGAGAAAGCACAAGCTAAAGAAACATGTTCCAGAACCAGAGACCGAGCTGGAAAGGGTCCTCGAGGAGTCGCCGATCCTGGCAAAAGCCTAAGCATCCCTTTCCTTTTTTGAAAGGGCATCAGCCAGCCTCAGTGGCTCGGGCATCCACATGTTCTCTTTGATCAGCTCTTGCACGATAGCTGCGGCAGATTCCAAGCTGATCATGTGGCCAACGCTGACGTAGAGATTTTTACTGCCTTTTCCAACCACGACTCCAAGCACCTGGCCGCGGAATTTCACAAACCCGTCCTCCCCTACGGTCCCGCACAGCAGGCTCTTGGCGACGCCGACGGTGGGCTTGTTCAAAGTCACGCCGATGTAGCAGGCCAGACCGCATTTCCTTGGGTGCAGCTGCCCGTGGCCGTCTATGAGCAAAAGATCGTAGTCATTTTTCAACAGCTTCAAGGTGCGCAGGATCGGCCCTGATTCTCTTAGCATGAACAGGCCGGGAATGTAGGGATGCTCGATATCGCCTGATGAACCGACGGATTCTATGACCTGCAGGTCTCTGTTGGTAATTACCGCCGAACAGTGTGCCCTGTTGTTCCTGTAGGAAACGTCGACGCCGCAGACCATTTCTATGCGGCCATGCTGGTCAGTGGCCAGAACTTTTCTTGCTATCTCGTTTTGCAGTTTTACAACATCATCGTACTTAGAGCCTGTCAATAACGTGATCCGAATAATCTACCACGCGGGCATTTAGTTTTGCTGCTTTTGCAACCTGCTGCATAAAATCGTCTGCAACTATGATGATCTCTTGAAAACTGTTATTGGCGATAAACCGGTTAAAAGAATCAGAAAATGTATCATAGTCTTCCGGCCGCCGCTCAAGCCTTGCAGTAAGGTTGTGGGATGCAGGAAAAACATCGGAAATCTCAGCTGGAATCGGTCCAAGAAACGGGTTGTACGTGCATATCTGTGCATCCGGAAATTTCTTTGCCAGCTCCTTGAAACCTCTGGTCGAGTAGAAGGGGTGAACCTCGCCTTCTGGAAACATGACCAGTTTTTTCTTGGCGGACCGAAACAAAGACGCCATATTCCGGAAGCGCTTGGCCTCCGGCCTGTACTGGTCTATGGGATCAAAAAAGTAGACGGCCTTTTCCTTGAAAAGCGGCGTTCCGGCGGCCAGAAACTCAAATTCGCCGCTGTTAAGCAGCTGCACGGCTTCCATCAGCTTTGGATGGGCCCTTGCCTTCTGCATCACGTACTCCCAGAGCCGACCGTCCATTATGGACTGCTTGACGGCGTCTACTTCCGCCTTCAGGACATAGAGGTTGTGCTTGGCAATCTCGATGGTCCGCTCGTCCTTTGGCATGGCGCGCAGTTCCCTGAGGGTGTGGGAAGTGCACGAAGCGCACTGGCAGGGAAGGTATGATATCTCTTCAAGCCTGACGGTGCCGTTTTGGAACATGATCCTGTCGTCCTTGGCGTAAAGCATGTAGGAAGCGGAATCAAACGTATCGCAGCCAAGAGCCACTGCCAGCGGTATGGTAAGCGGATGGCCTGCCCCGAAAAGGTGGATGGGCTTTGACGGAATTGCCCTTTTGGCGGTGGCTATCATGCGCGCCAGAATTGCGAATTCGTAGGCTTCCATCAGCTCTACCGGGCTTCCAAGGGCCATGAATTTGAAGCCCATCTCGTCAAGATTTTTTGCAGAATGCTCTACCAGATCCAGATGCTCCGCGCCCTGGACCGGGCCTATCCATATGGCGTCTGTCTGGCCAACAACCTTGAGCGTCTCCCTGCTGTTTTCCAGCGTGGTGGCAACGTACTGCTTTGCCTGCTCGTAGTCAAGGCCATATCCTGTCGGCTTGTCCAGCGGGATTGGAATGTCGCTTTTGATGTCTTTTTCAAACTGCGCCATGGTTGCAGGATCGACTTCGACGGAGCCGTACTCCAGCACCTGGTATCCGCCGGAATCAGTCATTACCGCCCCGTCAAACCCGATGATGTCGTGGATCCCCCGCCTGCGGGCCTCGTCGCCGTACTGGCGGAATGTGATGTAGGCGTTGGTGATCACGATGTCAAAGCCCATCTTCTTCAAAAAAGCCGGACTGATGGTCTGCCTTACCGGATGGACCACTGGCACAAACGATGGCGTCTCGACAGCACCGTGTGGCGTCTCCAGTCTTCCGATACGGGCAGCAAGATCCGTGTACCGGACCTCGAACACTACTTCTTTGTCTCCTTCATGAAATCGTCAAAGATTGACTTGACCCTGTCGGCGGCAAGACCAGAACCCTCCTCGACTCCAAACTGGGTTACCTTGATCTTGTCCATCACTATGATGGCGCCCACGTCCTCGCGTATCTTGACAAGGCCGGGGAAAACCCTTGACAGTCTGTCGGCCAATGCCTTGAAGTCAAACGGCTTTTCCATCAGCCTTACTTCTTTGACGTACGCGCCGTTCAGGATCACCTTGAGTATACCGTGGCCTTCTACGTTATCGAGTACAACATCCAGCTTGTCATCTATCGCAGCCAAGGTACCGTTGTAAACCTTGTTATCTGAAGTCTCAACTGCAACTTTCTTGCCAATGAACTGGAGGGATTCCTCCCCAAATCTTCTAGTAACAACCGCTGCCATTTTCCTTCTCTGTCGTTATGCTTTTTGGCAGTATATATACGAACTTTTGGATCTGCGATTTCAGGCGTTTCAAAATGAAACGTGCAGCTAGTAGTTAAAGAACCTCTGGACATCCTGGTCTGATATCACGGCCAGCCAATCCACGGAACCGGCATGGCGCCGCATCTTCCTGTTAAGGGTTGCAACTATTTCATCGGCTGTCTGCTCCGGCGTCTTGCCAGTGGTGTCAAACTCGGCCACCTTCCTTTTGCCAAAAGTCTCTATCGAATCGTACAGCGGTATACCCAGAATCTCGCTGGCCACGTTTTCGTTGACCTTCTGCCGGCTGTAGCCTCTATCCTCGAGGGTTTTTTCCAGATCATGGGGGGATCTGCGCAAGACCGCCACCATGCCGATGCCTGCAGATTTCAGAACGTAGGGTGCAAGATGCCCCACTATGACGCAATTGGCATCATTCTTCAATTTTTTGGCAAGAAGGCCGGCCAGCTTCTTTACATTCACCTCAAAGCCGCGGTCGGTTTTCCCGGCCACAGCATCGCTGTCAATGGCTATCTTGTTTATGTCGATTATCTCTGCTTCAAGCTGTTTGGCCACAAGCCTGGCGCTGGTGTGCTTGCCGACGCCAGGAACCCCGGTGATGACTAGCTTCAACCACCCCGTACAGGGTTCAATACAGTATGAGCCTTTCGATCACAAATTTATTCTCCGGTTTACAGGTAATAGTGATGCGTACCTGCGAATCCTGCGGCCGGGTCAAATTTTATTCAATTAACTTCTTGTTCTCAAAGACGGTATGCAACGAATGCTACCTTGCCCTGAAGGAAAGGGAAAAGTCCCGAAACTAGGCCTGCGCGCTGCCGCACTTGCTGCAGAACTTGGTGTTGGCCTTCATTTTGTGTCCGCAGCTAATGCAGTATCTTGCCTCCGGTTCAAGGGTCTCCCTGTTCAGCGGCGTCAGCTGTGGAGGAGTTGTCTGGTCCGTGCCCGGCGACTTGAGATCGCCGTACATGTCGGCCACAGCGCCGGTAGGCTTGAACGAATCGTTGACGTCCGGCGCCAGCTCCGCATCACTTTTCTGGCCTTTTTCCTCGATGTAAAGCAATAGCCGGGGAACAATCCCAGCATCCGGTTTGTTGACCTGCTCGCCCAGCCAGAGAGCAAACTTCCTTAACGTCATTTCGGGTGTTGAAAATGTGAGAGAATGAGTGGACATGTACTCCTCGGTTGCGGCCCTACCGTTGAATACCTTGGTCATCAGAAACTGCTGGCCGAAAGCAGCTATTAATTATTGCGACCTGCCGCACTTGCTGCAGAACTTGGCCTTTTGCGGTATCGAGGCGCCGCAGACGATGCAGCTCTTCATGCCTGATTGCTTGGGACGTTCCAGCTCAATGTCCACCGGCTTGAATGTTGGTTCGCTCTGCATGGACGGCGATGGCATGGTGTATCCGCCTCCTGAAGGGCCGACCGTTCCACCCGTGTTCATAAAGCCTCCTATCCCGAATCCTGCCTGCGACGGTGCTGTCGGCATCGCCGGGCCGCCGGTGGGGTTCTTGATAGAAGTCCCCTTGTCCAGGGCGCCCTTGAGCTCGAGTATGACCCGCACGGCAAGGAAGTTCATGGCAGAGTTTGCCACCAGGTAATCGCCGATCTTGGCAAAGAACTCCTTGTCGCTCATCTTGCCCTGCTTGTAAAGTTGAGTGGCGTCTATGAATGACTCGTACAGGCCCTGTGTATCGTTTACAAGCTGCCTGAGCTTATCTGACAGGCCGCCAAGTGTATCGACGCCAAAAGACATGACTGAAAAATAGGGGGCCAGCGGGCCTTAAAACGATTTCTAGTAGTAGCTGTATCCGCTGGTGTGTCTGGAGTGTCCGCGGCCATAACCGTAGCCGCGTCTGGAACCGCCGCTGTCCCTGCCGTAGCTTCGACGGCCGCCATAGCTGTGTCTTGCTCCGCCGTAGCCGCCTGAACCATGGCCGTACGATGTTCCGCGCCTCTGGTATCCAAAGGATGCCTGGCGTGGCTGCGCCACCGGCACTGCAATCCCAAGTTCGTCGTTCAGCTTTCTGATTGGAAGCGTCGTCTGGGCCAAGATCCGCTCAAAGTCTGCGACTCTGTCGGCAGAAACCAGTGAAATGGCTTTGCCTTCAGCGCCGGCCCTGGCGGTGCGGCCTATTCTGTGAAAATACACGTTTGGATCTTCCGGTATGTCATAATTGATGACGTGTCCGACGGCTTGAACATCTATGCCCCTTGCAGCGATGTCCGTTGCCACGAGTATGTCCTCAGATCCCTTCCTGAACTTGTACATCGCAGAGTCTCTCTGCTTTTGTGTCAGGTCACCGTGGATGGTGACGGCCCTATATCCGTCCTGGTTGAGCTTGTGGGCAACCCTGTCTGCTCTCTGCTTTGTGGCTGCAAACACGATGGTCTGGGCCTTGCCGTTCTGATTTTGCCGGATAAAGTCGCACAGGTGCTTGAACTTTTCCCTTTCTTCAACCACCAGATAGGCCTGCTCGATGGTATCCAGCGTTACCTCTTCCTCGTTCAGACGTATCTGCTCGACATTCTTCATGTATTCCTCAGACAACCGGAGGATCTCCGGCGGCATTGTGGCCGAGAAAAGAAGCGTCTGTCTGTCTTCGTTGACGTAGAACATGATGAACTTGATGTCGTCAATGAAGCCCATGTCCAGCATCCTGTCTGCCTCGTCCAGGACCAAGAACTTGACATCGTCAAGTATTATCGAGCCCTGCTTGATGTGGTCGATAAGCCTTCCGGGAGTGGCCACGATGATCTGCACCCCTCTTTTCAACTTCTCATGCTGCAGGTTGATGCTCTGGCCGCCGTATATGGCAACGGTCCTGATGCCCGTGTACTTTGCCAAGCGATGAATCTCGTTTGTAACTTGCACAGCAAGCTCTCTTGTTGGAACCAACACCAGCGCTTGAACAGGGCCATCGCTTTTCACCCTGGACAGAAGCGGCAGTCCAAATGCTGCCGTCTTACCGGTTCCTGTATGCGCCTGTCCTATGACATCTTTACCTACCAAAATAAGCGGTATAGCTGCCTCTTGAATCGGGAAAGGCGCCTCAAATCCATTTTCGCTGAGTGCCTTTGTCAACTCGGCACTCAATCCTAGTTCTTCAAACTTTTTCGTCATTTCCTTTTCACTTTTTCGTATTTTGCTATGTTTCTATACAAAAGTCACGGAAGATGCATTAGACAAATCTGCCGTAAAACCTTTGCCTAATCCTGCTGCACCCTATCAGAGATATAAGGTTAGCTAAACTTCTTCAAGTTTAAATCCTGATCAAACTTACACGATGCATGACAGATGCCCGATCCCGACGCCAAGCGTCTTTTGTGGTTTCTTTTCGCCGGCTCGCGGGGTGGGGAAAACCGCATCAGGATAATCGACTTATTGAAGGAAAGGCCGTACAACATGAACCAGCTTGCCGAGGCCATGAAACTGGACTACAAGGCTATCCAGCACCACATCAACGTGCTTGAAAAGAACAACATGGTCACCAGGAGCGGAGAAAAGTACGGCGTGCTTTATTTCATATCAAACTACTTGGAAGTCAACATCAACGCGTTCAACGAGGTGAGGGCCGCCATTGATAAGAAACGCCGATGAATCTGAACGGATCTGGAAAAAAGTAAATAAGACAAAAAACCACCGGTTTTCTTGCCTGTAAAATGTCGATCCTGATGGACGTCAGCGCCGTTGTAAGCCTGGTAAACGTGGGGATACTGGCCGTGCTGCTTGGGATGTACGGCAGGATCTACAAGAATACAAAGGCAGTATTCACGCTGGGCCTGATGTTCTTTGCAGGCATGCTTGCGCTGCATAACGCTATCGCGGTTTACGGCTACTTTACCATGGCTCCCCTCTACGCTGACGTGCTTTTGCCGTACTTTGTGGGCGTGCATATCGCCGAGCTGGCCGGCATCGCTGCGCTTTTAAAGGTCACCATAAAGCCGTTCTGAAGGTCGACACAGACTTTTTTAATTTGGTGGAGATCTGGAAA
>JBBISN010000014.1:31814-36034 GCA_037441265.1 Nitrososphaera sp. | reverse complement strand
ACAGCCGGCAGGAATATGAAAAGAAAAAGGAAAAGTGGGAAACATCACCGGATGCGGCCAAGGCCGGGTAGTTCAATCCTGTGGAAACACCGCAGAATCATCAAGGCTGGATGAAGTATAAACGGCAGGATAAATCAGGAAACGGATAAGGCAAAATGATGTTTTGGAAGCAAATTTCAAAAAAAGAGAGGGGAAGACCTGCATCACTGCACCGGTATCTCTGATGTCACTATGGGCGACAGGGCTGCCGGGTTCTCAAAGTCGCTGATGAGGAAAGTCCTTACCTTGTAGTCTCCTGCCTGCTCCGGCGTCCATGATAGCCCGATCTCGGTTGTGCCGCCTGGGTTCAGTATGCCTGTCTGCCACTGCAGGTA
Source organism: Nitrososphaera sp. (assembly GCA_037441265.1). Classification (GTDB taxonomy): domain Archaea; phylum Thermoproteota; class Nitrososphaeria; order Nitrososphaerales; family Nitrososphaeraceae; genus Nitrososphaera. Next base: position 35,660 of record JBBISN010000014.1, on the reverse strand, counting down.
CTGCGTCACGTCCTGCGAGTCTCTGACCTCGACTAGCGCTGTAAACGGTTGTACTCTTGGATTGTTGTTCTTGATTTCCGTGGTCAGCACCGCCATCTGGCCGGCCTCCATCCCGGTTATCTCCTCTCCTGCCAGGTTCTTGAGCGTCGGCGGAGAAGGTGTGGTCGCATTGATTCCTGCTTGGTTGGCCCCCACAACGAACGTGTAGAAGAAGTTCCTGTGCGGGTTGCTTACGTCCTTGACCCTTTCTGCATAATCTGCCGGAAAGTTGTCGTCATAAACCACGGTGACCTCGTCGCCGTTGTCTGCCGTGACTGCTCCTCCGCGCACCCCTGTTGTCAGCATGAAGCTCAGCTTGAACTGGCCTGAATTCTTGTCGGTCTCTAGAGCAGAGAACGTCTGTCCCACCCGGTCGCTGTCAGAGTACACCCTGATGCCTGTCAGGGAGTCCGCGATATCTGGATTGAGATTTGCGTCAGGATCCACGATGGTGACGCTGACTCTGTCGTTTTCGTTGTACGATTCCTTGTCTGCCTCAAACACGGGGTCCCAGCTGGTCACTTTTATCACCTTGGATACGGTCGAATGGGAGCCTTCCGCGTCGTGCTCGTCGTCATACCGGATTGCCAGCAGGTCGCCGGGCAGCACACCAATTCTGGGATTGGATCCTCCCTGCACGTCGACTGGCCTGCCGTCATCGCCGCCTTCTATTGGCACCAGCTGTATGTCAAACTGGAACACTCCCGTGTTGGGGCCCGTCTCCTCGAGGTCTGGGCTTGCCCTTCCTGCTTCACTTCTGTCGGTCCTAAAGACCACGAGTCCGTTTCCGGAATTGTCGCCTTCAAACTTGTCGGTTCTATACGGGTTGATGTCCAAGTCGCTGTCGGCGATGAGCACCTGAACCTTGCTTCCTGGGCCCACTTCGTCGGAATTCATCTGGATTGAGCCGGTGCTTGAGGTTACGGGGATGTTTACCTCGATCTCGTCGCCGCGGCCTCCTGTCGAATCGATCTCGTCATTGTACGTTACGAGGATGTTTCTTGCCTGGTTGACGTCGCCGTTTTCATCCTCTGTGACCGGGATATCACTGCCTATCACGAAGGTTGCGGTGAATATCCCAGTGTCCTCGCCGGTCTCCCTGAATATCTCGGCATTCACGCTCTTGGACTTGAGCCTATCGTCTTCCGGCTCTATGGCCAGGACAAAGAAGCCGTTTGTGTCCAGCGAGGTCCTGAACTGCTCTGCCGTTGAGTCGTCCAGGTTGAGGTCGGGGTCTTGCACCGTGACGGTGAGCGTGTCGCCGGTCCGCACACTGGTCTTGTCGGCAAAGACAAAGCCTTCGCTTCCCCTGAAGGTTATGCCTGCACTTTCATCATCGCCTACCGCATTGAAGTAGGTAATGACGATCTTCAGGTTATGCCAGGCATCCGTGTCCAGCGAGCCATCGTTGACAAACCCTAGGTCCTCTCTGAATACTCCAGTGGACTTGCCAGTCTCCTTGAGTCTTGGAAGATCCGGCAGTATGTCTTTCAGAAATACACCTGTGTTATCAAGCGCGCCGGTTGGATCCGTTCCGTCGTACTTGGCCGTTGTGTCGATAGTCTTCTTTATTCCGGTTCCTTCTACCGAGATAGAGAATGACGGTCCTACAACTCCGGGGTCGTTTTTGAACCTGAAGTCTATCGAGTCTTCAGAGTTGGGCTGTTTGTTCTCGCGAACGTCTGTAACGATCAGCGCTGTCTTGGATGTTGTCCCCACAAACCCGCCGACGCTGGATTCTGGAGCCGTGTCTGCAGGATCGTCAACCGGCGGGATCGGCAGCAAGTCTCTTGAAAAGTCTACGGCCAGAGACGATCTGGCAATCACCAGTGTGTCAGAGCTTTCACGGGACGTCTTGGCCATCAGGTCGTTGTACGTCATGCTGATCCGGTCGCCATCATCTACATTGATGCCGGTGCTGGCAAGGATCTTTGTCATCTCTAGTGTGGCCGTGAACACGCCAGAGTTTTCTTCTGTTTCAGTCAATGTGTAGGTTATGGGCGTCCCAAATGTCGGGACTTTGCCGGCGATCTCCATCTCTATTGTTGCCAGTTCTCCAAATGACTCACCTCCTCTTGTCAGAGGAAAAGTTCCACTGCTTCCGCTCAACGTGAATGAATACGAGTCCTTTGTCCGGGGGTTGTCATTCAAGTCAGGGTCATTGATGGTAAGGACAACTTTGTCGTTGATTCCTGCGCTGTCTGGCAGATCCAGCGTGCCTGCCGTCAGCTGCATTGTCTTGGTAACCTGCGATGTTATGCTGGTGCTGGAGTTCTTGTCCAGAGGATCTTCATAAAGAATAACGATGTCTTTGTCCATGTCTGCTTTTCTCAGTTCAAGGATGCCGTTTTGCGGCGTTGGGTTTTCTCCATCGCTTAGAAATGTTATTTTCAATTCATTGTTTGCAAGGTCTATTACAAACACTCCGGAATTGTTACCGGTCTCAGACATCCTGACAGATTCCTCATCTGCCTCTCCGGCGTCAAACTGACCGTTACCGTTGGCGTCACCGTTGTCCACGCGGACCTTCATGCGGCCGGATATGGTTTCGTCCTTGTCAGAGTCCTTGTTCTGGTCGTTGTCCCGGAGTGTCAGCTGGAGTTCTTTTCCAAAGGTCAGCGCATTCACATCATCCAGCAAGCCGTCATCGTCTTTTATGACGATGTTGGCAGAGGATGTGTTGTTAGAGTCGTTCTCCGGGCCGGAGATGTTTGCGTAGTTGACCTTGTCGTCCAGTGTGATGGACGCTGATTCGCTGCTAAACACCAGCTCTGCCGGGTCATCGCTTGCCGTGTCGGCTTTGGCAAGCTGCATCTTGCCTTCAAACACGGCAGTGTTGTCGCCAGTCTCCCGGAACACCACGTCATCTGCAAATGACAAGCCGTTTAACTCAAACAGTTTGTCCGCGTCGGCAGTGGTAACAGAAAAAGAGTCCGCATGTGTCGGGTTAAGGTTCGCATCCTGATCGTCTATCCGTACGTACACAATGCTATCGGTTCCATACACTTCCCTGTCAAGGGCCAGCTGGCCGTTGGTGTCATCGTACTTTATCGTTATTTCCTGGTCCTCATACCTGATATCAAAGGTTACTTGTTCATACAATCCGGAATCGGTCTGTAGTTCAACTCCGCTCCCTGCATCGGTGCCGAACCTGATTATCGGCGCGCCAATCCCGTCGAACCCGTCGGCCGGGTTGTCAAAGCCCTCTCTGTTTATCGGGTCCAGCGCGGTCCCGTCATTGGCTATGCCGTCCGCGTACTGCGACTGGGCATGAGTCAGGAAGAACTCAAACCTCTGAGAGCCGGCGTTCGTGTTGGGTATCTCAAAAGTCTTTGAAACCTCTGCATTCTTGCTGGACGCGTCTATTCTCACCTGAATGGTGTCGTCATTGTTGTTGTCTCTTGTATCGTCCTTTATTACGACCTGAAGCACGCCTTCACCAAAAAATCTTCCTCCATGGTCGTCGGCCGATGTTTTTATGGCGACATCCTGGCCTGCAAAGCTGCCTATCTGCGCGTTAGCAATTCTTCCGGGCAACATTGCAACGCTTGCAAGCAAGATGGCCGCCAAAACTAGGCTGGCTGTCGTCTTTCCAATGGTAGCCATGGAACAAAAATCCCCGGAATAGTTCATAAGGGCCGTGCATGTTTCGTCGCGCTTGAGCTTCTAGAACAAGTTTACAGAATCTCTTTTCGGAAAGACTAATGAGAAAGTCGCGCAATCAAACCATATGGCCAGTCATGATCTTTCCGAGTCCCCAAAGGACTACATCGGCGGCCAGCGCTCCAAATTTGACGTGATGGCCAC
>JBBISN010000014.1:0-31714 GCA_037441265.1 Nitrososphaera sp. | reverse complement strand
AGTCCCCAAAGGACTACATCGGCGGCCAGCGCTCCAAATTTGACGTGATGGCCACGGTGCTTCATATCTGCCAGCAGGGCAGCTTAAAGAATCACATCATCGGAAGAGGCAACTTCAGCGACGCCATGGTGAACCATTATCTCAGCATCCTGCTTTACCACAACCTTATAGATTCGCTGAAGGATGAAAACGGCAGAACGTACTACATGACCACAGAAAAGGGCCTGCAGTTTCTCCGCCATTACCGGGACATGCAGGAAATGTTTCGTAGGTCCGCGGTAACCAAGGCCGACAGCCGGCAGTCGCGTTCCCAACCGCTGGCAGGACAGGCCAAAAGGATCCTTGTGGTTGACGACGAGGACGACATAACTTCTGCCATGCGGATCGGGCTTGAGGACAGTGGATTTAAAGTCGACGTGTACAACGACCCGCTGGTTGCGCTGTTCAATTACAAGCCCGGCGCGTACGACTTGCTGATACTGGATGTAAAGATGCCCAAGATGAACGGATTTGACCTGTACAAGGAGATAAAGAAGCACGATGAAAAGGCCGAGGCCTGCTTTCTGACCGCGTTTGAAATGTATTCCACTGATTTTAGGAAAAACTTTCCAACCATGGATGAAAAGCGCTTCATCCAGAAGCCGATTACCCTGTCAGAGCTGGTAGAGAAGATAAGGAATTTCACGGACGGCGTCTAGTAAGCCGGGTTTGCAGATGACATCATTTCGCACAGATTCAAAAAACATGGCCGTGCTTCTGGGGTTCATTGCCGGTACAGTCCTGCTTTCGATGGCCGTCTATTCGTATTCCCTTTCCATCTCAGAACAGATATCTGGAATTGCGGCCGACGATATCCGGTCCAACGCCAGGGTGCAGGCCAATGACCTGTCGCTGATCCTGACAAACGGGCTTGATTCCATAGCAGACAACCTGCAAATACTTTCCAAGTCGCCGTCCGTGCTGGCGCAGAATAATGACGCAGCGGTCGTGATCGATACTGCCCAGAACACCACTGAAGAGCTGACCGACTTTTACATGTGGCTTGACGAAACCGGCAAGATAATGTGGATAACTGGCGATGACAAGTCTGATATAGGCAGGGACAGAAGTTATCGGGAATACTTTACTGTGCCGCAAACCACCCGCGAACCCTACTTTTCAGACGTGATAATCGCATCAGACAGCGCTCCAAGAATCTTTGTCTCTTCTCCCGTGATTGCAGATCTGGATCAAAACAACGGCCGGGACGGCGCGTTCAGGGGCGTGATGGTTGCAGGAATCCGGCTGGACATTGTCGGAACCCTTTTGAAGCAAAACCCTTCCGATGATTTCCGGAGGAATTTTGTAACACTGCTTGACAACAACGGGACGATACTGTATGCCAGAGATCCCGCACTGATTGGAAGAGGCATCCGCGAACTGGGGCCCACCAACATGGTAGAGCTGGATCCCCGGATAGCCGATGCAGTGCTGCACGCGCCGGATTCGTACATGGCCGACTTTACTGCGCCGGACGGAAGAAAGGAGACCGTGGCCGCAGAACCGGTCATCATCAATGGCAAAAAAGTCTGGACAGTTTACGTTACAGCTCCGCATCAGCTGACCGACGATGTGAGGCAGCTGTTCGACCAGCAGAACACCTTCGTGACGCTCATGGTAGCGGCATTTGGTGCGCTGGCGTTTGGCCTCGCATTTCTTATCCTGCGATGGAACAAAAGGCTTGAAGCAAGCGTGCAGGCGCGCACCGAGGAGTTGAACAAGGCAAATCGGGCCATGGAGGATGCCAACAGGCAACTGCTGTCAAGCAACGAGCAGCTGAAGGTCCACGACATGATGCAGACAGAGTTCATCAACGTAGCCAGCCACGAAATGAAAACGCCGACTCAGGCGATCCTGTTCCACGCGGATCTTTTAAAACGTCTGCCGGAAAGCATGGAATCAATCGATGCGATAGCAAGAAACGCTGAAAGGCTGCAAAAGCTAACTAACAACATCCTTGACATATCTAGGATAGAGAGCCAGAGCCTGAAGCTGAACAAGGAGAAGTTCAACCTGCGCGACGCGATTACCGGAGTCATAGATGATTACCAAAAGCAGATGAACGCCAAGTATGGAGATTTTCCACAAGTGGAGCTGGTCTATAATCCGGTCGCTCTGTCGGTGTACGCGGACAAGAATCGGATAATACAGGTCATATCCAACCTTGTGAGCAACGCCATCGAATTTACCGATGAAGGGACAATTTCAGTCGCGGCTGAAAATTCATCGGGCCGTGTCAAGGTTGTGGTTCGAGATACCGGCAGAGGCATCGATGCAGACATGATGTCAAGGTTGTTCACCAAATTCTCCACTCGCTCAGAAAAGGGGATGGGCCTTGGCCTGTTCATCTGCAAGAGCATCGTCGAAGCCCACGGCGGCAAGATATGGGCCGAAAACAACAAGGATGGGAGGGGAGCGTCGTTCTACTTCACCATACCTGCTGATGCATGAAAATTGCCTTTACTGGCATGGTCGCTTTACGCCCTGATTCATATAAAAGGATGGATATCCTGCCCTGATCTACCCGGTTATTCGCAGCGGCTTCTGCAAACGATCGTCGCAGACGGGACATCTGATATTGGCAGAATCCCGGAAAATGGTGGCGCACCAGAAGCAGGACTGGCAAAAAAGAAAATAGATGCCTGTCATGTGCATGTTTATCCCGCGACAGTCACCCTGCCTTCCATCCAGGGGTGGAGCGCACAATAGTATTCAACGGTCCCTGCTGTTTCAAATTTCTGAGTCCATGATCTCCCCTTGCCGATAAGAGAGGAGTCAAAGATTCCTTCCTTGCTTGTTACAGTATGCATGACCGAGTCTTCGTTTATCCACCGGATCTCTGATCCCGCTGTCACCGTGATCTCTTTTGGCGAATAGTTTTCCTTCTGCTTGTTGTCCCACGAACCGTCGATTATCCTTACCTGCGACGTGTCATTTTCCAAGGACTGCGCCAGATGGCCTGCATGTGCTGTATTGTCTGCCTGTCCACCAAGCTCTTGGTCTGAATACTCGATGGCCTCTGGCTGCTGCAGTCCCTTTTGCGTTTCATACTGCCAGTCGATCATGGATACGGAATCCTGGATGGCTTCATCCGAGGGCTCGACAACTATCTCGCCCATGTTGCCCCTTTCCTCCTGCAGGCCATGGCTGTGGAACAGATACGTGCCGGGCCATTTCCATGTGGCTTCCACAATCGCGGCGTTTCCTGGACCTATCTCTACTGTCTGGGCGTCAAACGGTTCGTTTGAGAGCAGGCCTGATGGGTATACCTTGAATATGGTGCTGTGCAGGTGGAACGAGTAGGGTATCGTGGTGCCCATGTTAACCACATAGAACCTTGTAAGCTGGTTCTGCTTGACGTGAAGCGAATTCTCACCCATGTACTGGTCCGTGTACCCGTTGACCGGATAGTACTTTGCCACAAAGTTTTCCTGGTTTTCCGGATCAAACTCGCCTAGCACCAGGGCAAACTCCCTGGCCGGCTTGAGGACCGGCTCCTTTGGATCGACTATCAGCGCGCCGTACATGCCCATCCGGATGTGCAATGAGGTAGGGTACGCATGACAGTGGTACATCAACGCGCCAGCTGGCTCTGCCACAAAATTGTACGTGTAGGTCTGGCCGGGCAGCACCTGCGGCAGGACACCGTCGCTTTCGTCATCGTGGTTTCCGTGGAAGTGTATTGTGTGAGCCATCGGCGTCTTGTTGATGAAATGAACAGTGACGTCATCACCTTCGGTAACCCTCAGCACGGGGCCTGGCATCGTCCCGTTAAACGTCCAGGCCTTCACCCTCTCGCCGGGAGACACTTCAAGTTCCACCTCCTGGGCGACCAGCGTAAACTCTTTGTGAGCCGGGGTCTGGACGGCGGCAGCTTCATCGTCCTGCGCAAAGACCACGAAGCTCGCCGCTGCCATGGAAACCGCGGCTGCAACAGTCAGCAAAAGAATCACCTTGCTGGAATTTTTCTTGGCGTTTTCTGAATCGGTCAACTTTTTATCAACGTAAACCGCTTCCTGTTGTCTTATAGGCAGGACGTATATCTCGCAATCAGGCTGGTGTCATCTGCAAGCGGTTGCAAACAGGAAAAAGAGGGTTCTTATTACACACCAGATGAGTATGTAGCGCCTTATACATGGTCGATTCTCACATCGAGGACAGCAAGAAAACTGTCACCATGACTTTCCGTATAGATGAAGGTGTGATGGACCTGCTTCGGGCAGAATCCGAAAAAAGGGAGGTCAGCCTTAACACGCTTGTCAACCAGATTCTGAAAAGATTTGTCGACTGGGACATGTACGGGCCCAAGGTCGGGATGATACCCATTGCAAAGCCTGTTCTGTCCGCGGTCTTTGAAAAGCTGGATGCCAACGAGGTGGTAGAGATAGCCGCCAGGGTGGGAAAGAACGCGGTACACGACATGGCGCTGTTCATGAAAAGCAGGATGGACCTGGACTCGTTTTTATCATGGTACGAAACGCGCATGAAAAGCTCGTCAATTGAATTCAAGCACAGCGTCAGAAACAGCACGCATTCTTACATCCTAAAGCACGAGCTGGGGTACAACTGGTCTCTGTACCACAAGGCGCTGCTTGAGGAAATATTCCACGGTGTCTTGCAGAAGCGCATCGATGTCCATATCACCAACAGCACGCTCTCCTTTCAGTTTGATGAATAAATCGGCCTAGGCTGTACCCTTGCCTGACGGCTTTGCAGAGTGTGGGATCACAGATATCCGTTCAATGGTTCTTAGCTTCGAACGGACCATGGCCTGGATCTGACCAGACAGCAATTCAACATCTGCAAGCTTGCTATTGCCGTCTATTTCTATGTGCACTTCTGCATGGACCAGCATTCCGGCGGGCCTCAAGAAGACGGACCTGACTTTTACTGATTCTGGTTTGAATTTCTCTTCTACCAGGCTCTTGATCAGGTCCACAAGCCCCGGATTGCGCCAGGAATCTACCAGTATCAGCGATGATTGCTTTAGAGAAACATATGCAACAGAAAAGATGTATCCGGCGATTATCATCCCACCGATGGCATCCATCTGCAAAAATCCAAACTGGGTGGCCACAAGAACGCTAGCAAAGCCGATGACGGAGGCCGTGCCGTCCTTTATCGAGTTCTTGGCATCGGTCTTCAGGGAGAGAAGATCATACTTGTTTGCTATCTTTCTCATCTGAAATGCCCTGTGCAGGGAAATGATGCCAGCCGCCGCAAGGACTATCATTGTAATTACTGGCTGTTTGATTTGATGGGGGTTTAACAGGGACTCGTAAGAATTGTACAGTATGAAGGATCCGATGACCACCATTCCTATAGCTGCCAGCAGTGCTGCAAAACTCTCGACCTTGTAGTACCCAAAGGGGAACCTCTTGTTGGCCGGCAGTCCGGCAAAATACAAACCTATGAAAACTATCAGGGAGATCATGGCATCCGACAGCGAGTCTATGCCGTCAGCCGTTGCAACGATGCTGCCGCTGATCTGGCCCACGATGAGCTCGGCTACGCCTATGGCTACTAACAATACGACAGAGATCTTGGCTATCCTTTTGCCAGCCCTGAGGGCCTCCGTCGTGACTGTGCCTGACGAACCAACCCGTTTATCTGATGCTGCCGGCGTATCGCGCTTTTCTGCCGCGATATCCGCAGCGAAATGCTCGTCCAATTAAGGAAATACGATATTAGTTATGTCTACCATCGTATATAACGTTTGATCAAGGGCTTTTGACCCAATATAGCATCTGGTACCAGCATATGCCGTGATAACGGCCCTTAAAAAAGGGCTCATCCAGATAGTTACATCTAGCAAAACCGGCTAAAAGCAATGATAAATACTGATGCGTAGTATACTATGGCATGGCTTCAGGCAAGTACTTTAACAAAGGAGTAAAGGCGCTTGATTCTCCACACGTAGGCCACGTTGTAAGAGAGACTGATGACATGATAGTGGTGTTTGGCGAAGGCGACGAGAGATACGACATACCAAAATCCGCAATCCGGTTCGTGAGCGGAAACGTTCTCATTGACGATAATTTCCATGAAATAGTCAAGAAATACCGGGTGAAAAGGGATGCACCGCTGCCCTCTACCAAGAAGGACCCGTGGACCAATCCCGGGGACGTGGACCTGGCAGCCTACGAAAAGCAGTACCCAAAATCCCTTTTCAACAAGGGTGTAAGGTCGCAGGACGAAGAACACGTAGGGCACATCATGAAGGAGACTGGCGACATGATAGTCATCTGGGGTCACTATGACTGGAGATTTGACGTGCCCAAGTCCAAGATTATCGCTGTAGGCAGAAACGTCATCCTGGGGATGGACTACAAAGACGTATTCAAGTACAAGGTTGACAGAAATGCACCGCTGCCCACCGGCGAGCCGGTGGAGAAACTGGCCGAAGAATTGCCTTTTGAAGAGGGCGCGCAAAACGTACCAAAGAAGAGGCTTGAGGCCTTTATTGCGCAGGACAGACTTGACAACGTGCTGAGGACGCTGAACTCGCTTAATCTGGTTGCCACATACTCTAAGGGCAACGTCAGCAACATGGCGTACCTGATGACCATAGTGGACGCACACAGAGTTGATGATGTAGTGTCTTCCATACGAGGGGCGGCAGGTTCCGGCGCCACCAACGTGGGCAGCATGATCATCTCTGACGTGCAGGAAGTCCTGAAAATCTAGCCGACCAGTTGTACGAGGCTCTTGTTCCGTCAACTATGTAGACGGGACTGTCCTCAGTATCTGCTTGTTGACAACAAAGTGCGGATCCGGGCTCTTTCCGTCCAGCACCTGCAGGATGCTCTGGGCAGCGACCTGCCCCATCATTGATCTTGTCTCGTGTGTCGCGCTGCCGATATGGGGCAGGAGTGTAACGTTGCTCATCTTCAAAAGTGGGCTTGATGCAGCAAGGGGCTCGCTTTCAAACACGTCAAGGCCGGCCCCGGCTATCAGCCCACTTCTTAGGGCAGCCGCCAGGTCGGCTTCGTTTACCACCTTTCCTCTTGCGGTATTTATGAGAAAGGCCGTCTTTTTCATCTTCTGCAACCTGTCCTTGTTTATCAGATGGTAGCTGGCCTGGTTCATGGACGTGTGTATCGATACAAAGTCGCTGCTGGCAAGAAGCTCGTCAAGGCTGACGTACTTGGCCCCAAGCTCCTCCTCGGCGTTTTTGCTTCTGTTCCTGTTGTGGTACAGCAAATTCATCTTAAAGCCGCTGGCGCGCCTGGCCACGGCTGCGCCTATCCTGCCAAGGCCGATGATGCCCAGAGTCGCGCCGTAGACGTTCTGTCCAAGCAGGAGATCTGGAGCCCAGCCTGCCTTCCACTTGTTTTGCCGGACCATTCTGTCGCCTGCCGCAACATTTCTTGCGCAGGCAAGTATGAGAGCAAAAGTGAGGTCTGCCGTGGCTTCGGCCAGCACGTCGGCAATGTAGGTGACGTAGATCCCCCTCTTTGTGGCCTGCTCCACGTCTATGTGCTCGTAGCCAGTGCTGTACGAGCTTATTATCTTCAGGTTCGGCCCCGCGGCATCGATGACTTGCCTGTCTATCCTGTCAGACAGCATGCAGAAAATGGCGTCCTTGCCAGCAACGTTTCTCAACAACTCTTTTCTGGTCGGCTGGGCGTTTCTTTTGTTAACAACGACGTCGCATTTTTCTTTGAGCATCGACAGTGCCGGCCCGGGCACCGTCCTTGTCATGTAGATCTTGCCCACGGCGTTGTGGTGGGAAAGGATTCGTTATGAATTTTTTGAAATAGCCCGGCCCAGATTCGAACTGGGGTCAAGGGCTCCAAAGGCCCCTATGCTTGGCCACTACATTCGGCGGAAAATTATTTCCTCCACCGGGCTTCCGGGCGTAAACTCTGCTACATTTCGGGTCCTTATAATCTTAAGCAGAGGTGATGGCCGCCATCATCCTGTCGGTGGGGTCCTCCATGGAAGAAAGGATCCGCGCGGCTGTTCTGGCCTGCCTTGACCTGTATTTGCCGTCCTGGATTATTCTGGTGCATACCCTTACCAATGCCTTTGGATCCCTGGCCCTCAATACCAGGCCTGAGCGCACCAGATAGTCGTCGACATAGAACCTGACTGGCGCAATAGATACGGTTGGCACGCCCAGCAGGGAGGCTTCTGAGCTCATGGTGCCGCCAGAGCCCACGAACAGGTCTGCATTCCGTACAAGGTCTATGCCATCGACCACTTTTTTTATGACATTCGCCTTGCTGCCGTAGCGGGCCTCTGCTTCCGCTATCTGGTCGTCGTAGCGGCAGAGGATAGAAATTTCTGCTATGGAGGATAGGTTCCTTACCAGGCTGTCCACCATCTTGACGCTGTCAAGCCCCCTGTCTGCAATGTACGACGCCTTGCTTTCCTCCAGCCTGATGAGGATCTTTTTACCAGAATCTTTTGGAGCCTGCGAGGCAGTTTCATGCTTGAGCCACGCCGCCACATCAAGGGCCCGGTACCTGGAAATTCTTTGCCGGGAAATCCCGTATCTCGTCCATGCAGAGTACGGTATCACCCATGGACACAGCAGCCTGTCCATGAGAGGCACCGTCAGCCTTGCCACGGCCTGGGCATGCGGTGAGTCGTTAAAGCCCAGGTGCCTGATTCCAAGGCCAAAGGCGACCCTTGAGCCTTCCGGCGATGAAAACGTGACAGCCACATCAGGCTCAAACTGCCTGACTCTCTCTGCCAGCAAAAGCGTCCTTTCGGCGCTTGCCCGCAGCTTATCGTACCTCTCCGCGCCGCCATGCCTTCCCACAAGCTCAAGTTCCAAACCCTTCATCCTGGCCAGCTCGACGGCCTCGCGGTACTCTCTGGACGTGCACAGGACCTGGTGGCCAGAATCCTGCAGTAATTTAACGGCCCGTCTGAAGAACATCACCTGCTTTGGAGTCAGGATGTCAAACCAGATCCTCAAGTGCTGGTTGTTTTGCCGCCTCTCTTGGAAAAACCTTTTCTTTATCTTATTATTAGGAGTATGTGGCGGAATTGCTCGGGGGAGCTCAGTCCATACTTTGAGTGCTGGATCACCATCTGTTGCCGTCTACGGCCTGAGTACCGAAGGCTATAGAATAGCGTCCTCCATATCCATCAAGGGGTCCAAAGTCTCACTGATAGACGAATCGGCCCGGATGGCCATATCCCTCAAGCCGGACATTGCCAGAACTTACCCTGATGTTAAATCTCTGATGGAAGACGAGCCGTTGCTTGGAGTTGAACCCATGGACATGGCCATTGGAAACGCCTCGTACGTCTTTTTTGCCCCCCGTATCCGCAAGACCGGAACCGACGTCAAGGCAGACGTGTCCACCAAGTTCAAAGACGCAGTCAAGGTTCTGAAGAAGGGCTCGTCCGTGGTATACATGCTTCCCACAGGCATCGGCGGCAACGATGAGAACATCGCGCTGATAGAGCACGTAACCGGGATGTCTGCAGACAAGGACTTTTCCTACTATTACCTTCCTGCAAGCCCTGTCAGCAGCGGGCAGGAAACCATGGTCGGATCCATCCGGTCAAAGCAGGACAACAACCTGGGCAAGATGCTTTACGATGACAGCCGCAAAAAGGTCAGCTTTGTGGAGATTCGCTCCGCGGAGATGGTGCACGTCATCCGCACTCTCAGCCACTATTCCGGGATAGCCAGCATCCTTGAAGTGTGCAAAAAGGCTGCAGACAGCAGCATCCAGCCGGCAGACCTGATGCACGGGACGTTTAGCGAGCTTTACATCGACGACATGACAGGCGGCCTGTACGACCTCCGCATGATAGGGCTGTCCCTTGACGGCGCCGGGCCCCTCATGTATCTGGTCAACGGAAGCATCCGCGGAATTGAGGGCTACGTCAAGCACCTCATAGACCAGGTCCGGCTGAACCTGAAAAAACACGACCTGAAGGCCAGCCGGACAAAGGTGGCCATCGCCTGGACGCTGGACCAGCAGGAGATGCGCGGCGACAAGATCGACCTGCTGTCCATGCTTGAAACAAAGGTAAAGGACTACATTGGCGACGTCGAGCGGCACCAGGGGCCGACCTTCGACCTGTACAACACCGACAAGACGACGGTCGTCATCGTCTGCTCCAAGGCAGATCTTGAAAAAGTCACGTCAAAAAACCGGCAGAGCGACAGCCTGATAGTCATCAAGGCAAATCCACTCTGCGAAGCGTTGCATGAATAAATACTACATTTTGTAGAACAAGACCGTGACCAAGACCAAGGCAGTGCTGGTGCTCTCAACTTTTTCAGACGACAAGTCCGCGGCAGAAATATCAAAAAAACTGGTGGAAAAGGGGTTCTGCGCCTGCGTCAACCTTGTCGAGATCCGGTCCATCTACGCCTGGAAGGGCAAGGTTGAGGATCAAAAGGAGTTCCTGGCAGTCTTCAAGACCACAAGAAAGTCGGCAAAGAAGCTGAAGGCGGAGCTGGACAGGATGCATCCGTACGATGTCCCCGAGATAGTGGAGGTAAAGCTAAGCGACGTTTCAAAGCCCTATTTTGACTGGCTGGCCTCTTCAACGAACAGCGTAACGAAGGACCGCAACCATCCCGCCAAGCGATGAGACGCGCATACCAATGTCTGTGGACGAATCCACCGCATACGTCTTGGCGCCGTACGTCTCTATGGAATTCAACAGCTTGACTACCGCTGACTCTTCAGCAGAGTTAAAGACCGAATCGGAGAAAACGACGGATTCTACCGCCTTGATGCCTGCTGCTTCAGAGACTTCCTTGAGGCCCATGGCAAACTTGGATTCCCCCCTGTTTACCATGAGCATCACCTGATCCAGGATCGAGGACACGATGGCAAGCTTGCTTGTCTTCATGATCTCCTTCATGGCCGGGGAGCGCAGGAAAACAAATATTCCGTCCTCGCCGGCCACGTCAACGCCGTCGGCCACCTGCACCCTTTCCCTTGGCAGGCCAAACTTCTCAACAAGGGCGTTGTAAAACCTCCTCCTTGTTTCCCCAGGACCAAAGACTATGACTTGGTCGTTTTCTGCCAGGATCGATAAAACCATCTTGGCCGTCTCTGCAAAGAACGTGTCAAGGCCGATGTTCTTGGTCTGGTAGCGCTTGCCGCTCTGGCCTGAGTATATGTTGGGTATTATCTTGACATGGGTACCTGAAACTCTGGCCACCGCGGCTTCCTGGGTGTCTATGGCCACGAGGATAAAGGATGTCCCACCTCCGGAACCCTTGAGCATCTTCAGCTCGACATCATGCCACTTCCTGCCCTTGTCTATGGTTATCATGTCGCCGGGGCTCACCGACAGCGAATGATGGGACCCTTTGGCTACCAGCTCGTTGCTGGAATCGCTGATGACGCCGAGGACCCTCAGCCTGTCGACCGTCGAGTCAAGGCCCACCTGCTCTACCCTGACAGAGACGCGCACCTTGACCCGCTCGCCCTTGTCAGGCCTTCCGTATTCCCTTTCCTGCTTGACGACTCTCGTAGTGTCTGCAATGACGTAATTGCCGCTTTCAATCAAGCGACGCAAAGTAAAAAGGTCGTCAGCGTCCTCGGGGATAACCAAAAAAGAGGTATTGGAGCTTGTCTGCTTTACGATCATGCTGGCGGGGCAGTGTTTTCCTGACCTTCAGGTTCAGCCACCGTCGGGGCCTGGTTGGCATGACCCTGGCTCTGCGCCTGCGATGACCTCAGGTACTCGTCAACCCACTCCTGGCTCAGCACGCCGGCCTCGACAAGGTTGACCAGCGCGTTTGGAGACGCGTTGCCCTGTACTTTGCCAGACCGACGCCTTGTCTGCCTCCACTTGAGCTGCGTGTTTCCGCTCTTTGAGGAGTAGATAATGCCCAGAATCTCCTTGGCGTTGACAAAGGTCATCTCGCGTATCTTTTTCAGCGTGACTTTGTCGACCGCCTCGATGTAGATGGCGCCGGGCCCGTCCTCGCGTTCTGGGAACACCTCAAAGTCGTGCAGGTAGCTTTCAGGTATGAAGGAACGGCATGTGCTAATAATGATGAATTTCCTAAAGCTTTCTAAAGAACACGTAGTCTCTATCTTGACCAAGTTAAGTATGAAACCATGTGGTCATTTATCAAGCTTATGAGCAAGTCGGGTGGACAAACTCCTTACTCAAGATCCTCCTCACCAAGTCAGTAGGGCTAGTCTAGTCATTGCCTGCCCACCCAGATAAGGAACCGGCAGGGGAAAATAAAAATCAATTTTTGTGCGTTATAATGTGCATTAAATTATCAAGCATGGTGGCAGTATGGACTAGTCGCAAGGACAAGACGTACAATCGCCTTCAGATGCCCAACAGTGCTTCTATTTCGGGGATCATTCTTGGGTTAAGCGAGACATGGATTCCATAACTGGTTGGCTTTGGCAATATGTATCCCATCTTGATAAGCTCCTTTGCTTCCTTTTCCACCATTCCTCTTTTGTGGGATGCAACACTCTTCTTCAGGTTCTCTATTGCAGTATGAGAACCCCCAATCTTGCCATCATTGTACAACCTCCTGAGGATGTCAAGTTGGGTTTGTGTAACCAATTGCCATAAATGATGCAATCCATTACTTATGTGAGTATTGCGTACTAGATTACCCAATAATGGTAAGTGTATTTATACTGGTTAAGTAGCAGTAATGCCGTATGATAAAAAGTGATAAAGTCCTGGAGCAAGGACCGCTTGAACTGTTGTTTACAGGCAATGCCACTGCAAGGATACTTGATTTTCTTTCCACCATGCAGGAATTCGACTATTCAGAGTCAGACATTGCCCGGTATTCTGGAGTATCACTAAAGCATACACAGACGAATATTCCTAGACTGGTCGATCTGGGGTTGCTGGTAAACACAAGGCAGTCTGGAAGGTCCAAGATGTACAAGTTAAACAAGGAAAGCAAATCTGGATCGTCGCTGGAAAAGTTTGTTTTGTCGGTTGCAAGTGCCCGCATTCACAGCATGATGGAGAAAGAAAAGCCGGTAATCACCTCTTAGAACTTGGCTGTATTGATAATTACATGGGCAAACCTTAAGGCCGCCTTTGACTCATCTGTTCAAGCAGAGGACTTTGCTTATGAGCAACACTGGCCCTTTGGGATGTCGTGGCCGTGGGGGCATTTCCTTGGGTGGTTGAGAAGGGTGCAAAGGGCGTCTGTGAAAATGCCCTTCATGTGGTGCTCTATGCCGCAGACCATCTCCTCATCCACCTCGATCTTTAGCGAGTCCTTCATGAGTACCTCCAAAAGACGCGTGTTTCGGATCATCTGTTTGCCTATGCGCTCGCCTTCCTGCGTGAGTTCCACCCTACCCTTGCCATAGCTGACAAGGTTAGAGCCGTCCAGCTTGCGCAGCATCTGGACCACCGACGGCTGGGTTACGTTAAGCATCTTGGCCACGGAACTTATCTTGACTTCCTCTCCAATCTCGCGTATGCGCCAAATCGCCTTTAGGTACATCTCGACATGCTCGGATTCGGCAGTACCGATAAACAGCTCTTCATCGCTCTTTCTACGTTTTCTTATGACAGAAGGCTCCAACGTCAGTTCGTGGTTTGTTGCGAATAATTATTAACTTTATCTGTCTGCCTTCTTGGCTGGTATACGCGCGTCTTCCCAGAGGTACTGGAAGTACCCCTTGGCAAAGCCGGCAAGGCCTGCATGGTCCGCCAGCATGGCTATGGGGTCGATCATCCCGTTATCGCCCATGCTCTCACCCAGCAGCAAGACCACGTACTTGCCGTCACCTATGATGCCGCCACCAAACATGCCGTTCTTGCGCCTGACATCGGCGATCCTTGATAACGCCCTCACCGTTTCTGGAGACGTCTCCTCGGAGACAAGCACGCTGATCTTCACGCCCCGTTCATGGAGGGTCCTTAATATCGGCTGCATGGGCTTGGCAACGTTCTCGGCAACGCTTGGCAGGGCCACCAGCAGCTCCTGCTGGCATTCCTGGACTATCTCGCTTACCCTGGCTGCGATGTTGTAGATTCCCCTGACGACCCAGATCTCGGGCTTTTCTTTGATGCCGCTCTTTGTGTACATGGGCATAAGCTCGCCTACTATGGCAGACTGGCTTTCGCGAAAGTTGTTTTCGTTGCGCAGTCTCATGGCTTCCAGCGCCGTTGACGGGGACCTGGGGAAGAACTGCTGCGGCCTGGAGCTGTCCGATTCAAGCCAGCCCTTATCTTCAAGGCTGTTTAGCACTTCATAGATCTTGGAATAGGGCACGCCGGATTTCTTGCTGATATCGGCGGCAGTCATGGCGCCGGTTTCAAGTAGAGAAGTGTAAACCCTGATCTCATAACCCGTCAGGCCAAGGTCTTCCATGGCCTTGCGCGATCTGTCACTGATACTCAAGTTCAGAAGGTTTTATTACGCCGTTATATATTTATGTATGCAGCAACGTCTCCGCTGAGGTGGGAAAAGTGGCCTTTTCTGGCAACCACTAATCACCGTAGTATTTGATAAGTTATATTTATATACAAAATCTGTAATTTTTTCAAAATAGAAACTAGAATGGAGCTAATCCAAATTTCGAACGTATCTAGCAAGAGCGTAGGTGCCAGAAAGACCATCCGGTTTACCCAGAGCATCTGCCCTGATTGCAACATGATTCTGGACGCTGAAGTCTTTGAACGTGACGGCAAGGTCTTCATGACCAAGACCTGCCCTACCCACGGTGAATGTGAAGAGCTGTACTTTGGCTCTTATGAAATGTACAAAAAGTTTAGCACTTACTGGATGGATGGCAAGGGCGCCCATGCTCCAAACGTCATGATTGACAAGTGCGCATGCCCCAACAACTGCGGACTGTGCACAAACCACCTTTCGCACTCCGGTCTTTCCAACATGATCATCACAAACAGGTGTGACCTTACCTGCTGGTATTGCTTCTTTTACGTCAAGAAAGGCCTTGAAGGCGCATACCTGTACGAACCAAACATGGAGCAGGTCCGAGCCATGATGAAGACGCTCAAGGCAGAAAAGCCCATCGCCGGAAACTCTATCCAGATAACTGGAGGAGAGCCCATGCTCCGTGACGATATCGCCGACCTCATCAAGGTAATGAAGGAAGAGGGCGTGGACCATGTCCAGCTGAACACCAACGGAATCAAGCTGGCCATGTCGCCGGAGACCATGAGGCAGGTGAGGATGGCCGGCGTCAACAACCTGTACCTGTCCTTTGACGGTGTCACGCCAAGGACCAACCCCAAGAACCACTGGGAGATCCCCCACACTCTTGAATCGGCCCGCAAGTGCGGCATGACAGTAGTATTTGTTCCAACGGTCATCAAGTCCATAAACGACCACGAGCTGGGCGGCATCATCCGCTATGCACAAAAGAACCTGGACGTGGTGCACGCAGTCAACTTCCAGCCAGTCTCTCTGACCGGCAGGATGAACAAGAAGGAGCGTGAAAAATACAGGATCACCATACCGGACTGCATCGAGAGGATCGAAGAGCAGACCAACGGCGAGATCAGCAAGGATGCCTGGTTCCCGGTGCCCTCGTGCATGCCCATGACCAACATCATCGAGGCGTTCAGCAAAAAGCCCAAGTACGAACTCTCAATCCACTTTGCCTGCGGTGCTGGAACCTATGTCTTTGAAGATGTCCAGACAAAGAAGATGATACCGCTGACATCTTTTGTCGATATCAAGGGTGTGCTGGAATACTTTGAGGAAAAGGCCGATGAAATCAGATCCGGTGCCAACAGATACTGGACCATGCTTGAAGTGGTCCGCAAGCTGAAGCAGTTTGTAGACAAGGACAAGCAGCCCCACGGCCTTGACCTGGCCAAGATGTTCTCAAGCATACTACTCAAGCGTAACTTTGACTCTGTAGGCTCATGGCACGTAAGGTCTCTGTTTCTGGGCATGATGCACTTCCAGGACAAGTACAACGAGGACCTTGAAAGACTACAGAGATGCGATATCCACTACCTGACACCTGACCTCAGAATCGTGCCGTTCTGTGCCTTCAACGTCATCCCAGAATGGTACAGGGACAGAATCCAAAAGAAGTTCAGCATCCCCGTCGAGGAATGGGAGAAGGCCCACGGAACAACCCTTGAAGCAGGCCTTTACAGAGGCCTGATGAGAAGGGGCAAGCCAGAGGCCCAGATGGGTTGCGCTCTGTCAGAGATGCACAGGGCCGCAGCCGAGGGAGCCGAAGACCACCGCGGCGTCGAGCTCCGCAACAACATGGCCGGTGCATGAGCACCAACTTTTCTCTCTTTTTACAAATTTTCAAAACCATCGGTGGAGACTAGTCAGTAAAGAACCGGTCCATGATGTCCGGCATCCTCATTTTCCTTACCTGACTCTCGTATATGTCGGGGTGCTTGTCCCTCAGGTGCTTTAGTGCAAGCCTTACGCTGTCGCCGCACAACTTGCACTTGGCTTTTGCAAACATCAAGACTGCTTACGAATTGCTTGCTCTATAAACATTCAGGCTGGAGAATGTCCGGTTCTCTGACCAGAGACAGGGCGCACCTGCCTTTTTCAGTGACGACATACGTGGTGCTTGTCCCGGCAGTGGTGACTTGCTGGATTAGTCCATGGTACAGCATCTTGTCCATGTGCCTGTCCACCGCTTTCCAGTCGATCCCAAGCTCATTTGACACCTGCAGCTTGTTTTTTGGCATGGACAGCAATTCCAGCATTCTGACTCGCGTCGGCCCTCCCTTCATTTTGACCAGCAATTCAAAGACGCCGCAGCAAAGGCATTTCTCGGTCCATCTCTGCTTTGTGGCGCCCCGCCAGATGTCATTTCTTCCAAACATGACGGCAGTCTCCACACCAAACTTTCTTGTCTGCAGATACGACATCTGGTTTGACAGCCTGTCGCTTGCTGCCTTGCTCTGCGATTCAGAAATGCCAGACCTGTAGTCTACAAAAGCTGCATGGGTCAATGTAAGTGCGGTGAAAAGCAAGACCGTTATGTTCAGGATCCTAGCGCTCATTTCAGCCGACCCGTGCCTCCATTGAGCAACTGATCTTTAAACCGTGCATCAAAGATATAACCATTGATCCAAACGACCGGACAAACCTTGAACGCCATTTTCAAGCAGTTATAACATTTTTAAAATCAAGGATACACCTTCTGTCATCCATGAATTTGCAGCAATGGTGCCATATCGACGAGCAGATCTACGTGGCTGAGTCTGACGAGCGCTACAAGCAGTACGCCGGCTTGAAGTACAGCGAGCAGGTGATAGAGCGGCTAGCCGACATGAAATTCTACAGCGCAAGACTGTTCATAGACAATTTCTCAGAACCACGGGAGCCGTTCCTTTCATCTCTGGAGAATATCGCCGATTCAAGCACCAAGAAGCTGGAGCTGAAACTCTACAACCTGCGCAACAGCAAGATCGTTTCAAAGCACAAGCTCGGCAAATCACCGGTAAACTGGAGCACCTGGCGCCAGTTCAACAGCGCAGAAAAAGACTCTGAAAAAAGAAAGGAAGTGTTTGACGACTTTGTCCAAAAGACAAAGCACATATCGCCGGTCATCAGGCAGCGGTTCGACAAGATAGCCGACGTTTATGAGAAATACTCTGACAAAAAGCTGACGCCGCTGGACGGATACCTGGAAAACGAAAAGTTCTCCTACTCAAAACTGATGGACCTGGTAAAATCCATGGGCCGGCAGGCAAAAAAGCCGTTCCGCGAAGCGCTGGCAGAGATGTCCAAGAAAGTGCTTGGAAGGGAGGCCGAATACTTTGACGACTTTTACTTTTTCCGCAACCGTGTATACGCGGACCTTGAAAAGCACTTTTCCCGGATAGAGCCAGTGACCGAGGTCAAGCGCGCCCTGGCTTTCATGCAGTTTGACCTGACTCACATCAACATAGACACTGAAAACCGGAAGGACAAGTACCCGTCTCCGATATGCTTCTTTGTCCAGGTTCCAACGGATATCCGCGTTCTGTACAAGGCTGAAAGCCCGTACTTTGACCTGCAGGGCTGCTACCACGAGATGGGCCATGCCGTCCACGCAACATCCATCGATCCAAATCTGGAATACTGGAACCGGTACAGCTTTTCCATGGGGGTTGCCGAAATATTCTCCATATTCCTTGAAAGGCTCACAAAGAACAGGAGGTACCTGTCCTCCCTTGGCCTTTCTGACAAGCGTGTGCTGGACGAGCTTCAGCAGCGCAACAACTTTATGGAATTGTTCTTTGTCACGTTTTACACGGCCAACTCGCTTATGAAGGCCGAGTTCTGGCGCAAGAACCTGTCCATGGAAAAAGCAAGCGATCTCTACGCCAGTCTTATCAAGGAGTACACCGGCCTTGAAATGCCCGGCGAGTACTGGATGCTGCACCACATCATGCCTGACGCCATCATGTACGTGCCCAGCTACCTTGTAGCGGCTGTCCGGGCAGCAGAACTGGACAAACACCTGCAAGACAGGTTCGGAGAGGACTGGTGGGCGCAGCCTGATTCCGGCAAGGAGATCCGGGAGATAATGAGCCCTGGCGCAAAAATAGATCTGGGCCGATTCTCAAAGATGGACAGCAGCCTTTTCATCAGCGAGATCACAGCCAAACACAACTAAAGGTCCGGATCCGCCATTATGTGCAGGGGCTGCATGACCGTCTGTTCCATCTTCTTTTCATGCTTTTTCCTCCTTGATTTGCTTCGCAGGGTCCTGTTGCAGCACGGGCAGCGGCTGCTGCCCTCCTCTGGAAGAAGGTATACCTCGCATTTTGAGCAGTACCTTAAGCCAAACATGTACGGGCTGGGATACGGGGCCCGTCCTGCAAAAGTTAGCCTCTGGCAGAGATTCTTGCACGCCATCTCGGCAGACCGTTTGGGCCTTTGCGTTATAATACAGCCGGCACTCAGGGGAGAGGGAGGGCTGGATTTCTGGCAGAACTCGGACTATATGCTCAAAAGGCCATTGAGCCTGCAAGGCTGAATGGCTACCTTTTATCGGGTATTGGCAGTGAATCGATAACCTTGCTACTACAGTGTGGACAAATCGGAAAATGAGATCCAGCTAAGCATGATGCGCACCAAAAACATGACCGACAAATTATGAATTTTCTTGTCTTGCCCCTATGCTCTGGTGGGTTAGCACAGTTCGTAATACATCTCACCTCAAGGCATCAGGTCAAGGGCCAACTTTAGCTCGGCAATCTCCTTTCCGACCACTCTTCTTTCTGATTCATTTATTGCATACTTTAAGATCCGTTCGCACGCTTGGATCTGGGCCTCGATTATGTCCTTCTTATCAATGCACAAGCTATGAAATTCTTCAGAAAATGTATAGGTCACCCTCTGCTCGTTTTCCATGCGGCCGCATGTTTTTGCAACGACCAAACTAGGCTGCGAAGAAGCGATGTTCATTTCTCGTGTAAAGATACATGTGCTGATACTTACGCAGTTTGTCTAACTCTTAAAGAATTACTTTGAACATTCTGGAGAATGTCTTTAGGCCAATTCAGCGCTGTGTTATAACGCTATACCATGGCAACAAAAACTCTGAGTTATTCAAAAGGAAGAGGAGTGGTATACGGAATCATAGGCGGAATTGTAGGCGGCAAAGTCATGCTGGCTCCAATGATGGCCATGATGTCCCTGTTTGGTTTGCCGTCAGATCTTTTCCCTACACTATTAGGGGTGACTGCAGGCCAACAAATCCCGGATGCGTCGGCCACCGGAATCAGTATACATCTCTTGGCAAGCATACTGATTGGAGCGATCTTTGGGATACTGATATCCACAGTTGGGAAACTGCAGATAGGCGGTTTTGGCAAGGGGATATCTTTAGGAATCGTCACGGGCGTAATCGCCTTTGTCGTGCTCTTTATACCAGCAATGATGTCAATGGCTCCCCAAATGATGAGTCTGATGAAGATGATGAACCCTGGCATGAGTGACCAGTCTATAATGACGCAACTGCAGAACATGCAGCCTGCCATATTCGCCGGCTCGTTCCTAGCACACGTAATCTATGGGGCAGTACTTGGTGCAGTCACAGCATTCCTGATAGTCAGGACCGGACAGAAGGAGTGCAGAGCTTGCCACATGCATTTTAAATCAAAAGATGAATTCTTGAAACACACGACCAGGCATCATGGCGCTGCTGCCTCCTAATTTTTTAATTTTCGTAATGATCGGGCATGCTGTCCGACTATGGCCGGCTAACACGATTCTATTGATCTAAATGTGTCCTGAAAGATGACTCTTAAGAAGTATTCTCTATGCTATTTGTTAAAAGATTGCGACATCATATCGTTGAATCGTTCCACGTTGCTGCGGTAAAATTGTAACCGAGTTACTCCCAGATCGTACGAGGCTGATACCCATTTCATGTACGCATCTATCGCGTTGCTGTAAATTCGTAAGGGCAATTCCAAATGGACGCCGCGATACTTTGAGTACTCTTCAAGTGCTGATATCTGATTTGCAACCATACTTTCGCAGGATGCCCATACGGCATGCTGAAAATCCGAAAAAGCTTGGATATATTTGAGCTGGGACTGGCTTGCTTTTCCAAAAATTGCCGAGCAAGTTTTTCTGTAATCCTCAAAAATGTTCTTTTCCACAGAATCTTTTTGGACATCATCCGAGTCTGATTCTGACATACTGGCGTTAACTCGTTGGCAGTATTAGAATATGTTCTTGGAGTGTTAAACTTGATCTTTGACTCTGGAATTGATATTTGATTATGCTGGCCTTCCCGGTATTATTCTAGATTTCATGAATTCTGCCTTTTCAAAACCTTGTTAAAAGACAACAAATCATTTATGGATACTGGCTCTAAAAAAGACATTATCTGTTGCACCATTTCTTTGATGATTCAAGGCCATCTTCTTTAACGAGAATGCAGACAGGATTTATGCCTGCGATTACAGCCTTGTTCATCAACTGGTTCGCATCACGCGGCTGGCAAGCTAAGTACGGCTTGCCGTATTTTTTCAAATAGTTGACGCCGATCTGTACGAGTTACTATGAGCCAAGGCTGATGCATTAAATTTTTTCTTTGACCATTTCAGGATATTGTTTTATTGATTGCCAACCACTAACCGAGCATGGGATTATTTGGAAAGAAATTCGAATGCAAAGCGTGTGGTGCAAAGTTCAAGTCAGAAGACGAGCTCATGGAGCATGGCAGGATGCACATGGCAGAAGAGAGTCATTCAAGCCACGAGCATTTCACCTGCAAGGCATGCGGCACGACGTTTCATAGCCCGGCAGAGTTACAGGAACATGGACAGAAATACCACATGTAGAACCATACGGGCTGTGCTTGGAAGAACAGGAAAAAGTGGCGGCCGTTAAAATACTACGCCGACTGCCGCCTTTTGCTCTTTTGACAGCTCGCGGTAGCCGTCCTTGTCGATGATGGCCACGTTGATGTTGTCACCGGTGCCGGCGTTTCTTCTGATGGCCGCGGCAATTGCGTGCATGGCCACCTTGTACGCCTCATTCACCGTCATGTCCGGCTTGTACTCGGATTCGAGGTAACCGTAAGCTACCGGAGACCCGCTTCCAGTTGAAATGAACTTTTCAGTAGACATGGAGCCGAAAAGATCGATGTTGTGGATCTGCCCGCCCTCGGCTTTGGTAAAGCCGGCCATGATTATTTGGACGTAGTACGGGAAGTATCGGTTGTTGAAAAGAACGTTTGAGCAAAGCCTTGCGGCAGACTTGACCGGCATGAGCTCCTTGTTCTGCAGCCTGTACAGGTTCGCATTGTACCGCATGACATCAACAAGGTTCTGCGCATCGGCTACACCGCCGGCGATGGTCATGGCCAGGTGCTTGTCGACCTGCTGGATCTTCATGACGTGCCTGTCGGCAATGAACAATCCGGCACTGGCCCTTGTGTCAGCTGCCAGCACCACGCCGTCCTTGCAGGTAAGGGCGCACGTGGTTGTACCTTTCTTTATCTGCTCAGCGATATACTCCGGATAACGGCTATCCCTGGGATGCATTTACAGCCATCAAAGCTGGATTACCTGATTTAAAACTATCTGCTCATTGTTTTATATTCCCCTTATGCCCATTTCCAGCAGTTTGGGTCAGCCGCAGACCATATTTGAGAAGATCTGGGACAGCCACGTGGTTTATGCCAAGGAAAACGGCCCGTCCCTGCTGTACATTGACAGGCACCTTGTCCACGAGGTTACCTCGCCTCAGGCCTTTGACGGCCTGCGCATCAACAACCGGAAGGTGAGGAGGCCTGACCTCACCTTTGCCACCATGGACCACAACGTGCCAACCACGGCAAGGTCGCTTCCCATCGTTGACCAGATTTCTGCTACCCAGATACGCACCCTGGCGCAAAACTGCCAAGAGTTTGGAATCACGCTTTTTGACATGCAAAGCCCGGATCAGGGCATAGTCCATGTTATCGGGCCTGAACTTGGCTTGACACTGCCGGGCACGACCATAGTCTGCGGGGACAGCCACACCTCTACTCACGGAGCGTTTGGTGCGTTTGCTCTAGGTATAGGCACAAGCGAGGTGGAGCACGTCTTGGCAACGCAGACGCTCTGGCTTGACAAACCCAAGACCTTTGCGATAAACCTTGAAGGAAGGCGCAAGAGCCCGCATGCCGTGACAGCCAAGGACATGATCCTTTATGTGATCAGAACCATAGGCACAGCCGGCGGCACTGGCTATGTCTTTGAATACCGAGGGAACGCCGTCTCGGAGCTCTCGATGGAGCAGCGCATGACCATATGCAACATGTCCATAGAGGGTGGCGCCCGGGCCGGACTTGTGGCCCCTGATCAGACAACTTTTGATTATATCCGGGGCCGCCGGTATGCGCCCAAAAACGAACAGTTTGAAAAAGCGCTGGAGTACTGGCAAGGCCTCAGGACGGATCCAAATGCTACCTTTGACAGGTCCATGACATTTGACGTCGGTACGCTAGCTCCGCAGGTCAGCTGGGGCACAAATCCGGGCATGGTGGTAAGCGTCACCGACAGCATACCGCATCCTGACGAGTACTCGCATGGAAATGAAAATGAGCGCAAGGCCGCGCTGCGCGCACTAGAGTACATGGCCCTTGAACCCGGAGTGCCCATAACCGGCATAAAGCTTGACAGGGTCTTTATCGGATCATGCACGAACTCGCGGATTGAAGACCTGGTGGAGGCCGCCGTCGTGGTCAAAGGCCGCAGGGTCTCGCCCCACGTCCGGGCCATGGTGGTACCCGGTTCGCAGCAGGTCAAGATTGCGGCAGAAAAGATGGGCCTTGACAAGGTATTTACCGAGGCCGGCTTTGAGTGGCGTGAGTCTGGCTGCAGCATGTGCCTTGGGATGAACCCGGACGTCCTGTCTCCCGGTGAGCGCTGCGCCAGCACATCCAACCGCAACTTTGAAGGCCGGCAGGGTGCCGGTGGAAGGACGCACCTGGTCAGCCCGGTGATGGCCGCCGCAGCCGCGATTGAAGGACGTTTTGTCGACGTAAGGGAATGGCTATAGACGTCTTGCCGATCTGACGACACACCTTTGCCTAAGGCTGCATACTTAAATGCGATAAAGTGGCATAATACTCATGTTACAAATGTTCACTTTAAAATTCAAATGTAAAGACATTGGTTTTGACTGTGGCTTTGTGACCAAGGGTAAAAAACTGGATGAAATACTGGCCCGGTGCGCCATGCACGCGCACAGGGATCATGGAATGAAACCGGAAGATATGACAGAAGAGCTCAAACATAAAATCGAAGCAAACATCCACAGAGTTTTGTTCTGATTAACATTTGAACTTGACTTTCTGCCTGTATTCCTAACCTACAGATCTTTCATCTGACAAACGCCGATCCTCTTTTAAATTATTGAGTGTATAGTATCACACCGAAAAAGTTTCGCGCAACAACCCCGCGAAACCCTGCCTCCGCCTATGCCACGTTGGGATCATTGGAGGTGTGGCTTCCATCTTAACTCTTTATAATTATCTGTGCGATAATAACTTACGGAAGGCATCTCAGGGGTGTGACGACGACCTTGCTCCCTCATCTGCGCTTATCTTCATGGGGGCAGGTCATTTTTCCTAACTCTTTATAATTATTGTTAGTATATCGTACTTGGAACACTTTCACACAAGCAGCCCTTGGCCCTGCCTCTATGTCTAAAACCCAGTTCATACCGGGGCAGGGCATTTACACTGAAATCCTGCACATCCTTTGAATTACGACAGCAATGATGGCAAAGCTCTTGCAAGTACAACTTTTGCCGAAACTGTACGAACCTTATCTGAACAACGAACCTGCGAGTGCCAACTGCCCTTCATACTAAAAGAAATGCATTTTCACTCTATGAATTGAAAGCATGATTGTATGTTGACTGTAGCGTCAGATTGCCAATAAGTCGTTTGGCAGATTGTTGGGACGGTGATAATGCCTATAATGCTGGCATGGACTAATTGCATAGCCAACATAGCTAACTCTTTTTAATTATTTTCACGATAATAATCGTACGAAACACTCGCACGTCTGTCCGGCAAAGTATGTGGAACAAAGTGACATACAGAATGTAATGCAGTGTGAAACTGAGCGACCAACTACAACGGTTTTATCTAGTCAGTGTCGATCAGGTGTTGCTGGACAGTAGGGAAGAGTGATCTTTTCCATGATTGATGAACATAAAGCTGGCGCTAACAATGTGTCAAACTCTTTGACCGACGGTAAAATCGTCTTCCTTACAGACGACATAACTTTTGATGAAATCCAAAAGCTCACTGCACTGGTTCTTACCGCAAAAAAGATAGTAGAAGAGTACTTTGGCGTCAAGACAACGTTTGATATCCTGATATGCAAGGGAAGGTGGGAGATGGAAGTCCAGGTCATGTCCAGAAGGGAGGGAAGGAAGGGGCCTTTCAACGGAAACAGCAGGAGCAGCACCAACATAAGGGGCGAGTATTACGATATCGCCGGCTCTGCCGGAATCACCGACTACCGACTGGAAGAGATCATCATCAGGTACGACATTGCAAAGTTTGGCCACTACCTCCATGAAATGATACACGCCGTCATTCTCAAGGACTATCCGCAGCAGCTGAGGGAGGGCCTGGCCTGGTACTTTACCTTGAAGCTCACGGAAAAGCACCGGTACCTGAGGCAGTCGTACCCTTCATGGGTCGAACGGCTCTACATGTCGCCTGTAAGAAAGCTGGCATTGATCCTTGGAGACGACGACTTTCTCAGGGACTTTGCCGTGGGCAGAGCGTCTCTGGATGAAGAGAGCATAAAAGATGAAGAAATACAGGACATGTTCCTGCCTGCAGAATTGTTTTACTCAAAGAAGCAGAACCAGCGCAACTAAAAAAGATATAATAGATTCAGACCAGTTCTGAATCGTCTGTATTCTTTATCTCTTCTACCTTGATCGAGATTTTGTACAATTTTCCCTTGTGCTCAAAAACACGTGTTGATGTCGGTTGCTTGTCCGTCTTTTTGTAATAACCGGAAACCTCGCGACCAAACCCCGAAGCCTTGTCCAGCAACCTTGAACGCAGCCTGTCCACCTGGTACTCTGCCACCAGCAGGTTTCCAACGATGTTCTCTAGTTCCAGATCCTGCCGCTCGTAAAATGATGCAGTATTGTTGTCAGTCTGCGTTTTCAATGTACAGCTTGCTCCCTATTCTGTAGTGCACTTCATCAATGTACTGGGCGGTATCGATGACCGGCGTTTCCAGATTTCCTCCGCATACCGGGATTCCTTCCGTGCAAACTTCTTGTTCTTTTTGGGTTATTATGAGACGTTCTCTCATACACATGTAATTAGTGCTTTAAAATTTAAAAAAGTTAGGGCATACATCATTTGTACTGAGAAATTCTAATCGTTTATAACAAAAGCGGCATCGGCATAGCCAAATATTGCACCTCGAAATATAGGATGGTTGTAGATGGAGCCGTTCACTGTATTAAGAAGCAGGGCAGTCCCCCTTGACCGGGTCAACGTGGATACAGACCAGATAGTGCCAAAGCAATTTCTAAAACTCGTCAGCCGCACCGGTTTTGGGAAATACCTGTTTTACGACTGGAGGTTTGATGGCAATGGGAACCCCAGGAAGGAGTTTGTGCTCAACGATCCCAGGTATGCTGGCCGGCAGATCCTGCTTGCAAGGGACAATTTTGGCAGCGGCAGCTCCCGGGAACACGCCGCCTGGGCCCTTCAGGACTATGGGTTTAGAGCCATAATCGCGCCTTCCTTTGCTGACATATTTTACAACAACTGCTTCAAAAACGGGCTCCTGCCTGTCCGGCTTTCATCCGAAGAGGTGGAGTTCCTTTTCAAACATGACGTGGATATAACCATAGACCTTGCCCGGCAGACCGTGAGCGCCGGTTCTAGAACCATGCATTTTGAGGTTGACGAGTTCCGCAAAAAGCTGTTGCTGGAAGGGCTTGACAGCATCGGGCTGACCCTTCAGTTTGAGGACCAGATACGCAAGTTTGAACTGGAAAAGCAGATGTTCCAGCCTTCTGACAAGATTTTTATCTGAACACATCAAAGTGACAGATGCATGGCTGGCATAGTTGCCCTGTACAACCACGGTCCTGAATCCAGCAGGACTTCTGTGTACTACCTTACCCATGCCATGAGGATGCTGCAGCATCGCGGCAAGGCATACTGGAGAATGGTGGTAGGCAACAGTTCAGCCGCCGCTGAGGGGTACCTGCCCTCTGACGATGCCATACTCCGCACGGCGCACAAGCAAAAATTACAGGGCCCATCTGGAATCGGATACCTCTCAAAGAAGGCGCCGCCGTTTCCAAGCATGAGCAACATCCAGCTGGCCTTTGACGGCTTTTTCGTTGACACGGAAAAACTGCACCTGCATCCCTATGTCGGGTCAGCCCGGGATTCAGACTCGCTTTTCAAGATTTACCACATCTTTACCGCGCTTTTGATAGAAAGGCAGAATCCTGAGCGCGCCGTGGAATTTCTGGACCGGCATCTGCGCGGTAACCTGATGATAAAGAAGGGCGACGAGGTCTACGCCTACCGCGACAGCACCGGATTCAAGCCGCTGGTCACCGCTTCACGGAAGGACAGGATGCTAAACATCATCGCGTCGGAGAACTCGCTTCGCACTTCTCTGGACATGGAGTTCAGTGACGTTAAACCCGGCCACCTCCTAAAGATGAGCAAAAAGGGGCTTGAAGTCGTGGCATCCGGAAATGACTCGCGGCTGATGATGGACCCATTTGAATTCATCCGCGAGTCCAACGTGGTGGCGACTCTAAATGGCAAAAGCATCTACGAAATCCGAAAGAACATCGGCCGAAAGCAGGCAGACTTTCTTTCAACAGAGATCAAATTGGATTACCTGGATTCAGCGTACGCAGAGCCGGACTATACGCGGCCTATGGCCCTTGGATTTGGCCTTGAATACCGGAGCCATTTCGGATCCTTTGACATGGCAGAAGGCGTCATCAAAGACCGGTACGACGACTCGGACAACATGATCGACTTTTCAGAACAGGAGAGCAGAAACAAGCTCTTGACCACTGGCAAGTCGCTCAAGTTCGTGATGCAGCCGCTGGTGCAGGGCAGGAACATCGCCACGGTGCAGGGAACGATACAGACTAGCGCCACCGTAAGGGAGACGATATACTACCTTAGAAAGGCTGGCGCAAAACGCATAGACGTCGTTGTAAGCTACGTCCCGACCGTTGACGGCCGGCAGGTCGGTCTATACACACACAACCGTGATCTGGTGGCAAACAAGTACGTTGGAGAGGTATCATCCATCAACGACCTTAATATCAACATAGCAAAGGAACTTGGGGCCGACGCGGTCTATTACAACTCTCCGGCAGTCCTGGCAGAGGGGATAGGCATGCCAGAGCAGAACCTGTGGTTCCCTGAATGGGTGCGCTTTCTTGATTACCAATGAAAACTGACATCGAGCCGGGCCGGATAAAGGAGCCGCCGGCCAAGCGAAAAACCCTTCTCTCGGGTATGGAGAACCAGGGATTCTGGATAGCCCGGCTGGAACTTAGGCAGTACGTGGAAAGGACGGATGAAAGGCTGGGCGATTACTCGCTTTTGACTGTCTTTGTAGAGACCGATAAAGGCTCGGTAGAAATGAAATACGATGAGGGCTTTCGCGGGCCGGATGCCTTTGAATCCGCGGTTACGCTGCTGACCCAGTTCACGGGGCTTGCAGCGCTCATCAACCGAGCCCTGATAGAGCTGGGCTCATAGCAGTTTTTCTGCCTCGCTTAGCTTGTTTACGCGCACGGGCCAGTGGAAATCCGCGTTCCAGGGCTGGTTGAACAGGATCGCGGTCTTTGGCGCAGTGACGTCTACCAGGTTTCTGGGCGCGTCATCTATGAGCACGTCAAAGGGGTAGTTGGCCTTGGGCACGGCATCGTAGATGAAAAGCAGATCGTCTGTATAGATGTCGTGCAAATCCAGCCATCTTGCCACGTACGCGGCGGTGGGCCGCTCGCGTTTTGTGATGACGGAAATCCTGTAGCCTTTTTTGTGAAGCCTTTCAGTGACGTCGCCTATCGCCGGCTCGGTCGGCGGGATCTCTTTCCACCGCTCCCTCCAGACGTGGCTAAAGTACTGGTAAACTTCTTCCGGGGTTATGGGGAGGACGGTAGGTATATCCCACTTTGTAATGTCCTGCTTTGTTATCCTGGTGTTTCTGCGCTTGTTGTATTCGTCTACCCAGACAAGCATCACGTCGGCAAGGACAGAATCGACGTCGATGCCCACTGTCTTGACTGCTTCAGAAACGCCGGACATAATAACATCCTAACTTTTCAAATTCTATATTTATTTCAATAGCAATGGCCAAATTTTCACATCAGGCTGCCTCCAATGGCAGACCCCGGAGTGCCCCTTGCAAAATCTGCCATTTCGTATCCTATTTTTACTTCGGCGTTGCAACCCTGTTCTCTGAGCCTGGAATTTATCCAGGTCGTAAGCACGACTAGAAAGGGATCTCCGATGTACAGCTTGCCTCTTACTTTGGGTTTTTGATTAGGATCTATGAGGCTGAATTCATAGGAGTTCACGTCATGAATTTTTCTTACAAATTCGGATTTGAGGTAAAGCTTGGCAAAATACCAGCCCGCAACGAATTCTGGCTGGCTTAGGCCAAACATCTCGCTTCTGGTTTTCTCATCCGAGTCTGGAAAGCATTTGCCGGCAAATTCCAACAGGACCCTGGCTGTTGTTTTGGAGTCGGATTCAAAGTCTGTACTGGAAAAATCAAGTACATAATCGGTGGATAGCGGCAAAGTCATCTAACTATTCCATGCTTATCTGCCGCTAAGAATATTGTGAATTACGATGGCTGTCGATGGGCGTTGCCATGAAATTCTTTTCAGTTTGGGAAATTGATATTGCCAAACTTTTACTTCCTGATGCACTTGCTTCAAAAATTGGTTCCCTCCGGGTGCAAGGGTTTGCATGAAAAATTGCAGGTTCTTTTATATTATGTGATCAAAAAGCGATTTTTCGTGGTAAATCCTAGAGCCTGGCTTGCAGAAGCCATAGCCACCTATGCACTGACGTTCTTTGGACCTTTGTCCATCACCATGTCTGCCGTAGTGTTGGGAAGCGGGCTGACCCCAGATTCCCTTCTGATAATCGCCCTTGGTCATGGCGCGGCCATTGGCATCATGATATACGCGTTTGGCCACGTATCCGGCGCGCACATCAATCCTGCAGTCACCATTGCCATGATGGCCACAAAGCGGATGAACCTCAAGGATGGCGGCGGGTACATCATATCGCAGATCATCGGTGCCATCGCAGCGGCTGCTTCGCATGCGGCAATACTTCCGACAGCTGGCGCCAAGGTCAACTTTGGCACGCAGGGCGGACCAAGCGAACTGCTGGAGAAAAGCGCGACTGCTGGATTTGCCGTCGAGGCGATACTGACGTTCTTTCTGGTCACGACTATTTACATGGTGGCAGTCCACAGAAAGGCCGCCGCTGGCTTTGCCGGCGTTGCAATTGGCGGGATGATATTCCTGCTCCACCTGGTGGGCGTCCCCCTGACCGGGGCAAGCATGAATCCCGCCCGCACCTTTGGTCCCGCGTTGATCTCCGGCTACTGGGACTTTCATTGGATATACTGGGCCGGACCCATAGTTGGAGCCCTCGTTGCGGCATTCATCATGGAATACGTCTACGTCAAGAAGGTGGAAAAAGAGACGCTGAAAACCGTGGCCGACTAGCCACCCTTTCTTTTCTCTACAAGTTCAGCCTGCCAGAGCAAAGCACGCAGTGCAATGCAGAGAATTCTCCAACAATAAATAATATTCTGTCCTGCATAATAGGAAGTATATGAGTTACTGGGACGATGAATTCGAAGAGTGGTTTAGAAAGTTCATGGGCAGACCACGATTTGGAATCGGTACCCGGGATGTCCTATGGGAGCTTGAACAAATGAGAAAAGAGATGGAAAAGCGGTTCAAGGAACGATTCCCGATTCCTGAAATACCAAAAGAGCTGACAAGGGAGTATGAAACTCCCGAAGGGGTTAGGGTCAGAGAAATAGGGCCGATAGTGTACGGGTATTCGGTGACTATCGGACCTGATGGCAAGCCACGGGTACGCGAGTTTGGAAACGTGAAGCGGCTCGGGGTTACCGGACCTCAGCTGACGGCAGAAAGGGAGCCACTGTCAGATACCGTAGTTTCAGACGATGAAATAAAGGTCGTTGTCGAGCTGCCCGGCGTTGAAAAGGACAGGATCAACGTAAACGCCAGCGAAGGCGCGGTGGAGATCTCGGCAGAATCTTCTGACAGGAAATATCGCCGTGTCATAGACATTCCGTACGACGCCGATGTCGGTTCAGCAAAATCAACCTACAAGAACGGGATACTGGAAATAGTCTTCAAAAGAAAAGAATCCAAAGGCACAAGCATAAAGATAGAATAGACAGAAAATAACAACGGTCTGGGCTACCATCAGCTTCTAAACAGAACTACCAGCCCATAAAGGGAGCATGCGAAAGCTGTGAAGTAGAATTTTGTTGCAACTACCAGGTTTATCTTGTATTTGTCGGTTGGAAATGCGTTGAATGCCTTGTCCGGATCAAGGGCTGCAGGATCCTGATGGCCAAGGATCACACCCCAGATCATGAAGTTGAAAAAGACCTCGTAGAGGCTGAAAATCGAAATAAGCAGCAGTACCAGCATGATTATGGATCGCTTGCCGTATTCCTTGGATCTGACCCTGTCCTTTACCATTTCAATGAGGGAGAACCATCCTATGATGGACACGATCATCAGCCAGGTTATGGGCTTGAAGAAAATCGGCGATGTGCTGGGAGGTGGGAACTCGGTATCTATCAGGCTCTCTCCTATCACGTCAGTCTTCTGGACGTATGATAGGACCAGCGCGTAAACAAGTATCAGGGCTGCAAGCGCCACTGATCCTATAAACAACTGGTAATAGGGTCGTCTCTTTGAGATCAGGTAGCCCAATGATACCGATCTGGTATAGCTTGCAAATTAATATTTATTGGGGTCAGTTAACCTGCGACTGCCTGTCATTGCAAGCTTTTGTCACCGTGATGTGGGGCATTGGCTCGGAGAGGCGGCGAGGCGAACCATCCTTGTCAAGATGATGTTGCATAAAGTCTGATGTTTAAATGAAATAAAAAAGAAGAAAAAGGTGGAAGGCTTAGTCCCACTTACTCCACGCGGCCATCCATCTGTATGTCCACGTGTTGAGTTTCGCTC
>JBBISN010000013.1:25121-40668 GCA_037441265.1 Nitrososphaera sp. | reverse complement strand
GTTTGGGGTAGTAATGAAGCGAATCAAGGGCACATAGGTCAAGCGGGCCCGAAGGGCTTCGATCCCTTGACCTGCGGTTCCGAAGACCGCCGCGATATCCTGACTACGCTACGGGCCCCTTGCAAATCCTTGAAAACAGGTTCTATATCAAAGCAAGCCCTGCCGAAATAGTAAAGAACCCCCATTCTGTATCTGATTTTGTATTGTTTGGAATAAGGCAGATATTTTGCGACCATCCAGAGTCGTTTGCCTACCGCAAGTACGATGATTTTGATTTTGTCGAGTACTGCCGCTGTCAAAAATGTGGCAAGGTCTTAAAATCGTTCAGGGGCTTTGACGAGGACATGCGGGGATGAAATACAACTATCTTGCTACCCTTATCGTTGTCTGGTGGATAGGCGCAGCACTGGCAACTATTGCACTGTTCTTCCCCAACTACAACCATTTCTTTATCGTTGGAATTGTCGGATGGTCCACGGTAACAGTGAGCAGCGGGCTAATAGCCTACGAGATCCGCAGGATAAAGGCCGAGGATAGAAAGAAAGAAATTCAGAACGGTTAACCCTTGCCGCCCTGCTCTTCGATGACCACCAGCGTCACGGTGGATGTGATTCCCGGTATCTTGCGTACCTTGTTGGTGATCGTGTGGTTCATCGCCTCGGTATTTTCGGACTTGACCTTGACGAAAATGTCGTGAACTCCATATGTTCCCCTTACTTCCTTGACATCGGGAAGCTTTGCAATCTCGCCGATGATCTTTTCTTCGGAGCCCAGTGTGCAGTTCACGAGGATGTACGCTGTTGGCATATCAAAGGGATGCAAAATTTAGTATTTAGTCTTTTCCTACTTTTTGGTTATGTTCTGCCTGTCCGGTGCTATATAATGGTCCAGCAGCTTCTGGCTGTAGCATTTACTGCAGATAAAGCCTGACACATTCCACTGGGGCATTGCCTTGTACTTGAATACAAGGTCCGCGCCGCAAAGGGCACACTTGCCAGCTTGCTTGGTCAATAGCTATTTTCCGTGTAAATAATCCCAAAATAAAAGTCATTCCAAACTGATTGCAGTGCAAGGCATTTGCAAACCGGTGCTGTAAAAGGAATTAATATAGGTGCAAATGAAATAGGCGCTGAACATGAGGAAACCTGGAGTTATTGCCTTTCCCGTCTTGCTTGTGTTAGGAGCGATAACCGGTTTTATCGCGTACAACCTGCTAATAATCGACGCGACGCCAAAGGCCGGTGAAGTGCAATCGCCATACCGTAAGGATCTTCCGGTGGCCAGTACGACCACGGAGAAGCCTGCTGCAACAACGGTGGATAAATCCAAGTTCAGCAATACCGTGACAATAAACATACTTGCAGGAGCTGTAACCCAAGGAAACCCAGATTACGGGCCTGACCCCGCAAAGGTGTCTAGCGACGCACTGATAACCTGGGTAAACAAGGACTCGGCTCCTCACAGCGCTACCAGCGGCAAGGGTTTTGACGACCCAGATTATGGCAAGCTTTTCGACAGCGGCATCCTTGAAACAGGCAAGGAGTACAGCATACCAGCGTCCGATCTGGGAAAAGGTGAACACCCCTACTTCTGCATAGTGCACCCGTACATGTCCAGCTCCATAACCGTCGAATAGGCGCATACTTGCGAATATTTGAAATATAACGGCGTTAAGCCAGAATACTTATATAAAGTCTGGATGAAAGGTTACCCAAATGGCATTTTTAGAGGTTAAAGACCTGCGCGTAAGCATAGACGGAAAGGAGATCCTTTCGGGACTCAACCTGAATATCGACAAGGGCGAAGTCCATGCCATCATGGGCCCAAACGGCTCCGGCAAGAGCACGCTGGCAAACGCGATAATGGGTCATCCAAAATATACCCTTAATTCTGGCCAGATATTGGTCAAAGGCGAATCAATAAACGGTCTCTCCACCGATATGCGCGCAAGGAAGGGCATCTTCCTTGGATTCCAGTATCCAACTGAAATTTCCGGTGTAGGCTACAGTCACTTTTTGAGAAACGCATACAACCAGCTTAACAAATCCCTTGCTGAAGAGCAGAACCGCGAGGTCTTTCTGACCGTCAGGGAATTCCACGAGTATGTAAAGAAGAACCTGGACGCAGTGGGCCTTGACCCCTCCTTCCTGGGGCGGTACCTGAACGAGGGCTTTTCCGGCGGCGAGAAAAAACGCTCAGAGGTGATGCAGATGCTCGTGCTCAAACCCAACATCGCCATCTTGGACGAACCGGACTCTGGTCTGGACATCGACGCCGTCAAGGCCGTGGCCGAGGCAATAAACAAGCTTATCGATACTGGAGCCGGCGTGCTTGTTATAACGCACTATGCCAGAATCCTGCGCTATCTAAAGAAGCTGGACTATGTCCATGTCGTCGCCAAGGGCAAAGTCATCAAGTCCGGCGGCAAAGAGCTGTCAGAAGAACTTGAAGCCAAGGGTTACGGCTGGCTTGGGCTAGAAGACAAGTAGTAGTAATCATAAGGCGCCGCCACCTAATTTTAAATAGGGTATTGTATTCCCACCATGTTAGATGTCGGAAGCTACCAACGATAGCAACCAACAAAAACCAACACCGACATTTCTCAATTTCTCTTTCTTCAAAGTCGATCCAAAGTGGCGATGGCTCAACGAGATCGGAAAGGAGGAAGCGGCCAAAGAATTTGCCAGCCTGATTGAAGTTGCCAACACAAAGATGAAGGTGCGCACCTACACTACCCTTGGTCTGCGCGAGGACGCGGACCTGATGATCTGGATGATCTCAGACTCGGTAGAAAAGATGCAGGTCCTGACGTCCAAGATCTACAGCACCGTTTTTGGCAAGTATGTAACGCCGTCCTATGTCTTTTTGTCAGCGGCAAGGCCGTCCGTCTACTCTAGCAAGATTACCCCCGGCTTTATGACCGACGAGCAGCCACTCAAGTATGTCATAGTATATCCGTTTGTCAAGTCGCGGGACTGGTACCTGCTGCCGTTTGAAGAGCGAAAGAAGATGATGGAAGAGCACATCGTGGTTGGCAGACGATTCCCCCAGGTAAGGCTGAACACCACGTCCTCGTTTGGGCTTGACGATCAGGACTTTATGCTGGCCTTTGAATCGACAGACCTGATGGTTTTCCAGGACCTGATAATGGCGCTTCGGGAGACCCAGGTAAGCAAGTACGTTGTAAGGGACACCCCCATGATAGTCTGCGTTAACAAGGCCATCGATGAAATAATCAAGAGTCTGGGTTAATCATGCAGGCGCTTAAGGAATGGGCTGTTGTGTGCAAGGCCCTTGAAGAGGGGCGTCAGGTCGTCCTGCTGAGAAAAGGCGGCATCTTGGAATACCGGCAGGGCTTTGAAGTAAAGCACGACAGGTTTGCGTTATTCCCTACTTTTGAGCATCAATCAAGGGATCACCTGCAGCCAGACTACCAGGACAAACTTGACGACGTGCTGAAAAGCCAGCCGGCTGCAACGCAGAATACCCTGACCTCTTATGCAGAAGTGGTGCATGTCCGGGAGATAAACGACAGATCCGTGCTCAAAAAGCTGGAAAAATACCATATCTGGAACGAAAGCTATGTTAATGCGCGGCTGAATTATAATCCCAGTAAACCAATGAGTGCCATACTGTTGCGAGTTTACAGACTAGATAATCCTGTACAGGTAGATGTGATGCCGGA
Organism: Nitrososphaera sp.; assembly: GCA_037441265.1. Lineage (GTDB taxonomy): Archaea > Thermoproteota > Nitrososphaeria > Nitrososphaerales > Nitrososphaeraceae > Nitrososphaera. The sequence goes on along the minus strand of JBBISN010000013.1, from coordinate 36,983 downwards.
ATGGGCCGGATGCAAGTCCTGGATTCCCCTAGACCTTCAGGCGGCGGGAGGCCGGCCGGCCGTAGACGATGCAACTTTTAGCAAGATTTCATCAGAAGTTATGGGGGTCTTGTCATGAGATATCGAACCCTTGGCAAGAGCGGCATCAAGGTCAGCGAGATCGGGTTTGGCGCATGGACCGTCGGGCTGGACTGGTGGGGCAAAATCGAAGACGATCAAGCCATCAAGATGCTAAAACGCGCGTACGACCTTGGAATAAACTTCTACGAAACGGCAGACATGTACGGCAAGGGCCGAAGCGAGAAACTGCTGGCCCGCGCATTTAAGGACATGCGAAACGAGGTGGTGTACTCCACGAAATGGGGTTACGACATATACGATGCCACGCAGGTAGGGCACAGGGAGCTCCCGCAAAAGCATAATCCCGAGTTTCTGCAATTTGCACTCAAACAAAGCCTGGAAAGGCTGGAAACCGATTTCGTTGATGTTTACAGCCTGCACAATCCAAAAATGGATGCCATCAAAAATGACAGGCTTTTTGAAGAACTTGACGGGCTTGTCAGCAAGGGCGTCATCAAAAGCCACGGCGCGGCCCTTGGGCCGGCCATAGGCTGGAAGGACGAAGGCTTGCTTGCGATAAACAGCCGAAACATCACAAGCCTGCAGACGGTATACAACATCCTTGAGCAGGACCCCGGTCGCGACTTTATCAGGGCTGCCGCGCAAAAGAATGTGGGCATAATGGTCAGGGTGCCAGACGCTTCCGGCCTGCTCACCGGCAAGGTCAAAGCTGACACAAACTTTGACAGGAACGACCACCGCAGCTTTAGAAAACGCGAATTTATCCTAGAAGCTGTGCAAAAGATTGAGAACATGAAGCCCATTGCAAACGACAAGGGATGGAACATTACAGAGCTGGCCATCAAGTTCATCCTCTCTCAGCCAGAGATCTCGGTGGTTCTACCAACCATGGTAACTATCGAAGAAATCGAGATGTTTGCAGCAATCTCAGACGGCAAGTACCTGGACAGGGCAGAAGCAAAGCACGTAGAAGAAATGTACGAAAAGAACTTTTTCGTCCAGCCCATCGCTACGAGCTAGACAAAGTACTTGACACGTTCTTTTTTGAACTCTCTGGAACTGAAAAGTATCCTGTAGTCCCTGATGCCGATTGATTTTGACATCTCTTCGGCGATGTTTTCTGCCGCCTCCAGCGTTCTTGCATGAACCATGCTAAACACGTTGTACTGCCAATCCGGGTAGGATGGCCTGCGGTAGCAGTGGCTTACCTGCGGAAATGCTGCGAGCTTGAAGCCCACTTCGTCGACTCTGTCCTCTGGCACATTCCAGACCACCATGCCGTTGGCGACAAAACCAACATCGCGGTGGCGAAGTATTGCAGCAAACCGGCGCATCAGGCCGTTTTGCTCGTATTCTCTGGACTTCTCAAAAAGCTCCTTTGTTGAAATACCAAGGCTATCTGCCATCGCCCTGAACGGTTCGGGGACGATGTCCAGATCTTTTTGCAGCTCCCTGACGAATTCCTTGTCGCGCTCGGTAATGTCCAGCTTTTCCGGGTTCATTTCCTTGACCTCGTCGGTGGGCTTTAGTTTCTGCTGGTCGTCGTTAACCATGTCCAGCTTGACGCCTATCTTGTACATTTTCAGGGTGGGAAGCAACCTGTATTTGACTACGCCGTCAAGGGATGCCATGCTGTCAAGATCTTGCTTCATGTCCGCATCCGGCGGGACAGCAAGGGTGAACCACATATTGTATTCATGGTTCCGTTCATAGTTATGGCTAACACCGGGATGCTCGTTGATCTTTTCAGCCACCTGGTCCAACTTGTCAGGCCTTATTGCAAATGCAATGAGCGCACTTTTGTAACCAAGGCGCCTAGTGTCAAAAATGGCGCTTATCTGCCTTATCAGGCCTGCCTCTTTCATGGACTTTATCCTGCGCATGACTTCGTCTTCCGAGATGCCGTACTTGTTGCCGATCTCAAGGAACGGCCTGTCCGCAAGAGGGAAAACCCACTGAATGTCATTCAACAGCTTCTTGTCTGTTTCATCAAGCTGCTGGTTTTTCTGCATCGTTCAGGCCAAAAGTAACCAGCGATCCATTAAAAACCTACTGTTTGCTGCTTTCAGAATGTCTAAATATTATTTGGTAGTCCAGAGTAACTGGATGGGCATAATAACACTACAACTGATATGCGACACATGCAAAAAGGTTCTTCTGGAAAAGCAGGGAGAGGAGCATCTCCTAAATGAAAGGTTCCCCATCACCGGCGAAGAAGCCCAGCAGCTGGACAAAGAACACCGCGGACACGAATGTCACATAGAGGCCGTCGAAAAACCAAACTAGCGCTGTTTGTTTTCTAGAGGTTCAGGCCAAACGAGTTTGCTACTTCGGCAAACCGCTGGTAGCTTTGAAGGTAGTCTTTTCCTCGTGAGGTGATCACGTATATTCTCTGACCTTCCTGTTCTTGCTCGTTTATCAGGCCTGCATTTATCAGGTTGCCTGCAATCGCAGCTAGCCTCCCGTAGGAAAGATTGGCCTTTCGTAAAAGCGCGGTGACGTTGACGCCGCTTAATCCCGATTCGTCCGCAATGCGCAGCACATCCCCCACTATCTTGACGCTGTTGCGGTAGGACACCATCGTATATTGAGATGGCACTGGCTGTAATAAGTATTACGTGCGTTTGTTACTTGTCATTGTACCTTGACTTTTATACCAGCTGCGCTCCAGTCTTGTCTGTCAGTGAGCAAGCCCATCACATGGATCAAGGATTTTGTGGGAGTCGGTTACCGCTACCACGACGTATTCATGAATGTCTTCCCGCTTTTCCAAGACAAGATGGCTGCCTACAAGTTGTGGAAAAAAAGTGTAGACTGGTGGCCTGACGACCAGATAAAACTCCGGTTTGTCGAGGAGGGCGATACCTACTGGTTCATACTCTACGGTGGCTCGGACTATGCCAAGGACAACTCTGGTTTCGTAAAGAACGTGCCGATCTCAGAAAACTACAAGCGCTTCAAGGCAGGGTACGAGAAAAAGGCCATACTCCGCTTTGGAGTTTACAAGGAAAACACCAATCCAAAAAAGAAGGAAAAGGACGGGACAACCAAAAAATATGATCTTGAAATTTTCAAAAAGTTCAAGTCCGTGTATGACATATCCTTTTTGCAGTTGTCGGACCTCTCACCTGACAGCGTGGAATGGCAATGCATACAGGAAAACCGGCAGTAAAGTTCAGCTGCGTCCAAGGCTGCTCTGACTGCTGCATATACCGTGAATATTATCCGTCGATAGAGTTTGGCAAGATAGGCGTGCTGGTACTTCCAGAGGAAAAGGGCCGGCTTGAAAAACTGGCAGCAGAAAAAGGGATCAGCCTCCGGATCATTCCGCGTCTGGCCGTCGGCGCGCAAAGCCCAGAACGGGTGATCGCCTACCAGATGATGGGCAAGAACCAGGACGGCGATCTCTGCCCGTTCCTTGCAAGCGATGAACTTGCGCCGCACGGCGGTCTTGAATGCCGGATATACTCAGAGAAGCCGCTGGCATGCAGCGCCTACCCTGTTATTGACAACGATGACAAGCAGGCTACGCTTGACCCTCACTGCCAGTTTTGCAGCAAGTTCTCTACCGTGACTGCAGGCGTGGAGGGGCTGCAGCAGGAGCTGGAATCGCTATCCAGGATCAAAGCCCAGGTAAAAGCAGAGCGGGGATTGCACGTATGGAGGTACGCCACCGGGACAGGGGCAGAGAAGGACAGAAAAGCGATGCTTCCAGAAGGCTGGGTACTTGAAAGCTAATAGCCTGCCTTGCGGTACAGCAGCAGGTTATCCCTTCTTATCTTGACTATTCTGCTCTGCGGTATCACTGTAAAGTTTTCCGACAGCCGGAGAAATTCCTGAAGCGGGACCTCAACTACGCTTTCAAAATCGCGATAACTGACAAAATAAAGGGAAGGGTCGTCGGCATACAGCGCCTTGCTAAAGATCTCTTGCAGCCTGCCTTTTCTTGCCATCGTCAGGAGCCCGGCTTGTACTTCATGAGGCCGCCAGCTTCGACTATCTTGGCAATCAGTTCTGGAAACGGCTTCATGGAATACTGCTCGCCCTTGGTCAGGTTCGTGATCCTGTTCTGCGCAAGGTCGATCTCAAGCTCGTCGGTGTCAGAGATCTTTTGGACCGTCGATTCGTCTATTTCTATGGGCAAAAGGTACCCGCCGTCGACGGCGTTTCGGTAAAAGATCCTGGCAAAGGTGGGGGCAAGAATGGCCCTTATCCCTGTCCCGGACAGGGCAATGGGCGCATGCTCCCTGCTTGAGCCGCAACCAAAGTTGCTGCCGGCGACAAGGAAATCGCCCTCGGACACCTTTTCTGGAAACTTGGGGTCAATGCCTTCCATCGCGTGCTTGGCCAGCTCCTTATGGTCATGGATCTTTAGGTACGGACCGGGTATGATCACATCTGTGTCTATGTTGTTTCTGTCGTACTTGTGGACCTTGCCTCTGATTATCTTGTTCAATTTCTCACATCCCTTGGATCGGTTATCTTGCCAGTGATGGCAGAAGCCGCTACGACTACCGGTGAAGCGAGGTACGTCTGGGATTCAACATGGCCCATCCTTCCTGGGAAGTTCCTGTTGGTGGTGCTGATGCAGATCTCGCCCTTGCCCAGTATGCCCATGTGGGCTCCGCAGCACGCCCCGCAGGTTGGCGGACCTACAACCGCGCCGGCTTCCATGAATATGCTTATCAAGCCTTCTTTCATGGCCTTCATGTATATTGACTGGGCGGCCGGCAGGACTTCTGTGCGTATCTTGACCTTGTTGCCCTTCAGTATCTTTGCGGCAGCCCGCAGGTCTTCTAGCTTGGCGCCGGTGCACGAGCCGATGTACGCCTTGTCCAGCTCCGTGGACTGGAGTTCCCTTGCTGCAGAGATGTTGCCCGGCGAGAACGGCTTGGCCACCGTCGGCTCAAGCCTGTCGATCTCGTACGTAAAGACCTCGGAGTACGGCGCGTCATCATCCCCGTGGACGGGCGAGTACGGCGCGTCAGTCCTCTCGCGCAGATAAGCGTAGGTCGTCTCGTCCGGCTCTATAATGCCGTTCTTTGCGCCGGCCTCGGTAGTCATGTTGGTTAGCGTCAGGCGCTCCTCCATGGAAAGTTTCTTGACTGCGCTTCCTGCAAACTGCATTGCCTTGTAGTTGGCACCGTCCGTGCCAATGTCGCCTATGATCTTTAGTATGATGTCCTTGGCCATGATGTGATCCGGCTTTTGGCCCTCGATCTTGAAAAGCATGGTTTCCGGGACCTTGAACCAGATCTGGCCGTTCATGAGCACGTACGCCACGTCTGTATGCCCAAGCCCTGCGGCAAAGGCTCCCATGGCCCCCGTTGTGTTGGTGTGCGAGTCCCCGCCGACGTACACCTCGCCTGGAAGGACCATGGCTTCTTCATGAGAGAGGGTGTGACAGATGCCGTACTGGCCCAGGCCGTACTTGAAGTGCCTTTTGATGCCGTATCTCTTGGTAAAGTTGGACAGTGTGATCACGTTTTCTGCGGACACCCTGTCAGCTGCCGGGACAAAGTGGTCTTCGGTAACCCATACCTTGTCCGGGTTCCATATGCGTTCAAGCTTGATGCCCTTCTTTTCCCATTCGCTGAACACCTTGATGACTCCGGGTCCAGAAACGTCGTGCATCATGACCTTGTCAACCTTGGCGAACACCACGTCGCCGGCAGATACACTCTGCCTGCCAGATGCACCGGCAAGTATCTTCTCTGTAATTGTCATTGCCAAAAAGAGATCACGGCAAATATGCCCTTCTGACGGATTAAAACCTTTGGAGGTGCATGGAAACCATCAAAAAGGCCGTCAGCAATGATCCTGCTGCTTGGAGATCCTACCCATACACATAGACGTCAAGCGTGGCAGGTTTGATCTTTTTACAAGCCTCAGGAATTTCCGTTTTAAAGACGGCGACATCGTAATCGTGTCAAGCAAGTTCGTGTCCATGAGCGAGGGCTCTGTTGTTCGTCTGGACAGCGTGCGTCCCGGAAAAAAAGCCAGGTCGCTGGCAAAAAGCTGTCACATTGATGACAAGCTTGCCGAACTTGTGATCAGGGAATCCGACTTTATACTCAAGGGGGTTCCAGGCTTTCTTTTGGCCATGCGGGGGGGGATGATTGCCCCCAACGCCGGGATTGACAAGTCCAACGTGCCGGCAGGTCATGCCATATTGTATCCCCGCGATCCTTTTGGGACTGCCGACAGGCTGCGGCAGAAATTCCTGGTACATGGTATCAGGGTTGGCATAGTCATTGCAGACAGCCGGCTGATGCCAACAAGAATAGGCACGACCGGCATCGCCATCGCCTGCTCCGGATTTGAACCGGTGGAAGACCAGCGGGGAAAGAAGGACCTCTTTGGAAACGTGCTGCGCGTCACATTCAAGGCGGTGGCCGATGCCCTTGCCACCATGGGCGTGGCCGCCATGGGTGAAAGCAACGAATCCACTCCCGCCGCCGTGGTGAGGGGGGCACAGGTTGTCTGGACTGACAGGAATCTGTCCTGGCGGGACATGGCCGTCGATCCGGGACAGGATATCTATCTTCGGGGCCTCAAGGAGGAAATCTAAATAATTTAACCTGACATCGCTTCATGCCTTTACATACAGTTTTAATACTCCTTTCTTGGTGCATCAGTTAACCTTACAATGTCGGAATTCCTGACCAGCTATCCACGCACGGTAAGATTCGTAATGGGATTTCAGGATCTTATCCACCGCGAGGAAGTCGAGCTGGATCACCTGAGCCTGATGGTCAAGACAAAAAAGGACGAGATCGTCCGCGCCCTTCTCACAGAGGGGTTTCACATGGTCAAGCTGGAAAACAAAAAGCCCCACCAGATAGGCTGCGGGTTAACCAAGAAGCTGGCCAAGCCCTGGGAGATGCATGTGAGGCTCTTTGACATGCAGGGTCTTATCGCCATACAGGCCGAAGTCGAGATCTCTAGAAAATACATACAGCATATTCGTTCAGTAAGGTCTCCCGTCATTTACGAGATCGGGTCGATTCTAAAAAAGCACCAGATAGAGTACAGGATATGGAACGCCAAACTCCGAGATTACATAACGCGGGTCATAGACAACCACGAGATAAAGCTTGAAGCCCCAACACTTCCGCCGATATCGTGGAAGCACATGATAGGGTACGCATCTGCCCTGTCCATAGTCTATCTGTTAAAGTTCACCGGGATCCTTTAGCAAAGACTTTATTTCTTTTTGCGAAAATACCCTCGATCGCATCTGGAAGACAAGACCCAAGCAACCTTTCGCTATTACGGCATATCGCCATGGGAGATCGAAACCCTGTACAGTACACTTGGACGGGCCTTTGAGGTTGATGATCAGGAAGTCCCTGCAGACGATCCGCAGTACGTGAGCATGGTGGAAATCAGCTTTCCGCTGCCGTACGGAGAACCGTTTTTCGAGGCTTTTACCATGGAAAACTGGTTCAAGATCAAAGGCATACTAAAAGACATGAAGCACAGACGCGGAAAGAAAGGCGTCAAGGCCTACCTGCGGTTTGCCGGGTTTTCAAACACCGAAACAACGCTTGTCTTTCCGCTCCTGTCTCGCGGCGACAGGCAGTTTGAAATGGGCCTGGAAAAACTCGAGTACCTGGTGGACATTGTCTCCACGCAGCTGAAAACTGTTCCGGAGAATGCGCAGGAAATATGGTATTCCTACAATGATGCCGGATTCAAGTGGAGCCCAGACCTGGCCAAAGCCGACAGCATCAACTACGTCTTCAAAAACGACGAGTGGAAAGCCATCAGTCGAGCTGGTTGACCACCGAAGAGTCGTGCAACGACTTGGACAGATCCTTGTATTTTTTGTCCAGAAACTCTATGGACTCGACAAGCTTTTTGGATTTTCCGTACTTGAACCTGACGAGCTCGCGATGGCGCCAGAAGTGCTTGCCCTCCGATACTACCAGTGTTGTAAAGTAGTCCGGGCCCTTGAGGCTGTCTGGAAGCTTGATGCTGTAGGGGAAGATGTATTCCACCGTGAACCACTCGTCTCCGTCAGGGTAATCATTTCCGGTGGACATGTCAAAGTAAAGATGTAAAACATTGTCAAGAGTAAGGCCGTCGTCAGCGATCGCTGGATGTTTTACGCTGGACTTGCGGTAGTCCATCTTGAGCAGCTGCGGCTCAAAGTATGCCTTGATGATGGCGCGCCTAAAGATCTCGTTAGCTTCCTTAAGGTTCAAAGATAGTATATGCGTGTATCACTATTTTATAATCTTTTTAACACAAAGGCTACAAATTTTACAACCCATCTTTCCGTCAAATTGCAAGTTTGATTAATATAATGTGGGTTGCAACTGCACTTGGGCGGGGGTCGCCTAGCCTGGTAGGGCGTGGGATTGCTAATCCCATGTCCGCAAGGACCCGTGGGTTCGAATCCCACTCCCCGCGCCTTTACTTATTCCTTTTTCCATTCTCCCCATCCGCCGTTAGGAGCTGTCTGCCTGCGGTGCCATAACCTGTCGTCGCCTCCCCAGCAAAACACCTCAAGCGTCTTGTTGCTGTGGTAGCCGACGGCCGGATCGCTCTTCAGGCCAGTGCCGCCCATTGTGTGCCAGCTGGCCTCCCATGCCGGGCCGTTTGCAGTCTTTTGCCACATGTGGTACATCTTGCCATCCTTGCCGCGGGCAAAAACTTCGAGTCTGCCGTCCTTGTTCTTCCCGACAGCAGGGTTGCCTGCAAATTCGCCGCCAAGCGTGTGCCAGTTGGAATAGTCGCTATGATGGTCGCCGGCATTCATGTACTCCTGCCACACATGCCAGATCTCGCTGTTCTTGCCCCTAACAAAAGTCTCTATCCTGCTGTCCTTATTCCGTACAGCTGCAATGGCAGTGGAATTTGCAACTGTGGAGAGCTCGACTAGCGGGTAATTGTAGGCATACACTCCAAGCGTACTCCATTGGGACCATCCTCCGTCGGAACTGTAAAGGTAATCGTCAGGCCCAAGCTGGAATTTTTTCACTATGCGCTTGTTATTTACGGTGGATTCCTTACGCACTGCATAAAGTTCAATCTTGCCGTTGTCGTTGGGGATTGTGAATGGATCGCTTTCAAACTTCATGTAGGGGCTGTTGAAGGCAGTCCACGAAGACCAGTTGCCGCTGGTGGCATCGCCGGCACTTGTCTGCCAGAGGTGGTGCACGTTTTCGTCATCGCCGATGCAAAAAACTTCTATCCGCTCATCACTATTTGTGGCTGCAGACGGTGAACTTTTCATCGCGGTGCCGTTAAGGACCGTCCAGTTGGTATATTCCTCGCTTCCAAGCGATTGCTGCCTTTTGCACGCCAATTTTCGCTCGCTGTTCAGCATGAAAATCGACAGCCTGCCGGAAGCGTCTTTGGCTATCGCGGGGTGGCTCTTCATGCCAGTTCCAAGCGTCTTCCAATCGGACCATTCGTCTCCGCCAGGAGAGAGTTGCCGCTTGTGCAAAAACCCGCTATACGGCCCTCCCCAGTAGAATATCTCTAGCCTACCGTCAAAGTTGGTTGCCACGACAGGCCTGTTCATGCTCCTCATAGTCAAATTCTGGAAGATTCTGTGATGTTTTTAAAGTCTACCGGACTTGCAAGCAGCCTTTGCAAGATTGCTAATCACGCTCCTCGCACCTATTTTAAAAAATGCATTGAAAAATAAAAAATGGGTTTGGACTTACTGGTTGGGCAGATGTGCTTGGTCGTTCCAGCCTATCGCGTTTACTGATGCTGCGACCGTGAACGGGTCTGAAGCGGCCGAGTGCGCAAGTATTCCAGAGCCAACAAAGTCCGCGGTTCCAGACGTAACGTCCTTCATCAGTACAGTGACGGCATAGCTTCTTCCGTCGACTTTGTGAACTGTCAGGCCGGTAGCGTCGGCGTCGGTCACGTCATGGTACACCAGAATGTCCACTGGTTTTGAGGAGCTGAATGTGATCCTGCCGTCGTAGACTTTTCCTTCAACGGGGTGCACAAAGTACATTGCCTGATGTGAAGCATGGTTCTCAGCATCATGCGACGCCGATTGATCTGCAAACGATTCTGATACTCTCCGCGTAAATATGTCCGGCTTGCCGTGATGCTTGTTTTTCTCTGCCTCTGCCATGACTGCTGTAGAAGCTACGACGCTGGTAAGCAGCACCGCAGCCACCACGGATAGGTACAATACTTTCTTGTTCATTGTCCGCTACTTTTTTCCACGCCTATTATGCTTTTTTTGGCAGCACACCTTCTGATAGCGGTGTTATGCAACCAGGCAACCGGCGGATAAAACTACTTCTTGAAATCCACTGGAAGACGGTTAAACGCTGTTTTCAGGTTGCCCATCATGCCCTTCCTGTTCTCCTTTTCTTCCACTGCCTTGAAGCATTGTGGGCAGAGCGCGTGCAGGTTTGAAGGCCTGTTGTCCTTCTTGCTCCCGTTTATGTGCTCAAATTGCGGCTGAACGCTTGGGCCGAACTTGGTCGAGCATTTCTGGCAGCGGTTATGGGCCCGCTCAAGCACCGTCTGGCGTATGGCCATGGTCAAATGTTCATACTTGCGTTTATCAAAGTTCGCACCGGGATTCGGGGGGCCGAAAAACGACACGATCTGGATTTGTATAACTCAAACTTATGTCTTGCGTTTATAGTATCTTTGTGCTCCTTGCAACCGCGTATACATGATCTTTCAAGTCCCGTTCGTACAGCGAGTTCATCTTCTCCAGGAGTGTTGTGCGTGCTTGCATCCTTTCTTCCTGCGTCTGGGCTGTCAGCGTTGCGGCAAAGATGTCCGGAAAGTTCTCCTTTATCCATCCGTCCAAAACCAGGTACCGGTTTTCGTTTATCCAAATCACCCTGTCGGCTGACTGGTCAACTTCTGCGTTAAACGTGCCAGTCTCTACCCTCTCTATGAGCATGAATATGCAGTTATTGGGGTCAGGATTGGCCAGAACCTGCTTGGAGCGCTCGCCGGCCTTGCCGGCCTTGATGCGTTCTATCAGACCGGCCGGCCTGATGTATGTGCCCACCACGTGGATCCTGCTGCCGTTTACAGCCTGCACCCTACCGACTATGAGCCTGTTATAATCTCCGTCTTTTTGAGCGCAAAATACAAACTCGCCGGCTTTTATCCCGCTCTTCCCAAACATTCTTGTTCAAAATTCTGCTTTGTAAATTATATATTAGTTGCGACCTTGGCGCAGATAATACAGCAAAAATTCTGGCCACAAAATTATTCTTTTCAATTGGTATTAACTCTGGGCAGTGTCTTTTATCCAGATCGGCCCGTTTCTAGTACGATGTTGAACGTTCCGGTATAACCCTGCTTATTGTCTCCATTCAGGTTGAGCATAAGGTGTTCCCCCGTGTTACTCTGCACCAAGCCGTCGGTGGATGCTCCTGTAAAGATGCCGTCTTCATGGTTTGTTGTATCCGGCTGTCTGTGGGTGCTGTACAGAGTCTGCGTGTGCACCTGTTCGTTAACAGAATCTGGCAGGTAGAACTGTGACGTCCACTCAGTTCCAGACCCGTCGAGCGTTCGGACTTTGACATGTATGTGTATTGCCCTGCCTTCATACCAGCCGGGATAAACCGTACTGAACCGCACGGTTCCGTTATCGTCTGTTACCTGGTACCCGCGGAGAAAGTTCTTTCCAACCGTGCCCTGTTCCTGGACTCCCGAATATACTCCCTGAAAGTTTGCATGCCAGATATCTACTTGTGCACCACTGACAGGGACGCAGTTTCCGTCATTACCCACGTCATACACATTAATCACCAAGCTCAGCGGGATGCCTTCTTG
>JBBISN010000013.1:0-25021 GCA_037441265.1 Nitrososphaera sp. | reverse complement strand
CAACTATTCCTGCAAGAATGGGAGCTTGCCTCCTGCTCTTTGACACACTGGTTGCAGCGGGCTGCTTTTTCCTTCTGCTTTCATAGGCTATTATTGCGGCTGCAAGCCCAACAAATGCCGCTTGCGCCACTTCAATGGCCAAGGCAGTTGGGCTAACTGGGCCTTCTCTCCCGGTTATCGGATTTCCGGGCATTCTTGTTATCACCCAAAGCGCGATCAACACGATGGTTCCTCCAATTCCTATGGCATACCATGGAGTGCCCCATCTTCTTACTGCCGGGATAATCCAGAATACCTGGGCGATTCCTCCTGCTATGAATAGTATCCCCTGATTGACGCTGAATCCTAGGCTGTTTGGTCCAAGCATCAGGTGCAACACACCTGCTATTGCAGTGGCAACGGCCGCCGCGTAGTACAGCACCTTTGCCGAAGCCTTGGGCGGTTGTGTCATGCTGAACTTGTAGAAATCACGTCATGATCGCATATAAGCAGATGGGAACTTTGTTACCAAAACACATACTGTGTATTCTCTGACAGACGCTCAAAAGCGCTCATCTTTTAAAATATTGCTGAGAGAAACATGGTACAGAACACATTTTCAAAGGTCGTTGCCCTGCTCCAGTGAAGATGCACTCCATTTTGGGAACAGGGCTCTCGTCCTAACTCTTTAAAATTATTTTTACGATAGCGATGATACCACAGATTATGTCTGCGGGGGGATTAGGGCATCTCTGTCCCTCATACTGGAGGCATAGCTCTTTGGGGGACAGACCCCTTTCCTGTCGATCTTTTGCCATGCTTTGTACACTCGTTGGTTATATTCATCGCTATAAGTGCAAGACATTGAGGTTCTCCCTGAACCTAGACCTGTCTCTTCCTTGCAAGTCAGCGGGCTGGTCGGGGCAGGACCTCTCCTTTTTCTTGTTAACCCGGTGCTTGTTGTAGGCGAACTTGAAAATCACAAAACAATAATGGTACAGATGAAATTATCATATCTGTTCTATTGTTTATCGGTGGATTATACAATGATCTTCCCAAAATGAGCTGTATTTTTAAATATTAGTTCGACGTACGTAGAATTGACCGTAATGTCCGAACCAGCGATCCTTCATTGGGAACGAGTCATACACAAGAATGTAAGGTCCAGCGACAACATCGATGTGGGAAACATAATTTCAGAAGCGGGAGATACTTTCACCATGTTCAAGGGCGCCAGTCGCGAATACAAGGTTCCAAAAGACGAGGTGGAAGGGTTTAACGGTGCAGAAGTGCTTCTGAAAATCAGCTACAATGAACTGCAGAAATACAAAGTCCAATAACCAACCACTATTTTTTGTTGTAAATGTTCTTGGGGATTGATGCGTGTGATCTACTTCATCGGATCAAAAGTTCTTCAGAATTCAAGTTGTACATCACAAAGTAATTACTTTTTAACGGGCTATTTCCCTGAGAATTACATTTATTAACACATACTCATAAGCATAGGAAAGGGTAGATACATTGCACAAGTTTGATGAGCTCGATATGAGAATTTTGTCCGAACTTACAAAGGATGCGAGCATATCTGTACCACGTTTGAGTAAAAAGCTGAATGTCAATGCCTCGGTCCTGTACAGCAGGATCAAGCGTCTGTCCAAGCGAAGCCTAGTGAAAAAGTTCACAGTCATAGTCAACGAGGGCATGCTTGGAATAAACGTCAAGGCCACCGTTGGAATAAACCGCGACCCCAAGCTCAAAGAACCCATACAGGGCGAGCTCATCAAGATCCCAGAAGTCCGGTCAGTCTCCGAGGTCACCGGCAGGTTCGACATGATAGTGACCATAAGTGCGCACTCGCTTGAAGAGCTTCACAACGTGGTGATAGAGCGTATCGGCAAGATAGAGGGCATACAAAACACGGAAACCTTTGTAGAGATGCAGAGGACCGAGAAAGAGCCCGTCTATTCTGTGCAGAATACGATATCGCGTTAAACCTTTAGCGCGGTCCCAGACGAATCATTTGATTCAAGGGCAGCAAAACCGATATTTTATATAACCTATAAACACCTTCCAGTCAAGGAAATTGTCAGTAGTCGAGCGTAAAATCACTGAGATAATCCAGACACTGAGGCTTGCCAAAAAGACTAGCAAGGATGACTATACACAGCATCTCAGGCTTGTACTGCTTGGCCTTGCTGCAGTCGGCGGGATAGCTTTTGTTATAAAACTGGTATCAGAATACATTACGCTTGTTCTTACCGGCAAATTCGGCTGATAATTAAAATACCGTTTTAGTCAAGACTTCCGCATGGACAACAACAATGCTGTTACCCATCTCACTACCAAGACGTGGGAATCTGAAGTTTTAAAATCCGGCTTGCCAGTCTTAGTGGACTTTTGGGCCGAATGGTGCGGACCATGTCGCATGGTTGGGCCTGCGGTCGAGCAGATTGCAAAAGTGATGGCCGGAAAGATCAAGGTGGCCAAGCTGAATGTGGACGAGAACCAGGAGATTGCCATGAAGTACGGCATTCGATCAATACCCTCGCTTCTGCTGTTCAACGGCGGCAAGGAAATTAACCGCACAATCGGCGCTGCTCCAAAGGAAGCCTACATCAAGTTCATAGAATCATCGCTGGCCAAATCCTGATTTTTTACGAAAGCATTAATACGGTACCCTGCAATAACAGCAAAGCCAATTGGGAAAGAAGGAACTAACCACTCTTTTTTCGTCTGACCCAGACAGGTATTACCGGGTCAACCTATTTGACAGAGTGGGTTTTCAGAGACGAAGGTGCAGCATGTGCGGAAAGCACTTCTGGACGCTGACCGACCGGCAGTACTGCCCGGACCACGAAAATTACGGCTTTATTGGAAACCCGCCTACAAACAAGAGGCTGGACTATGTAAACGCGTGGAAGGAAACAAAGGACTTCTTCTCACAGAACGGGCATGAAATAGTCAGGAGGTACCCTGTCGTCTGCCGCTGGAGGGACGACCTGTACTTTACAATAGCCTCGATAGTTGATTTTCAGCGGGTTGTGGGCAACCAGGTTGTCTTTGAACTTCCTGCAAACCCGCTGCTGGTGCCGCAGATGTGCCTTCGCTTCAACGACATTGAAAACGTGGGCCTGAGCGGCCGGCACTACACCGGATTTTGCATGATAGGCCAGACATGCAACGCCGACGCGCCGGGCGGTTACTGGAAGGACCGGTGCATAGAACTGGACTACGGCATGCTCACAAACGGCCTTGGAATCCGGCCAGAAGAGATAACCTTTGTAGAAGACGTCTGGATGGGCGCGGGCGCATTTGGATACTCACTTGAATATTTCGTCAGGGGGCTTGAACTTGGCAACGCCGTCTTTACCGAGTTTGAAGGCGATGAAAACAACTACCGCGTGATGCCAAACAAGATAATCGACATGGGCGCAGGCCTTGAGCGGTTCTCCTGGATCACCATGGGAACTCCTACCAGCTACGACTGCTGCTTTGGGCCTGTGGTGGACAGGATGCTTGACATGACCGGGACTGACAGGAACTCGGACATCCTGTCAAGGTATTTCGGCGCCGTCTCCTCAAAACTGGAAACAACCAACGGAAACGTCAAGGAGCTCAAGACGCTCATTGCACGAGAGCTGGGGATGCCACCCGATCAGCTGGCAAAGATGGTTGCCCCGCACGAGGCAGTTTACACCATAGCAGACCATGTCCGGACCTTGCTGTTTGCAATCTCGGACGGCTCGCTTCCTTCCAACGTGGGGGGAGGCTACAACCTCCGCGTGATACTGCGGCGCGCGTTATCCATAATCGAAAGGCTTGGCTGGAAGATCAAACTCGAGGATATTGCAGACATGCATATCGATTATCTACGGGCCATGTACCCAGAGCTGGAAGACCGGCGTCAGGACGTCAGGACAATCCTGCAGCTGGAGTCAAGCCGCTACGTCGGCTCGCGGGAGCGGATGAACACCATCTCTGCCTCGCTAAAGGCCAAGCAGGCAGGCAGTCTGTCAGTTACAGACCTTATCCGGCTTTACGAATCTGACGGGATCACGCCGGACTTTCTTGTCGAGCAGGGCGTCATTGCCAGCGTGCCGCAGACCTTCTACACCAATCTTGCAGAGCTGCATACAAGCCAGGCTGCGGCCGGCCAGGCCAGCAAGCCAATACGCGGCCTTGAGGGGCTGCCGGCAACGAGGCTGCTGTTCTACGAAGACGAATCCATCCGCGAGTTTGAAGCCAAGGTCCTTCGCGTTGTCGACGGCAAGTACGTCGTGCTTGATCAGACTGCGTTCTACCCGCGGGGCGGCGGCCAAGAGCCGGATACCGGCGAGCTATCCGGCGTCAAGGTAGTCGAGGTTACCAAGCAGGCCGACATAGTTGTCCACAGGATAGGGGGTGGCAACATCGTTGACGGCCAGGTGGTCAAAGGCGTCGTCAACAGCAGGAGGCGCGACCTTGTCACCAAGCACCACACGGCAACCCATGTCCTGAATTCATCGGCCAGGAACAACCTGGGCTCATGGGTGTGGCAGAACTCTGCCTTCAAGGAGGAGGGCTATGGAAGGCTGGACATAACCCATCACTCTTCGCTGACAAAAGAAGAGGTGCAGCGCATAGAGCAGACCGCCAACAACGTCATCCGGCGGAACCTGCCGGTAACGATAAACTTCTTTGACCGCGGCGATGCCGAACAAAAATACAGCTTCCGCATCTACCAGGGAGGCGTGGTTCCCACAAGCAACGTCCGCATAGTCAACATCGAGGGCTGGGATATCGAAGCCTGCGGCGGAACCCATGTGCGCCGGACCGGGGAGATAGGGCTGGTCAAGATAGTCAAGTCAGAAAGGATCCAGGACGGCGTTGTCCGGCTAGAATTCGTCGCCGGCGAGGCAGCCATCAATTACATGCAGAACCAGGAAAACCAGCTTGCAACCATCGCACAGGCTCTTGGTTCCAGCAGGGAAAAGGTTCTGGAATCCTTCTCCCGGGCCATGGACGATGCCGAGGCGGCCAAGAAAAAAGTCAGGACCACGCTTCGCGTAGTGGGGCCCACCATGGCCAAGAGTGTCTCGGCCCAGGCCAAGCAGCTGCAGCCGGATGTCAAGCTGTACAGCATGTATGACGAAGATGTGGACGAGGACTACCACATCGCCATTGGCGAGAAGGCCATCGAGTTAGATCCATCGCTGGTTTACGTTGCCCTTGTATCTAGGGGGCAGGGAATGCGCGTTATAGTCTTTGCAGGAGAAACAGCCCGCAAAAAAGCCAAGGCCGGCGTGATCGCCAAGCAAGTCTCCGGCATACTGGGCGGATCCGGGGGCGGCGACGACCGTTTTGGCCAGGGTGGCGGACGGTCAAAGGACAGAATAAAAGAAGCGCTTGCTTCTGTAGAAGAAACCTTGAGAGCAGGACAATAACATGAGTTTTGACTGGCATTCAATAGAAGAAAAATGGATCAAAAGGTGGGAAGAGCAAAAACTCTTCCAGACCGATCCTGATCCGGCAAGAAAAAAATACTTTGTAACGGTTGCCTACCCATACCCAAACTCGCCCCAGCACATAGGCCACGGCAGAACCTACACGCTGGCCGATGTTCATGCCCGCTACATGCGCATGAAGGGATACAACGTGCTGTTCCCAATGGGCTTCCACTACACCGGGACACCGATCCTTGGCATGTCGCGCAGGGTAGCTGCCGGCGACCCGGACCTTCTTGATACATTTCGAAAGATCTACAAGCTGACCGATGACGTGATAGCCACGTTTGTAGAGCCAGTCAAGATAGCCAGCTACTTCCACAACGAGATCAAGCAGGGCATGAAGGAGATGGGCTACTCCATGGACTGGCGGCGGGAGTTCACCACCATAGACAAGGTCTATTCCAAGTTCATATCCTGGCAGTTCCGGACCCTGAGGAAGAAGGGGCTGATAGTTCAAGGATCTCACCCAGTTGGATGGTGTCCCCGTGACCAGAACCCGGTAAGCCAGCATGATACCATGGGCGATGTGGAGCCTGATTTCACTGAATACACGCTGATAAAATTCCGCTACAACGACATAGTTATACCGGCCGCAACGCTGAGGCCTGAAACTCTTTTCGGGGTGACTAACATGTGGGTTAACCCGGCTGCTGAGTACGTCGAGGCCGTAGTGGATGGCGAGCGCTGGATTGTCTCAAGAGAAGCAGCAAGAAAGCTAGAGTTCTTGAACCACACCATCACTGTTGTCCGGACTCTCAAAGGAAGCGAAATGGTGGGTTGGCAGTTAACCAGTCCGCTGGACAATACCGCGATTCCAATGTATCCTGCATCGTTTGTTGAACCGGCAAGCGGCACCGGCATAGTGATGTCGGTTCCTGCCCACGCGCCGTTTGACTATCAGGCCCTTGAAGACCTGAAAAATGACAAGCAGACGCAGGAAAAATTCAGCCTAGTAGCCACTGCCAAACCAGTCGTAATAATCGAATCTGAAGGATACACCGGCATTCCTGCCGCAGAAGCCATCAAGAAGACCGTCGCAAACGGCAACGACCTGCTGGAAAAGGCAACCAACGAGCTTTACTCCCACGAGTTCTACAAGGGCAAGATGATGGCCAACACCGGCAGGTACGCTGGCATGCCGGTGGCCATTGCCAAAAATGAAGTAAAGAAGCAACTGACCGACGCAGGCCAGACATCGGTAATGTACGAACTGGTCAACAAACCCGTAAGGTGCAGATGCGGCGCCGAATGCGTCGTCAAGCTGCTAAGCGACCAGTGGTTTTTGAACTACAGTGACAAGAACTGGAAGGACCTGGCGCATGAATGCATACAAAAGATGGATATCGTCCCGCAGGATATCCGGCAAGAGTTCGATTACGTCATCGACTGGCTCCGGGAGCGGGCCTGCGCGCGCAAATCCGGGCTTGGAACAAAACTCCCCTGGGATCAGGACTGGATAATCGAAAGCCTTTCTGACTCTGTCATTTACATGGCGTACTATGTCATCGCCAAGTACGTCAACAGCAAGGCTATCCCAGAAAACGAAAGCATCACCGACTCGTTCTTTGATTATGTCCTTCTTGGCATCGGAAACGCTTCGCAGGTGTCGCAAGAGTGCAACATCCCTGTCGAGACGGTGGAGCAGATCCGAAACGAATTTCGGTATTTCTATCCCGTGGATGCAAGGCACTCCGGCCGGGACCTGGTTCCAAACCACCTGTCGTTCTTTATCTTCAACCACGTCGCGATATTTGGCCGCGAAAACTGGCCGGCCCAGATAGTGGTCAACGGCTCGGTGCTGATGGAGGGCAAAAAGATGTCCAAGTCCCTTGGCAACATCATACCGCTGCGTGCCGCAATACTTGAGCATGGCGCCGATACCATCCGGCTGGCCATGATGGTGTCAGCTGAAATACTACAGGATGCGGACTTTTCGTTTGACACCGCCCGGGGGATCCGGTCCAAACTGCTGGAAATCTTTGAAATGGCAGAGAAATGCAAGTCTGCTGCACCAAAAAGTCCGGAGCAACCAGAAGACCGGTGGCTGGCAAGCCGGCTTCAGCGCACGGTCGCGCTGACCGCCGAGTCCATGGACAGGCTGCGCGTAAGGGAGGCCGTGCACCACATCCTGTATTCCCTTGAGCAGGACTTGCAGTGGTACCAGAAAAGGGTCGGTGCAAAAGGCCGCCGGAACTCGGAGGTCGTGACGGCGATGCTGGCTGAGTACGTAAAGATGCAGATAAGGATGCTTGCGCCATTTGCCCCCTTCACCGCGGAGGAAGTCTGGGAAAGGATGGGTGGCAGCAAGACCATACTTGAAGCAGGCTGGCCGCAGGTCGATGAAAGCAGAATAGACGTCCATGCCGAGGAATCAGAATTCTTGATTTCAAGCATTCTGGCCGATCTTTCAAACATAATCAAGGTAACGAAAATGGCGCCAAAGAAAATAGTCATTTACACCTCTGCAGGCTGGAAGGCTCATGTCTACAGTGCTGTCCTGTCTGAGATCATGAGCGGGAAGACAAACTTTGGCGAGATCATGAAGTTGTTGATAGCAAATCCGCAGACAGTCAAGGTCAAGTCCGATCCAAACCTGGTCAAGAAGATGATGGACGATATTCTGTCAACGCCGGTAGAAGCCAGAAGCCGGCGGCTGAAACTCGCAGCATTTGACGAGATGTCGGCAATAAGGGACGCTGCAGGCCTGATCTCGCAGGAAGCCAACAAGGCCGAGCTAATCGTGCACTCTGAAGAGGATCAGGAAAAATACGACCCCAAGGCAAAAGCCAGAATGGCAAGGCCCTTCAAACCGGCCATCTACATGGAATAAGTCATCCCTGTAGACGCTTTTTTGCGATTATGGATGAAGCCATGTACAGGACAAATCCTCCGGCAGCCATTGCCAAGCCGTACAGGGCAACCGCACCCCTGTCATAGTACGAGCCAATGCCGACTGCCAGCGCTCCGACTATTAGCAACCCTATCCCCACCCGCGCAGCTCCGGGCATCCTCATTTTAGGTTTGGACAACACGGTTGATCTGTAAAGCCGCTAGATATTTCATGTGGTTAGCCAATGTTTTTATTGGTTCTTACTCAAAAGACCAGAGATGAAGGTCGCAGTTGTTGGCATCGGAGTGGCAGGCGCCTATCTGATGAACCGGCTAAGCGACATGCATGACGTAACCGTGGTTGGATTTGAGCGCATGCAGCAGGATCAGCACGACGCCGTATGTGCCTGGGCCACCTGCGAAAATGTAATGTCCGGCCTTGCCAAGAATTGTGGGCTGAACTTTCAGGATTATGTGCTGCACGACGGCAAGCACATGCGCGTCGACCTTGGAAACGACTACGTTGACCTGAAGCTGAAGGGGATGGTAAGCTACGACAAGCTGAAGCTGATTCAGGACATGATCCGGGGAACCGAGATACGGTTTGGCAGAGCCCCAAGAAAGGAGGAGCTTGAACCTGACTTTGATCTGATAGTCGATTCGACAGGGTTCCACCGGAACTATCTGCCACGTCTGCAAAACGAATCGTGGATCCCCTGCATCCAGTACAAGGTCCGCTACCAGCCCGGCAAAGAGCCGTTTGACGACTTTTATCTAAGGGCCTTCCCGTCCATGACCGGGTATTTCTGGTACTTTCCGCTGGGCAATGGTTACGCTCACATCGGAGCCGGCGACTTTGCAAAGGGCCACAACCAGCTTGTTGATGAATTTCTGCACAAGCATGACTGCGAAGTGATAAAGAAGGTGGGCAGGCCGGTAAGAATCAGCCCGCCGGCAAACTGCGAGCCGTTTACTGATGGCCGCAAGTCTGTCGGCGTCGGGGAGTCCATCGGCACGGTTTTTGCGCTTCTGGGGGAAGGCATAATCCCGTCAACATGGTGCGCAGACCTTTTCGTGCAAAACATGCACGATCTTGGATCATACAGAAACGCGGTGATGAAAAAATTCGAGATCTATTCAACCGTATTCAAATTCGTCCAGATGAAGATAACCGGCAAGTTCAGCATGATCAAGCATGCCGGAGACATGCTCAAGATATACAACCACATGAAAAGTGAGGAAGACCGTTACGGCATGGCCGTCAAATGGACCGACATGCTCAAGGTGTCCAAAATCTAAAGCTTTAAAAATCGAGCTGGGACAGTGAACTTGATGAGTGCCAGCGACAAATCTGCGCAGCAAAATGCAGCTGCCATGGAACAGAGGATCTCAGAGATGGCCCAGCAATCAAGGATCCTCGAGTCGTACATGAACGACATCATGACACGACAGGTGACAATTTCACGGTTATTGGAAGAGGCCCGTCTTGCTTCCACCACTATACAGGGGATCACGTCCGAGTCCGATGCAGAGGCCCTGATGCCGGTGGGCATCGGCGTCTACGTCAAGACCATCGTCCCACCTGTAAAGAAGATACTTGTTAACCTTGGTTCCGGCGTGTCGGTGGAAAAGAGCAGGGAAGATGGCTTAAACTATATCGAAGCGCGTATCAAAGAGTACGAAGTGGCGTTGCGGCAGTTCGAAGCGCAGCGGCAAGAAGTTGCCATGCGGATGGAAGAATTGCAAGAACAGATCAACCACATGCTCATGTCTGTAAGAAAGGGCTGACGTGCAGTAAGACATGTTTGACAAGCTCAAGAAGGCTTTTTCTGGTGCTGCAAAAAGCCTCGGGCAGAAAGAGATCTCGGAAAAGGATCTTGACAACACGCTGCTTGACCTGCAGATCGCGCTTTTGGAAAGCGATGTCGCGCAGGAAGTTGTGGACAGCCTTTCTGCTAATCTTAAAAAAGAACTTCTTGGGCTCAAGCTAGAAAAGGGGCAGGACGCCGGCCAGATAATCGAGTCAAAGCTTCAGGAAGCCGTCGCCGGCATATTTGCCAGGGCCGGCAAGATAGATCTTGTAGAAAGGATAAACGCGAAAAAGGCCGCCAAGGCCGGACCGTTTGTCATAGTCTTTCTTGGCATCAACGGCACCGGCAAGACCACCACCGTGGCAAAGGTTGCCAACCTGCTGCGGAAAAGCGGGGTAACGGTGGTAGTTGCGGCAGGAGACACCCATCGGGCCGGCGCCATCGAGCAGCTGAGCCAGCATGCCGAGCGGCTGTCGCTTAAAGTCATCGCGCAAAGGTATGGGGCCGACCCGTCAGCAGTCGGGCGCGACGCGGTGGATTACGCAAGAAAGCACTACGTCGACGCGGTCCTGATAGACACGGCTGGAAGGATGCAGACGTCAAAGAACCTCATGGATGAGATGTCCAAGATAGTCCGCGTTGTCAAGCCAGATGTCAAGCTGTTCGTCGGCGATTCGCTGGCTGGAAACGACACGATAAACCAGGCGCGGGAGTTTTTCCAGTACACCAACTTTGATGCGGCCATACTTACAAAGATAGATGCCGACGCAAAGGGCGGGGCCGCAATTTCCATCGCCCACATCGCCTCCCGTCCCATCGCGTACGTTGGCGTGGGGCAGGGCTACGACGACATGATACCTTTTGATCCTGACAAGTTTATCCAGTCATTGTTTGGAGCCACCACAGTCAGCGTGGAAAACCTGATCTCTGCGCCAGTCCCAGCTCCTGAAGCTGTGGAGCCTGCGATAACGGAGAAGATCGAAGAAAGACCCGCGCCTGCTCCAGTGGCTGCATCTGCAAGCCCCATCGGCGCGCCTGTCTTTAGATCATACGTTGAGGAAGAGAAAGCCAAACCCACGCCCGCTCAACCAATGACTCCTGCATACGAAGAACCGGAAAAAGACAAAGAAGAGTATTCCCCGCCGCCACAACCGATGCAGCAACCAAAGCCGCCGGCCCCGCCGCCTTCGCCTGTTTTCAAAGAAGAGGAACCCAAAGAAGAAAAGAAGGGCCGCTTTGGACTTTTCGGACGAAAGAAGGACGACAAGAAGGAAGAAGAAGAAAAACGCAAAGAAGAAGAGCGTCGCAGAAAAGAAGAGGAAGAACGACAGAAGGCCGAGGCAAAGAAGAAGGAAAAAGAGGAAAAGAAGAAGCGCAAAGATGATAAGGAAAAGAAAGAAGACGTGGTATATCTCACAGATGAAGACATCGAAGACCTCCTTAAGTAAGAAAGATCTTCTCAGCCTGGAGGATCTTTCTTCAGACGAAATTAACCTTGTTCTAGGTTTTGCCAGCAAGCTAAAAAAGCAGCAAAAGAGCGGCAGGGCTCGCCCGCTTTTGCACGGCAAGACGCTTGGCATGATATTCCAAAAGCCGTCAACCAGAACCCGGGTCAGCTTTGAGGCCGGAATGTACCAGCTTGGTGGCACTGCCGTGTACATGAGTGCCAGCGACATCCAGATTGCGCGCGGCGAAACTATAGAGGACACCGCCCGTACCCTTTCGCTTTACCTTGACTGCGTGATGGCCAGAGTATACGATCATACAGACGTCCAGAAACTTGCGACGTTTGCCTCAGTACCGGTGATAAACGGCTTATCCGACGCATTTCACCCATGCCAGATCCTTGCTGACCTGCTTACCATTCAGGAGCAAAAGAAGAAACTGAAGGGTCTTAGACTGGCCTGGATAGGTGATGGCGACAACGTCTGCAACGACCTCATGCTGGGCTGCGCCAAGACCGGAATAAGCATGACAGCCGCCTGTCCAAAGGGCTACGAGCCTCCGGATGAAGTTTCCAGTCTGGCAAGGGCGGAGGGCAAAAAGACCGGTTCTGAGATAGTCGTAACAGAGGATCCGGCCCGTGCGGCAAAAGACGCCGACGTCGTGGTTACAGACACCTTTATCTCCATAGGCAAGGAAGGCGAACGGGCGTCCCGGGAGGCCGTGTTCCTGCCAAAGTACCAGGTCAACTCAGAAACCATGGGGATGGCCAAGAAGGATGCAATCTTTATGCACTGCCTTCCGGCAAAGCGCGGGCAGGAAGTTACCGCCGACGTAATAGATGGCAAGTGGTCCGTAGTCTGGCAGGAAGCAGAGAACCGGCTTCATGTGCAAAAGGCAATTCTGTGCCTCCTGATGAAAGCAGTCTAGTCTGATCTCTTTCTGCGCCTTATGTACCAAAAGGCTGCTGCGGCGATAAGGCAGGCAATCAGAACTGCCCCTACAATGTCAAAAGCCGAGGACAGCTGCTCTGCTACCTTGCTCCACGCTTCTCCAAAATAGAACCCGACAAGGGTCAGGGCGGTGGACCATACCATGGAACCTGCAAATGTAAACAAGATGAACTTGGGCAAGCTCATGCTGCCGATGCCGGCCGGGATGGAGATTATCTCCCTGACACCTGGAACCATCCTTGCACTAAAAACTGCCAGCGGACCGTGCTTGGCAAACCAGTTCTCTGCACGTTGTAGGTCTTTCTCGCTGACTCTGACATACTTGCTGTAACGCAGGATGGCAGCCCTTCCCACCTTCATGGCAATAAGGTAGATCAGAACCGCGCCGGCCGTGGAACCCAGCGCACCGGCGGCAGACATGCCTATCACGTTTTCAATCCCAAGACCGTTGCGGTAAACAGTAAAGCCAACCAGCGGGAACACGACTTCACTTGGGATTGGAGGGAACATCACTTCAAGAAACGCTGCGGCAAAAACTGCCGGATAACCGAACTGTGAAATCAACAAGGTTAACCTGTCAACGATCTCACTTAGCAGTCCAGAGGCTGCCATGACCGCCATGGATGCCGAGAGTGCCGCCTGCAACACTATGTTGTGAAATGTTATGACATATATAGAATTACAAAATTGGGAAGGCCCTGATGCCGCAGCAAGATGCAAAACTCTTTTCTTTTTGGTTGCCGTTATGAAACCCGCAATGAAGTATTCGTACGGTTTTGCCATTTTAGCAATGGCAGTCATTGCCACGTCCTTTTTGGGCGTCAATAAAGTCAATCCAGCATTTGCTCAAGACAGCAACAGATACTCAACAGCCGGCGTTTTTGCAGATTCCAATTTTAAGGCAATTGGCACGATTGCCAACGTTCAGTACGAGGATGGGAACCCTTCTTGGGTGCTCTCAGGTTTATGGAAGCTGGGTGTGCATCTACCATCCAGTGAAGATTCCCGCTCCCGAGCCAACTTTGTGGCGTCGTTTATGATGGTAAGAACAGACGGCACGGCCATGCACAGCCACAGGATATATGACTTTGAGATGTCGGACTGGTCGATAGACGACCAGACAAAGACGTTTAGTGGAACCGGCACGGTCACGCTAAAGGACGGGCCGAAAACCGACGTTCCAATGAGCATAACCATCAAGAACAACGGAGTCATGATGATCGATATTGATTCTGGTGCGGTGGACCATTTTGGCACCGATCCGATTTACGGTCCCGTGATGAGGGTGTTTGACAACACCGCCGGCAAAGTGCTGCAGGGTTCAACCAGTATGGCGGCTGATGGGCTTGCAAGAAACTCTGTCAACTATTACCCCGGCGCAACCGGGTACCTTGTATATCCTGAAAACAGCTCGGGCAAACTTCCGGCAGTCGTCATGATCCACGAGTGGTGGGGTCTCAACCAGAACATCAAGAATATGGCAGAGGTGCTAGCCAAGGAAGGCTACATGGTTCTGGCAGTTGACCTGTACGGCGGGCAGGTTGCCACAGAATCCGGACAGGCCGGCAGTCTGGCGGCTTCGGTCAGAAACAACCCCGGACCTGCCATCGAGAACCTCCAGGCTGCGGTAAAATACCTGTCCTCACTTGACAATGTGGACAGTTCTAGGATCGCTTCCCTTGGATGGTGCTTTGGCGGCGGCTGGTCGCTGCAGCTGGCACTCAATGCACAAAACCCGATGGCTGCCACCGTCATCTACTACGGCAGTCTGGTTACCGACGAGGGCGAGCTTTCAAAGATAAGCTGGCCAGTGATGGGAGTTTTTGGCTCCACAGACCAGTCGATACCCGTAGAGACGGTGAAACAGTTTGAATCGGCCTTGAACGCCAACAGCATCACAAACGAGATCTACGTCTATGAAGGCGTGGGGCACGCCTTTGCAAATCCATCCGGCAACAACTATGCGCCAGAAGAGACAAAAGACGCATGGCAAAAGACGCTGGCCTTCCTGGACAAGTATCTGGGCCAGTAAACCATTTTTTAGCCTTTCATGAAGCCCAGAATAAAGGCCGCAGCAAAGGTGCCAGTAAATGGTATGCCAAAGTTAAGCAGAGCGGAAGACAGCTGGTCTGCTGCTCCTGCCGCCTGGCCTGTCGCGTTTCCAAGTCCTGTGGCCGCATTTGATGCCTGCGACGCAAGCTTGTCCCAGTTGATAGAGACTATTCCCTGATAGTTCAGGTAAGCCAGAGCAGCAAAAAAGAGGCCCACAAGGACGAGGGTTATCTTGATTACCTTCTTTATGGCATATCCGATCAGAAAACCGGCTATCCCGCCAAATCCAACTGATGAAGCGATAAAGCCAGCGTCAAGAGCCATGACTGATTGTTTTTGGCAGCACGACCACTTATTGTTTTCAGTTTATAGCAAAATGCAGAAATGTTATAACTCATCGCGCTCTCTGTCTACTCGTGCGCCGCACTTCGTTCATCAACCTGCCGCTTCACACGGGCCACCCGCCAGCTTATCTTGTGCGGCGAATGATCAAGCTTTCGCATGCCATGTGCAAGGTCATGGTAGACGAGCACGGCCAGCAGGAATTCCTGCGGCGGCTTTCAGACCCGCTCTGGTTTCAGGCCTTTGGCTGCGTTCTTGGTTTTGACTGGCATTCATCCGGCGTTACCACCGTAGTCACGGGAATCCTAAAACAATCCCTGAGCCCGGACGTGCATGGAATCTGCATCGCCGGCGGCAAGGGGAAGAAATCCACCTCTGCTGTAAGGGACATTCCTGTGCTGGCAGACAATTTCTGCCTGTCGACTGAAAAGACCGATTCCTTGCTTAGGGCAAGTCGAATGTCTGCAAAGGTGGACAGCGCCGCCGTGCAGGACGGGTACTCGCTTTACCACCATACTATCCTGTTTGACGAACGCGGCAACTGGGCCGTGGTACAGCAGGGGATGAACCCGGAAAACAGGATGGCCCGTAGGTACCACTGGATCTCTGACAGCCTGCAGAGCTTTGTCCTTGAGCCGCATGCCGGCATCATATGCGAAGCAAGAACGGAAAATACCCTTGACATGACTGCAACAGATTCGCAGGAAAACCAGAAGGTCTGCCTTGATCTCGTCAAGGGGGATACCAACAACCTGAAATCGTCGGTTTACAGGCTGACGGCAAGCAGCACCCTTGACCGGTGGTTTGGAGAACCTGCTGTGCCCGGCATAAGCGGCTACGAGATGCCGCGACGGCTGGACTGGGATCTTTTTAAGAGTATATACGATGTGCAGCCCGGAAACTATGAAGAACTTATCTCAATTCCGGGAGTGGGAGCTGCAACCGTCAGGGCGCTGGCGCTGATTGCGCAGCTCATGTACGGCACAAAAGCATCTTGGAACGACCCGGTGAAGTACAGCTTCGCTCACGGCGGGAAGGACGGTGTCCCGTACCCTGTTGCAAGAAAGGTGTACGACGAGTCCATCAAGTACCTTGCTGGTGCGATAGAGGGAGCCGAGTTGGAAAGGGAGGAGCGAACGTCGTCTCTCAGAAAGCTGGCAAAATTCTCAGAAAACATGTTTCCCCCTATCATGGGTTGAGGAAATTACAAATACAGGCGATTGGAAATTTTTTGCATGGCTAAAGTACTGGTTGGCAAAGCATCGGAGATAGGAGACGGCAAGATGACCCACGTGACTGCTGGCGGAAAGGAGATACTTGTCGCAAACGTGGGCGGATCTTTTTACGCTACGGGAAATATTTGTAATCATTCTGGAGCTGAGCTCCATGAAGGAGAGCTGAATGGAAAGGAACTGACATGCCCCTGGCATGGCGCCAAGTGGGACGTGACTACTGGAAACCTTAACTGGTTCCCGCAAAAGCTCAAGCCCCTGGCGTCGTACAAGGTTACGGTGGAAAATGGCTCCGTCTACGTCGAGGTCTGATCACTTGGCTTCGCCGGTTACTGCCGGAGGCTCCTGCGGCTCATTTCTGTAGGACATCTTGAGCCATATCGGCGTGATTATGGTAGTTGCGGCAACCATTATGATGACTGCAGTATAGGTATTGGCTGAAAGCACTCCGGCGGACGCGCCCACCCCTGCTACAATGAGGCCGACCTCGCCCCTTGAAACCATGCCTATGCCGACCTTGACCGCCTTGTTTTTGTTTTTCAGAAACATCATGGCCGGTGCGCTGCAGCCGGCGAATTTTGTGCCAACCGCTACTGCTATTATTATTCCAGCCAGGACCAGCACGTCAAGGTTTACTCCTCGAAGATCCACATGGGCCCCGATTATTGCAAAGAACAGCGGCCCGAATATTATCTCCAGCTTGCCAACGTACTCTTCAATCTGTTTTATGGCACGCGTGCTGGCAACGGCCATTCCAACTGCGAATGCTCCTACGATTGGAGACAGGCCCACAAACGCAGCGATCCCTGCTGCAGCAAAAAATGTTGCAGTGGCAATGCCCTCCAGGCTGCCCTTGGACTGCAGTTTTTCGACGTGCAAGATGCGCGGCACCAGCAACACTGCACCGACGAGGAGGGCTGCAAAGATTCCAAGTATTTTCAGGACCAGGAAAATGATCTCGGTAATGTCCGGTGCCAGGTTGCCGGTTTGAACCATTGTAGTCACGACAGAAAGGACTGCTATGGCCAGTATGTCGTCAACTATTGCCGCGCCGAGGATAAGCCGGGCTTCCTTGGATTGCATCCTTCCCAGCTCGGTCATCACCTGG
The DNA here is from genome assembly GCA_037441265.1 of Nitrososphaera sp. Classification (GTDB taxonomy): domain Archaea; phylum Thermoproteota; class Nitrososphaeria; order Nitrososphaerales; family Nitrososphaeraceae; genus Nitrososphaera. The sequence goes on along the minus strand of JBBISN010000013.1, from coordinate 7,786 downwards.
ATGGTTATGGCAACGCTTGTGGCAGTTAACGCCGTGGCGATAAGCACCGATTCAAGTCCTTCAAGACCGTATGCAATGAATGCATAGTACCCGACAAAGAAAGGTACGATCACTCCAAGGGACGCCACCGTGAAGGAGGATGCTCCGCCCCGCAGGAACTCCCGGGGCGTGATGTGCAGGCCTGCTATGAACAGGATCACCACTGCAGAAATCTCGCCTATCTGGCTGACAGTACCGTCAAGTTCCACTAGGGGCTTGCCGTCAAACATCAAAAGGCCTCCAATGGCAAAGGGGCCGACTATTATTCCGGCGACTAGCTCTCCTAGCACCACGGGCAAGCGGATCCTGTGGAAAAGCTCTGCCATGAGTTTGGCTGCAAACAGCAGCACGCCGATAGAAATAGCCAAATGCAAAAACGCGGATTCAGCAGCCAAAACAAAATATCCACGCGCTTCTGTTATTTATCAATTGATCTTACCGGCGACTTGATTTTTATTAGCGAACGGAAATTCTTTAGGTAGTTGAACATCAACGAGTTCCTCTCAACACTGCCACAAAACGTGGTCAAGGGCGATGATGTCAGTCTTCCAGACAATGTTGTTAGGAAGATGTTCAAGCTGGCTAACCTTCGCAAGAGTGATTCATTTTATCACCTTGGATGCGGCCGGGGAAACGCCGTGGCAATAGCCGCAAAAGAGTATGGAGTAAAAAGATCCGTTGGCGTAGAAATAGACAAAGAACTTGCAGCAAAGGCCAGAACAGAAATTGCGGGAGTAAAGAACGCGGAAATAATAGCTGACGATATAAGAAACGTCGATATCTCCAATGCAACGGTCGTCCTGTTCTGGTTCACCGATCCAGAAATAGTGGAGTCGATGACCAAAAAGTTCAGAAAATACCTGAAAGACGGTGCACGCGTCATAACTATATGGTCTCCTCCGGGGATGATGCTTCCACAAAAGATTGACTTCCCTTTCTTTGTATGCAAAAAGCCATTCAAGTATGCCACATCCGTAAGGCAGCAGATAAAGGCAATATACGGAAACCGCTGCATAGACTTTACCGCAGCCTGGTTGCTTGCAGAAAGATACATCGACGCGATGGAAGTTGTGCCCGGCGAGTACCGGCGTTTTGTAAATATGCTGCAGAGCATGGTGCTCTGGATAAACGCCTGGAACATGGGTGTGGCCTGCGAAGATGAAGTGCCGCCGCCGGTGCAGGCTTATATCGGCATTTTGAGGGAGTTCTTTAACATAAACCTCTCAGACATGTTTACAAGGGAGCCAACTAATCCTGCCGGACCTGAAAAGATGGGCTGCTGCTAAGGTTATTACTTGCACCGTGTTAAAATGATACATGAGGCTTCCCCGTCCCGAGTTTGATCCGGACAGGATAGTCTTTCAGGTGGCATGCATAGATTACAGATCGGCAAGCCAAGTTGTCACGTCCATGCTCAACAACATCGTCCGCGCGGTGGGCGGAAGCCAGTCTGATTTTGATTCTGGCCCTCCAGAACCGAAATTTGGATGGGAATTTTATCGGCTTTCCATAAACAAGATGATAGTACGTCGACTTGCATCCCTGCCTGACAACAACATCATGAAGATGAAAGGCGAAACACTGGACCAGAAATTTTCAGTCTGGTTCAACCGCCAGCTCAAGATTAGAATAGACAAAGTCCAGGTCCGGCTTTTATCGGAACTGAAATCTTCGCAGTTCGGATTATTTTAATACCTACTCGTGCAGCCGGGAATTGATGGATGATCGGGTGAGAAAAGCGGTGCTGGGCAAGATCGATGAAACGCTAGCCGGTGCTGATGAAATCAAGCAGATCCAGAAGAGGCTGGCAGACATCAGCAGTGACATTGAATTTGTCTTTGGCATAGCGATAGGCCGGATCTACAATTCTTTCTATTATCAAACCAGAAGGATACTGAAACGTGATCCTACGGAGCAAGAGTTCAAGGAATTCCTAGAACTCCTGGATAAGCATGCCAAAGAGATACGACAGGTGTTTGTTCAATAGCTGCGCCCGTCTCCAAGTTGCAAGCCAAACATGCGGGATTGCGTCTGAAAACAGAAAGGCGGAGCACAAATCCGCGGCAAATCTTTTTAAGCTACTGTTTTTCACTCAAAGGAAGCTTGGCACTTGAGCTGTCCGACGATATGGTGCTCCTGAACCCTGACGAAATCAACAAGTTTATCTCCAACCTAAAGTCAAGGTACGAGTCCGGTCAGAATCAGAACAAAAAATGATTAATTCAGACAACGGACGCAGAGGCTACGGGAAATACATCGAACATGATTTTCTCAATCAAATGTTGAGTATATAATAATGGAAAATTGGTGAAATTTTTCACCATTTGTATATATACTAGAGCCGGTAAATCGCCTACATGTTGAAACTGCTGGAAACGGAAATAAAGACTGGCAACGTCTACAGAAATCTGTCTACAGCATCACTTGTTGAAATTATACTTGAAAGAAAAGAAGGACTGCTATCTTCTACCGGTGCTCTATCCGTCAAGACTGGCAAGTTTACTGGCCGCTCACCGGACGACAAGTTCATAGTAGATGATGAAATTACCCATAACTCCGTGGACTGGGGCAAGGTCAATCACCCAATATCTGAAGAAAAATTTGACAAGATATATCAGCGCATGAAGAAGCACATCGAGAACAGGGATCTTTTTGTTTTTGACGGCTTTGTTGGCGCTGACCCGGAAAACAGGCTTCCCATCAGAATAATCAATATCCGGGCCTGGCACAACCTTTTTTCCAGGCAGATATTCATTCGCCCGACGCCGGAAGAACTGCAGAATCACAAACCGGAATTCACACTCATCTCTGCTGATGACTTTGCGGCAGAGCCGGAGACTGAAGGCACAAGAACAGAGACCTTCATCATAATCAATTTCAAGAAAAAAATAGTTCTGATCGGGTCGACGTCTTACGCCGGCGAGATCAAAAAGGCAATGTTTTCCATCATGAACTTCCTTCTGCCGAAAAGAGAAGTATTCCCCATGCACTGTTCTGCCAACGTTGGAAAGAATCAAGACGTTGCCCTGTTCTTCGGACTTTCGGGCACCGGCAAGACAACGCTTTCAGCAGATCCAGAGCGAAGGCTGATAGGCGACGACGAGCATGGCTGGTCTGACAACGGCGTGTTTAACTTTGAAGGTGGCTGCTACGCCAAGTGCATCAACCTCAAAAAGGAGCACGAGCCGCAGATCTGGAATGCCATTCGATTCGGCTCGCTCATGGAAAACGTGGTCATCAACAACGACGCTCGCGATCCGGACTATGCAGACGGCAGCCTGACAGAAAATACGCGTGTGGTCTATCCACTGGATTACATCGACGGCGCGGTAATACCCAGCATGGCAGGCCATCCAAAGACCATAGTATTTCTGACGGCCGATGCATTTGGCGTCATGCCACCTATTGCCAAGCTAACAAAGGAAGGGGCCATGTACCACTTTATGTCTGGATATACAAGCAAGCTGGCCGGAACCGAGCGGGGGATCACCGAGCCAAAGGAAACTTTCTCTACCTGCTTTGGCGGCCCGTTCATGCCACTGCGCGCGCAAGAGTATGCCAAGATGCTGGGCAAGAAAATAACCGAGCATGGCACAAGCGTCTACCTGATAAATACCGGCTGGACCGGCGGTCCGTACGGCATAGGCAAGAGGATGAACCTTGCCTACACCCGGGCCATGGTAACTGCTGCCCTCAACGGGGAGATGGACCGGGCTCCTGTCAAGCATCATGCAATCTTTAACCTGGACATGCCTACCTCATGTCCAAACGTGCCTCCAGAAATTCTTGATCCAAGGAATACCTGGTCTGACAAGGACAAATACGACGCGGCCGCAAAGAGGCTGGCGCTACTGTTTGTCAAGAATTTTGAAAAGTTTGGCTCCGTCTCCAAAGAGATAGTCAACGCCGGACCAAGACCGCAATAAAAGAATGGTAGCCCGGAGCAGATTCGAACTGCTGTCTCCAGGTTTCTTTTCTTCATGAGATCCAGAGCCTGGAATCCCTAGCCCTACCAGAACTTGGAGATTGGCCACTAGACGACCGGGCTACGCTACACTTCCCGACTGACGGACCGCTATTTGACTGTAACTATACAAAAACGACGTTATCGCTTTGTGCTGATTTCCCTGATAACCTGGCCGTACTCTAGGGAAGATCTCTTTCGCATGTACGGTATGAGCCTGTAATGGATGGAGTATATGTTCTTGTCACGGGATATTATTCCCTTTATCAAAAGCGAAACAAACCCGCCTGCCACCTTTGATGCAGGAATGCCCGTTACGCGGCAGAACTCGTTTCGCTTGGCATGGTATTCTTTGAGCGTGAAATACGGCTTGTTTATCTCCAGTATGAGCGGCCAGACAACGTTTTCCCAGACCATGCGCCGGTTTTCTGTCGATGACGCATGCTTTCCTTTGTCCAGATCCTCTCTGGACTTTTTCTCTGCGCTTTCGTTATGCTGCAGGTTCTTGAGCATGGTCTTTAGAATAATTTAAACTCCCGGGTTTATAATTTATAATACATCTTTGCATACGAGGAATGCGGTTAAAGACGCTCTAGATCAGCTGGCCAAAACCTGGAAGATAGATCCAAAACTATATGACCTTCAAATAGGACTGCGCGACGATATCATTGATACTACAATAAACGTAGGTGGAGTAGTATTCCATATCCCGACGCTATCAAGAGACGGGCTGTATGTTCTCTGGAAATGCCTTTGGCCGGATTGCCATAACTGCTGCGAGCGTCAGGGCCGGCTTCCGCTTACAAAGGACGATATAGCAATCATCGCCAAAAAGCTGGGTTACGAATCCAAGGCAGAATTTGTAAAAAACGAAACCCGGATATCCAGCTGGCAGGAGCAAGAAGCCTTCGGCAACATCATAACAACTCTGAGCATGATCTCGCTTAAAAGAAAAAAGGACGAGCGCGAGGAAGACGATGGCACGCCCCTGCGCTGCCGTTTTCTGGATGAAAAGGGGTACTGCGGCATACATCCTGACAAGCCCGGAGTTTGCTGGCTGTACCCGTTTGCATCATGGCTGGAATCCGACAATGGCAGGCCGGTAGTGCACGCCACGTTCCAGTTCACCGGTGACTGTCCGGGGTTTTACCTTGAAAACACTCTTGACGGGGTGATTCCTGTCTTGCAGGATTATGCGGCCAAGATTTACAGCTACAACATGGCAGTGCAGCGGACGACGAGGGAAAATTACGGCTTTATCAACTTTGAAGATCTAAAAGAAAGTAAAGGCCTCTAGGCCTTTTCGAACCTGCTTTTTACCTCGTCCCAGTTGACCACGTTCCACCATGCTGTCACGTAATCAGCACGTTTGTTCTGGTACTTTAGGTAGTACGCATGTTCCCAGACGTCCAGTCCCAGCAACGGGGTGAGATTTTCTGCCTTCCACCTTGTCCATGGGCTTGTCTGGTTTGGCATCGTGATGAACTGTACTCCGCCAGACGAGTTTTTGACGAGCCATCCCCATCCTGAACCCTGTACTGCGACGCTGTCTGTCTGGAATTTCGTCTTAAAGTCCGCAAAGCTTCCAAAGGCCTTCTTTATCGCATTGGCCAGCTCACCGTCCGGCTCGCCACCACCGCCTTTCTTCATGTTGTTCCAGAACAGCGCATGGTTGTTGTACCCGCCGCCATGAAAGTTGATCGCGCCTTTTGAAGCATCCGGGACGGTGTCGATGTTCTTCAGTATGTCAACAACATCCATGCTCTGAAATTCCGGTCCCAGACCACCTAGCGCCTTGTTGAGGCCATCGGTGTATGCCTGGTGATGCTTTGTGTGATGAATTTCCATCGTTCTCGCATCAATGTGCGGCTCCAGTGCATCGTACGAATAAGGTAATGGAGGAAGAGTAAAGTTAGCCATGCGAAAAAAGAAGAGCCGGATGCATATAACGTTTTAGCAGCGATTAACCACTGGCTTGTGGTGGGACCCGCGACAGAGATAGCGCGTGATCGTCGATCATCGTGCCAGCTCCAACGCTTATGCTCTCGATCCTGATTTCAAGAGCCGCGGCCTCTTCGTCAGACAAGCCGTTCTGGTCTGCAAGGACCTGCCTGACTTTTGCCGCCGGGTCCGATACTTCGTTCAAGTCTGATCTGACCGTCACGTCCAGACTCTTGTTGGTCATGTCTGCCGGGATCTTGCCGCTTGGGTCTTTTGTGATTGTAAATACAATCTTGTCTACAAGAACCTCGTGGGGCAGGGAGTCCAGCGCGTTGGCCGTATAGAACACCTGTACATCCAGAATGTCTATGCTGCCTGCTTGTCGACCGACAACGGTTGATCCGCCGGAAAGGGTGCCCAGCAGGCTGGAATCAACCGGGACATTTATCAGGACAAACCCTTCTACAAATTCATCGCTACCGCCCAGCAGTTTTTTCAGATCCTTGCACACTATGCCGGTGGAGCTCTGCGGCTCGAGAGTTCTTAATATGGAGTTGCTGCTCTTGCCGTCGTTGGCAATCACGTTCCAGATCAGCTTGACTTCAAAATCCTGCTTGTTTAGAATTCCCACGTCTGTGTCATAATGGCCCGGCCTAAGTGGGCCTCTGTTGTCCGGGATTGTGCCGCATTCAAATTTGGCGGTGTATACGACATTCCTCACCTGTAACTCGTTGTTGGCGCTTGCATTTGCAACAACATTTGAGAATGTTGCAGTGGCAGAATTGTTGTTTATATCCAACGACTCTGATAGTTTGTCTTTTTCGTAACCTGGCGGCGCCTGTGTTTGTGTAACGAGATACCTGCCGTTCTTGAGTCCTGATATCACAATCATGCCTGCCGTCTGCTCCGTATCGTCCTTGCCGTTATCCTGTATCGTGTAAGTGCCGCTGCCTGTGAACGGGTCTGGAGTGATGGAGTATGTTGCCCCGCTTAGAAGCGAACCGCCACTTATCGTCAGGATGGTGATGGATCCGCTACCCGAATTCTCCTGAGCAATTATCGAGTCTTTTTGCCTTGGTAGAGACGCGATCAGAAAGATTGCAATAGCCAACGCTGCTACTGGCAACACTATGGCAAGTGTCTGTCTTGGAGACAAACATTGGTTTCTTGTTCTGAACGATAATTAAACCATTGTTACAGAAATTTGCCACAGTCTATTGTTCAAGGTTGACAAGGCTTGCCATTATCTTGTCGGTCGGTACCCTTTGCTCTACGCCGGTTGTGATGGCAGCAAGGTTTCTTATTTCAAATGCTATCAACTTGAGCGAGGCCAGCACGTTGCCAAGCGTGAAAACGGTCCTGTATGATTCCAGTATTCTCTTCAAAGTCATCTTTTCAAAGCCGGCCTCCAGTTGCATTATGGAATCGATGTCGTTGGTAAAAGTCTTGGGGACTATATCCCTGTAGGTGGTATTGACAAGCTCGTTTATGGCATCAAGAATCTTTTCAGAGTTGATCATACTTTGCAGCATGTCTTTTGTGACCTTGGTGGTTGTCGTCACTATCAGGTCGTTGGTTTCAGCTGCACTCAGGCCCCAGTACTTGGACCTGAGGACTGACAGCACGTTGTACGCATCGATATCGATGTTCACGATCTTGTAGGCATCCTGCAGCTTTGATTCTGAAAGCATGGCGCTGTTAAGCAACTTGTAAAATGCATGATCCAGATACGTGTCAAACAGCCTGACGTCCTTTTTGTCCTTGTAGGCCGTGGCCGCCTTTTGGATGTCCTCCCCAAACTCGCTTCCTGCCAGCGAGGCAACGGCCTCATCAAAGTCCTTG
>JBBISN010000012.1:14720-40935 GCA_037441265.1 Nitrososphaera sp. | reverse complement strand
ATCTGGAAAAACGGTCAAATAAAAGAAACAGCAATTTACCGATGTTGAATATCGACCTGAAGCATGTTGCAATGCAACTTTGCACCTGCACTTGGATCGAGATAATGACGGGGGCTGGCATCGCCCTGTACTTGCTGTACCTGCATAGTTTCACCCTGGCTGCCGTCACGGTGGCCGCGTTCGGTCCGCTGATCGGCTTTCATTTTGCCATCGACAGGATCAAGCCTGGCAGAGACCGGCAGAAGAAAAACACAAGCCGTGTGATCAGGATCAAGTCTGTATCAGGGACGCGGTCGTGGCCTGAAAAGCTAGAAGACAAGCTCCTCGATGAGAAGGGTGCGGGAGCAGTACCGGCACTTTAGCACCATCTTTTCTTTGTCTATGACATCGATCTTGGATTTTATGTCCTCGCCGCTGTTGGTTATGCACTTTAGGTTTGAGCACTTGAAGATCCCGACTATGGATTCAGGGAGCTGGATCTTGCGCTTTTCAACCAGCTTGTAGTCTTTGATGATGTTTATTGTCGCGTGGGGGGCTATCAGGGCCAGCTTGTTGGTCTCGCTGGTTTCCAGGTACCGATTTTCAACCTTGATTATGTCCTTCTTGCCGTGTTTGCTGCTGGGCACGTTCATTGCGACGGTGATTACGTTTCCTTCCTTTCCGGTGATGGCAAGTGCGTGCAGCACTAAAAGTGCCTTGCCAGCCTCTATATGATCTACGACCGTGCCGTCTTTTATGCGGCGGACAAGCAGCTGGCTCGTGTCGGACATCAGCAAGCTGATGCTGTCGATAATATATCAGCATATCGATAGATACGTTGATTATTCTGGCCCGCCCATAAGCTGCCGTGGGAGTTTTCAGGCGCTGGAAACCAAAGGGCAAGATGTACAGCCTGAAGTGCAGCCAGTGTGGCGACGGTTTTCTTTCCAGTTACAACTTGGAAGCACCTATCTGCGGTAAATGCCTGCAAAAGGCCAAGTCGCTGGATTCCACGATAGACCATGAAAAGCAATGCGTCAAATGCGGCGACCATGGCGTTATCTACGGCAAGGAACTCTGCCATTCCTGTTACTTTGGTTTCAAAAAATAGTTCAGCTGCAAGTCATGGAAATTTCATGACAGCATTAATTTTTCAAGGGGAGAATCGCGGCATCAGGCCTACTGATGCCGGAGGGAGAACGGGGATGCTCGGGAAGCTTGGTCCTCTCTCTCCCCTTTTGGTATTCTAATGGCTCAAGGGAACTTAAGGAACGCGGCAGAAACTGCTGAATTTTGCTGTTATATGGTATTATTTACCACAGAATGGCATATTGACAGTGTTGATCAGAGTTTGAGAAAAACAATAGCGGCGGGACAAGCTTTAGCCGAAGGTGAAGGTATAGATCTGGAATCCCTCGCCAACAGTGTCTATGACTAGGTGGTGGTCCCCGTACCTTGAATGCGTTATGACGTTGTACAGCCGCTGGCCGTCGATAGTGGTGCTGCCGTTTTCAGACAGATCGGTTCCCAGCGATTCTTCTGTCAAGGCGGACCCGTCCTCGGAGACGGATATCTTGCCGGCTCCTCCAGCCACGATGTTGACTGATTTGGCCGAGTATTCCAGGATTATCTGGCCTGCCTGACCCTTGAGCTCCATGTGGTCAGGGTTGTTCTTCCATTCTCCTGACAAGTAGATGGTATTGGGCTTGATATCTTCAGGAATTGTGTATTTCACCGTCTGATCCGGCCTGTACCCTTCCGGGTTGCCAAGGGAAGTTCTTGCATACGCGTAGCCAAAGTAAAGCTCCGGGGTGTAAATTCTACCGAATTCGACGTTCTGCACGTTCTCTGGCTTGGTTATCGACGAATCAACGCTGGCTGTCTGGCCAAGGTTGGCAGCCCGCTCCTTTAGCAGCGATTGGATTACGCTTTCTGTTTCAGCGTACTCCCCTTCGCCGATGTGGTCGTACCTGATGTAGCCTTCATCATCGACTATGTACTTTCTTGGCCAGTAGCGGTTTTCGTATGCCTGCCAGGTACCCTTGTCGTTGTCCTGAACGACCGGGTATTTGATGCCAAACTTTTCTACCGCTGCCTTGACATTGTCCGGGTTCTTTTCAAAATCAAACTCCGGTGTGTGCACACCCACTATCACCAGGCCGTCGTCGGCGTATTTTTCGTACCACATGTTAAGGTACGGGATGGTCCGGATGCAGTTTATGCAGCTGTAGGTCCAGAAATCGACGATCACGACCTTGCCTCTGAGATCTGACAGCTTGAATGGCTCTGAGTTTATGTACCCGGAGATCTTGGATAGCTCCGGCGCCTGCCTGTACTGCGATTTGTCTATCTTGACTATGTTGCCGTTCTTGCCTACCGATGAAACAAATTCCGTCGGCTGCTGACCTGACGCGGCCTTGTTGAGTTCAGGGCTGTTGAAGTAGACTGCAAATCCCACAATGAGGGCGACCACGGCAACGCCTACTGCAAGCGCGCTGAGGTTGTCCGCGTTCATAGGCCCCGCTCCAGGTTGATTATCTCGCTGGCCAGCGGAAAGTTTCCGATCATGCTTAGCTGGTTTGTAAGGACCAGTATTCCCAGTATGATCAGCACTCCGCCCATTACGGGGTTAAAGTACTTTAGATGCCGGATCATCTTGCGTATCACGGCAGTGGCCTGCGAGAAGAAAGCGCCGGTTATCAGGAACGGTACGCCAAGCCCCAGAGAGTAGGCAAGAAGCGAATTGTACGCCGCTCCGGGCGAGGTTGCGGCCAGCGTCAGAGTGCTTCCAAGTATGGGCCCCACGCATGGCGTCCAGCCGGACGCGAACGCGGCGCCAAACACAAACGACGTGATGTAGCTTGTCTTGAAGCGCGGAATGCTGGTCATCCGCCTCTCAAAGTTCAGTATCCTGAGCTTTGTTGACAGGATCAGGTACGCGCCAAAGACGATTATCACGATACCACCGATGAACTGAAGGGTGCCCTGAAAGCCGGCCCCTACGTTGACAAGTAGGCTGTTGAGTACGACGCCAAGGACAGCAAATACCAGCGAAAAGCCCAGGACAAAGTAAACGGTATTCAGGAATATGTTGATACGCGTAGAACGCTTGACGGTTATCGAAGATTGGTCCAAGCCGGCCAGTTTCTGCTCTTGATTCTGAACCTCGCTCAGTGTCGTCCCGGATAGGTACGAGACAAAGGCTGGAATAATAGGCAGTATGCATGGCGAGAAGAACGAGCCAGCGCCGGCCAGTGCAGAAACAAGTATGCTTGTCTCTACCAATTCAACCGGAACTTGCCAATTTTTGAATTAATACTTTTTTCCAGATCTATACCAATTCTTACTGCGCGCTATCGCCGGACTGCGGCGCTCTGGTGAACCTCTTTGAAAGCTTGATTCCAAAGCCCATGGATATGAAAAGTGTGACTATGCTCGCAGCCAGGGTCACCACAACATCAGTCTTGATGACATAGTGCGTTATCAGGGCGACGGCAACGGCCGGAACAGCAATTATCACAGCCAAGAGGGTGCTTACGGCATAGACCCTTCCGATGATGCTGGTCGGGTCCTTCTTGTCTGCATTGCTACCGGTGGACACAATATGTTCACACTACGGGAATTAATTTAAGCCTTGTTACGCGGCGCAAGATTTCAGTTAATATTTGTGGACGCGGCTTACCTTCGGCTGTGGAACTATCCGGCATCGAACTACGCTATCTGGTCAACGAGATCAGCGCCAGAGTGGGCTCCGGCTATTACGTAAGCAGCGTAAATGCCGTGACAAAGGATTCTCTCCTGTTCAAACTGCACCATCCGACGCAGGAAGACGTCATGTTCGTGCTCTCTGTTAGGGGAATCTGGATCACAAAACTCAAGCTCAAGACCATGGAAGAAAACAGCCTGGAAAAGATGATGCAAGGCGAGATCGAGCGCGCCAGATTCGAGTCAATCGAGCAGGCCGGCATCGAGCGCATCGTTTCAATGAAATTCAAGCAGCCAGATGGCAGGATCCGGATGGTCATCGCCGAGTTCTTTGGCGGCGGCAACCTGATAGTGTGCGACGAAAACATGCAGATACTGGCCATACTCAACCCCATAGAGGTCAGGCATAGAACGCTGAAGGCGGGTCTCCGCTATGCGTTCCCTCCCACCAGGGGGATCGATGTATTTCAACTTACACTTGAGCAGCTGTCTTCCATGCAAAAAGAAGCCAAGGGCCTGGATGTGCCGCGCTGGATTGGAAGAAGCGTTTCCATGCCCAAAAAGTTCGTCGAAGAAGTCGTAAAGAGGGCAGGCATACCGGCAAAGCAGACGGCGGACCTTACCGATGATGAAGTGCGCAGGATATACGAGACCATACAGAGCCTTGTAACGGACATCAGCTCGGGCAAAAACCACGAACCTGTGGTGGTCATCGATCGGGACGGAAAGCCCCAGGACTCGTTTCCCGTCATGACTGAAGAGGCCAAGAAGCTGACCACAAAACCCGTTGGAAGTTATATGGATGCCCTCGACGAAGTGCTCAGCAACGAGATACTCAGCGAGGGACGCAGCACCCGGACGGTTGAAATAGACCGGCAGATCGCCGTGCTGGAGCATGACCTTGCAGAACAGAACAAGGCCAAGGATGCCGTCCTGCAAAAGGCTGCCAGGATACGGAAGCTGGCCGACGAACTGATGACACTTTCGTACAGCGGATCAGACGAAAACAAGTTCAAAGATGTGCTGGCCGCAAATTCTGCCGAAACAACCTTTGAAAAGGGAATCAAGTACGTCAAAGTGGCCGACGAGCGAGTCGAGCTTCAGTCCAACCTTGCCAAGCTGGCTTCGATGCTCTTTGCCCGCGCCAAGGAGCTTGAACGCGGCAACGCGTCGATAGAAGAAGCCAGTGCCAGACTGTTGGGCGAAATTGAAAAGCTGCGCAGCAAGACTGCTGCCATACACAAAAAGATGGCAGTACAGAAGCAAACCTCCAAGGAATGGTTTGAACGGTATCGGTGGTTCATCACCACGGATGGCCTTTTGGCCATCGGCGGACGCGACGCATCGTCCAATTCTGCACTGATACGCAAGTACCTGACTGAAAACGACATTGTGTTCCATGCCGAGGTCCATGGCTCACCGTTTTTCATTGTAAAGAACGCGGCATCAGCAGCAAAGGAAGGGAACATCGATCAGAGTCTGCAGCAGGTTGCTCAGGCAACGGTCTCCTTCAGCAGGGCCTGGAAAGACGGGCTGTCCAGTGCCGATGCATACTGGGTGCTGCCAGAGCAGGTGAAGAAGGGCGCCCCGACCGGCCAGTTTCTTCCCAAGGGCTCGTTTGTAATCGAGGGCAAGCGAAACTACATCAAGGGCATCGAGGTCCGGCTTGCCGTAGGTATTGCACAGCTGAACGGCAGGGAAGTGCTCGTCTGCGGCCCGGCCGATGCAATAAAGAAAAGATCGCTGGTATACGCAGTCCTTCTGCAGGGCGGCCTTGATCCGATGAACGTCGCCAAGAAGGTCAAGGCTGAGCTTGTTGCCGCGGCCGACGAAACAACTTCAGAGTCTGTCAAGAGCATAAGCCTTGATGATTTTGTAAGGTCGTTGCCAAACGGCCAGTCCAAAATCTCCTTTACAGCTAGAGGCGAGCCCCCTTCAAGCAAGATGGACTTGGTGTCCAGCAGCTAACGGGCAGTAAAGGTAATTAAAAACCAAGGCAGCTTACTCGTCGTGGTTAAAAAACCAGTAAGAGAGCATGCGGAACCCGGCATGACGACGAGAGTACTTGTGCGGGATATTATGAACAGCCCTGTTGTTACAGCCTCTCCTGCCGACAACGTTCAGGTCCTTGCGAAAAAAATGAAGGATGAAGAGATAGGCAGCATCATCATCATGGACAAGGACAAGCCTGTAGGGCTGGTAACAGACTATGATGTAGTAGTAAACAGCGTGGCAAACGATGCCAAACCCAGCAAAATCAAGGCCTCCGATGTGATGAAGGAGATCCATACCATAGAAAGCGAAGAAAGCATCACCGAAGCTGCACGCCTCTTGAGGAAACATAACATCAAGCGTCTTGGAGTGGTCTACAAAAAGAGACTGGTAGGGATCATCTCCGCTTCTGACGTTATCGCCGTGACGCCGGACTTGGTAGATGTCGTCTCTGAAAAGGCCGCCATAATAAGGGGCGAGCTGGGTCTTACACCGTCGGGCAAGGTTTCCGGCTTTTGCGATGAATGCGGTGAATGGTCTGACTATCTGCTGTATGAAGACGGGCATTTCATCTGCGACGAATGCCGCAGCGAGGCGTCATCCGTCACTGAATGACCCGGCCTTTCTGGCCGACGCGATGCTGGGAAGCGTCGCAAGGAAACTGCGGATTCTTGGTTTTGACACTGTGTATATGGTCCATACCTCAGACGATGAAGTGCTCAAGCTTGGAATCGCCCAGCAGAGGATCATCGTAACAGCCGACAGGGACCTTTTCAAAAGAGTGGTGGCGGCGGGAGGAAGGGGCATCCTGGTTAAAGGAGCCAGCGATCTCGATGATCTTGCACATATCTTCTCAAAGCTTGACATAAGGTCTATCAAGGCACAGGGGATAGGCTCAAGGTGCACCGCCTGCAACACGCTGCTTGAAAACAGGACTGCCGAGCAGATAAGAAACAAGGTTCCGGCAGCAGTCTTGGAACATCAGCACGAATTCTTTGAATGCCCTGCGTGCGGCAAGGTGTATTGGTACGGCGGCCACATGATGCGGATCGGCGCCTTCATAAAGAAACTGGAAAGCCGGCTTGCGCAGAGCCAGTAAGCCATCAAAAGGTTAAAATCACGTGGAACTGGCAAACAATTTCGAGTATGAGTTCGAATTCTGCCCTAGAGCGAACCATAAACAAAGTTTTATCTAAGAAAGAGACCGAGTTAATTTCAGAAATCGATTCTGCTTATCAGGAATCGCTGAAGAACCTTGAGGCTTCCAGAGGTAAACTGGAAGCGGAGCGCACAAAGATAATCGAGTCTGCCAAAAAGCAGGCAGAGAACCTCAAGAGACAGATTGTTGGCTCCAGCCGGCTCAACGCCCGTAACAAAGAACTTCTCATGATCGAAAATAACGTCAACGAGGCTTTTGAAAAGGCCCGTGCCCGGCTGCTGTCTTCAGGCAAGGAGGAAAGCTACAAGGCACTGATGACCAAGATCGTCGAGGAAAGCCTGCCGCTGGTGGGTTCAGATGAGGTTACAGTTGAATGCAACAAGAACGACTCAGAACTGGTCAAGAAGATAATCACAGATTCTACAAAGAAGAGCAGCAGAATGAAGGCAAGGCTTTCAGACCAGCCCATAAACGCCATAGGTGGCGTCCGCGTCAAGTCGGCCGACGGCACGATGACGTTTGACAATACCCTTGATTCTCGGATTGAAAGACTCAAACCTTTAATAAGGAAAAACATTGCACGGATGCTGAGAGGAGCAACAGGAGAGGAAGAGTAAATGGTAGTAAAAGGTCGTATTGTTTGGGTTAGCGGTCCTGCTGTCAAGGCAGACGGCATGTCTGCCGCTAAAATGTATGAAACCGTCGAAGTCGGCGAATCAAAGCTGATAGGTGAAGTCATCAGGCTCACCGGCGATATAGCATTCATTCAGGTCTACGAGTCTACGTCGGGCTTGAAGCCCGGCGAGCCGGTGGTGGGAACTGGCCAGCCGTTATCAGTGCTGCTCGGGCCCGGCATCATAGGCAAGATATATGATGGTATCCAGAGGCCGCTTGAGGAAATTGCACAAAAGTCAGGCGCATTCATTGGAAGGGGAATTCAAACCACGCCTGTGGACATGAAAAAGAAATACCACTTCAAGCCAAGCATGAAGAAAGGCGACGACGTGGGACCCGGTTCTATACTTGGAACGGTGGATGAAACACCACTGCTCAAGCACAGCATCTTGGTTCCACCAGACCATGCAAAAGACGCAAAACTCGTGGATATCGCTAATGAGGGAGATTATGACCTTGAAGATATCATTGCTACAACTGAAAAGAGCGGCGTCAAGACCCCACTAAAGATGTACCACAAGTGGCCTGTAAGAAAGCCAAGGCCCTATGCTGAAAGGTATGACCCGACTGTACCGCTTGTCACCGGCCAGAGAGTTATCGATACTTATTTCCCTATAGCCAAGGGCGGAACTGGAGCCATCCCCGGTGGATTTGGCACCGGCAAGACGGTAACCATGCACCAGATCGCCAAGTGGGCCGACTCCAAGGTAGTCGTATACATTGGATGCGGCGAGCGTGGCAACGAAATGACAGAGGTGCTTGTCGAGTTCCCGCACCTGATGGACCCGAGGTCCGGCAGGCCGCTGATGGAAAGGACAGTCTTGGTAGCCAATACCAGCAACATGCCAGTGGCTGCAAGAGAGGCATCCATCTACACAGGAGTAACCATGGCCGAATACTACCGCGACATGGGCTACGACGTGGTGCTTGTGGCAGACTCTACCAGCCGATGGGCCGAGGCACTCAGAGAAATGTCCGGCCGTCTTGAGGAGATGCCCGCAGAAGAAGGGTACCCATCTTACCTGGCATCACGCCTTGCAGAGTTCTATGAAAGGGCCGGTCGTGTACGAGCCCTTGGTTCACCAGACAGGGCCGGTTCGGTAACCCTGGTGGGAGCAGTCTCGCCGTCAGGAGCAGACTTTACAGAGCCGGTAACAACGCATACCATCAGATTCATCAAGACATTCTGGGCCCTTGACACAAGGCTGGCGTATTCAAGACACTACCCATCCATCAACTGGATGCAGTCTTACTCAGGATATCTGGAAGACGTCTCCAAGTGGTGGAAGGAAAACATCTCGCCAGAATGGTACGAGCTTAGGGCAGAATCCTACCATATCCTGCAAAGAGAAGATACACTGAAGGAAATCGTCAGGCTGCTTGGACCTGAGGCCCTGCCAGACGAAGAAAAGCTCGTGCTTGAAGTCGCCAGGATGATCAAGATTGGCATCCTGCAGCAGAACTCGTTTGACAAGATTGACACGTACTGTGGACCCGAGAAGCAGGTCAAGCTGGTAAAACTTATGGTCAAGTTCTTCAAGGAAGCGCAGAAAGCACTCAAGTCGGATGTCACGCTTGCAGACATCAGGGCAATGCCCATCATCACACAGCTTTTGAAGGCCAAGTTCGAAATACCTGAGGATCAGCTGCAGAAATTACAGGACCTTGACAAAGATCTGGATGAGCAGTTCCGCAAACTGAGTGCAGGTGGCGCAAAGACAGAGGAGGTAAAAGTAGTTGCCTGAAACAACAGCAGGTGTTGAATACACAAAGGTAGCAGAGATCAAAGGCCCGCTGATGGTAATTGACGGTATCACCAAGGCGTCCTTTGATGAGCTGGTCGAGATCGAGACGTCAGAAGGAGAGCGCAGACTAGGGAAGGTCCTTGAAGTGGGCTTTGGCAAGGCCATCGTCCAGGTATTCGAGGGCACGACCGGACTTACCATCACTGGAACCAAGGCCAAGTTCCTTGGCAGGACCATGGAGATGCCAGTCTCGCAGGAACTGCTGGGCAGGGTATTTGACGGACTGGGAAGGCCAAACGACGGCCTGCCAGACCCAATTGCAGACAGGTTCCTGGATGTTAACGGCGAGCCCATGAACCCCGAACGCAGGGAGTACCCGACATCGTTCATCCAGACCGGTGTGTCCGTCATCGACGGCATGCTAACTCTGGTCAGGGGCCAAAAGCTTCCCATATTCTCCGGCTCTGGAATGCCGCACAACATTCTTGCAGCTCAGATAGCCCGTCAGGCGACGGTCGTCGGAACCAAGGAAGACTTTGCAGTGGTGTTTGCAGCCATCGGTGTGCAGTATTCAGAAGCGCAGTACTTTAAGCGCAGTCTGGAAGAGTCCGGCGCACTCAGGCGCAGCGTCCTGTTCCTCAACCTGGCAGACGACCCGGCCATCGAGAGAATCATCACACCAAGGGTGGCATTGACAGTAGCAGAATACCTTGCATACGATCTTGGAATGCACGTTCTGGCCATCCTGACAGACATGACCAACTATGCCGAGGCTCTAAGAGAGATCAGCGCGGCTAGAGAAGAAGTCCCAGGCAGAAAGGGATATCCAGGTTATCTGTATACGGACCTTGCCAACAACTACGAGCGTGCAGGCAGGATCAAGGGCAAGAACGGAAGCGTGACACAGGTGCCAATCCTGTCCATGCCGGCAGACGATATTACACATCCAATTCCAGACCTTACCGGTTACATCACCGAGGGCCAGATCGTTCTTGGCCGCGACCTTTTCAGAAAGGGCGTATACCCGCCGGTCAACGTGCTCATGTCGCTTTCACGGCTCATGAAGGACGGCGTCGGCGAGGGCAAGACCCGGTCTGACCACATGGAGGTCGGAAACCAGCTGTACGACCTGTATTCCAGGGCCCAAGAAGTGCGCGCTCTGGCAGAGATCGTCGGTCGCGCAGGCCTGACAGGAACCGACCTAAAGTACCTGGATGCTGGCGACATGTTTGAGAATTACTTCCTAAAGCAGGCAGCGGATGAAAACAGAAACCTTGATGAAACACTGGGCCGGGCTTGGGAAGTGCTGTCCACCCTTCCAGAAGGCGAGCTGACCAAGATCAAGGAAAAACACGTCAAGCAATACTACAAAGGTAACAAATAATGTCCTTCGGAAAAAAGGTTACCGCAACCAAGATCGAACTGATCAAGATTCGACGCTCCATGCAGGTAGCCAAGATGGTACACAAGATTCTGGATGACAAGCGCGAGGTCCTGCTCAAAAAGATAGACGAAATGATAGAAGAGGCCAACAAGGCCAGAGAAGACATCTGGTCTCCGCTGGGCGAGATCTATTCTGCAGTCTATACGGCATACATGTCCCTTGGCACCACCACTCTGGAATCCATCTCCGATTCTACACCCAGCGTCATGGAAGTAGACGTCAACGTAAGGCGCATCGTGGACGTCAAGATACCAACGCTGCAGGTCAAAACCAGGGAAGGCGGCCAGCATCTCTCCTACGGTTTTATAGAAACCAACGCATCGGTGGACAAGGCGTCAAAGCTTATCAAGAACATGCTACCTGGCGTGTGCAAAGCAGCGGAATACGAAAACGCCATATTCAGCCTTGCAAAGGAGCTTGAGCGCACGCAAAAGCTGATAAACGCACTAGAGTACGTCATCATCCCGCAGTACCAGGACGCCATCTACTTCATCAAGGCCACGCTGGAAGAGCGCGAGCGGGAAGAGTTCGTCAGGCTCAAGAAGGTTAAAGTAGTCCTTGACAAGAAGAAGGTAGCAGAGTCGGAGGCGGCAAGCAGCGCATGACAGACGATACATCAAAACTTTTTGAAAAGGCCAAGGTCCAGCTGAGCGCAGAACGGGATTCTATGACACAAAAGATCCAGGACGAGATCGCTCAGAGCAGGCGCAAAGCCCTGTCCAAGGTCTAACAACACCTTTTTCTCAATTTTTACATCTTTCTACGCTGGAAATTAGGATCATAAATTATCAATATTACATTGTAGTTATAAATAAATAGGGCTTTCAGTGTCGAAGCCTTAATGAAGATGCAACTTAAAGGACGAGGCGCAATTTCATTTTTGACACTTCTCGCAGCAGTTGCGTTTGCAGGCATCGCCTTCGCAAACCCAGCTGCATATGCACAAGGAGAGGCAGCTGCAGGCACAAGTTCCGGTGCTTTCAAGTTCCTGGCTGCAGGTATCGCCTTCGGTCTGGCGGCACTTGGCGCTGGTTTCGGTCTTGGTTTCGTAGGTGCGGCAGGTCTGGCAGCGATCAGTGAAAACCCAAAGATGCAATCCAGCGTGTTCATTATCGTAGGTATGGTCGAGTCAATCGCTATCTACGGTATAGTCATGATGTTCATCATCCTCGGCCAGAGCTAAAAACAGATCGTCAAAGACGATCACTTTTCTTCTCTTTTCCATTTTTCAACAAATTTATCAGCCAACTACCTCACAGAAAGGATTTTAAAGAGATCGTCGTGACACCCTACTGAGTATGGGTCTAGCCAAACTAATGAAGGCCACTATTATCCTGCCAAGGATTGAAACGCAGGAAGCCGTAAGCAAACTGGCCGAACTTGAATGGTTCCACCCTATACAGAGCCCCTCTGATCACATTAACCCTTATTATGATGACCTCCTGCTCAAGGCGCAGAAACTGTATCAGGATATAGACGAAGCAGTCAAGGCGCTGGGAATCCCGGCAGAAGCTGGCGTCCTTGCAACCATGTTCAAGGGCGCGCCAAAGGGCAAAACCGACTACCACATCAACGACATCCAGAGCTTTATTGCAGACCTGGAAGACAGGAGCACAAAAACCCTTGAAGGTCCAAGGAAGGTGCTAGAAGAGCGCAACAAGATAACAAAGATGCTGGAGGAATACAACACCCTTGCAGCTATAACAGAGAATGCCGCCGGCATCAATCTTGACCTTACAAGCCTTGGCAAGCTGCAGAAATTCTATGCCGGAATGTTTGTAATCGATGCCACGGACGAGGCAGAGGTAAGAAAGAGCCTCGAAGACCTGGCAATTTATTCCACTAAATTAAACGAGAAAAAGGTCGGCCTGACCATTGTTGGCTCAGCCGAGGATGCAGAAAGAATAGGCAAGGTTCTTCGCAGTTTCGGCGTCAACCCGCTGCAGATCCCTGCCAACATGCCACAGAATCCAAGCGTGGCATACTCGCAGGCTACGGCCAAGCTCAAGGAGCTGGAAGCCAAGTCCGAAGAGATAGACAAGGAAGTTGAAAAACTACGGCAATCCATCATCACACAGGTTCTTTCCCTCAGGGAAGCCGCCGGCATGGCCAAGGACGTGCTTGAAACCACCAGAAAACCGGCCGGCACGAGGAACTTTGCGGTAATAGAGGGTTACATCCCCAAAGAAATGGAGGGGAAATTCAAAAAGCTGGCCGGCGACTATGTCTCCGTCGTCGAGGATTCGGGAATCGCGGTGGACATGCACGATCAGGGCAAGCCATCAATGCCGACGCTTCTTACTAACAAGAGTTATACCAAGAACTTTGAAGTAGTCACCGAGACTCAGGGCCTCCCAAGGTACGGCGAGGTTGACCCGACTCCGATAATCTCGTTTGTCTGGCCAGTCTTTTACGGCCTGATGTTTGCAGACTTTGGTCACGGTCTTTTGCTGCTGGGCCTTGGTACGCTGTTCAGGATTCGTGGAAACGGCCGCCTAAAACTCTGGGGGACTCTAATCATGGCCAGCGGACTTGCCGCAGCAGTGGCAGGCCTTGGAACCGGAGAGATGTTTGGTTTCCATATGGATCATATAGCCGTGCTAAAAGACATAGTTGAGCCGCTTAGCCCTGTGCTTGGCCTCTTGTCAGTTGGCGAGCTGTCCTTCGACCAGGTCATCAAGATACTCAAGGTATCAATAGCCATAGGCATAATGCACTTGCTGATGGCGTTCTTCCTGAGACTGCGGGCCGACCTGCGCATGGGTAACAAGCTGCTGGCTTTCACTCATGACATTCCTGCCATCATCCAGTACCTTGCTGTCGTTTCGATGATCCTGGCTGCTATTGGCGCAAAGTATGACATCATTGGCATGTTCCTTGCTGAGCACAATGAGCCGGTGCCGTGGCTGACCTTCCTGTTTGGCAAGTGGGTCACGGTAAGCATCGTGGCAAAGGCTGGGCCTCCTGTGATATTTGCGTGCATCGGCGTTGCCATAATGGGCGGCATGAAGGAAGAGAAGCACCTCAAAGCCCATGGCAAGGAGTCGGAGAGCGGCGGCCTTGTGGGCATTATTGTCGAGACCGTGATGGTCAGGACAATAGAGATGCTGGCCAACACCATCAGCTACTCTAGAATCGGTATCATGCTTTTGGTGCACACCGCGCTGCTGGTCACTGTCAACAACTCGTATGCGCATGGCGGCGGCCTTGCAATACTCGTCGGCGGCAACATCGGCATCATGATGATCGAGGGCCTGATAGTCTACATCCAGACCATCAGGTTGCACCTGTACGAATGGTTCCCCAAGTGGTACAAGTCTGACGGCGTCCAGTTCAAGAAGCTGGTTCCGCGCATGCTGTACACCAACTTGGTCTGGAAGGAAGACAAGCCTTCCAAGTAATTTTTTACAATACACCGTAGGCTAAAAACAAAGGATCCGTTGTTACTGCTCTATCTTGACCAGACTGGACATGATCCTGTCTGTGGGTATCCTCTGCTCTACGCCGGCTGCAATTGCCGCCAGGTTTCTGATCTCAAAGGACATCAGTTTCAGCGAAGCCAGCATGTTGCCCAGCGTGAATACGGTCCTGTACGAAGCCATGATCCTGCGAAGCGAAGCCCGTTCAAAGCCTGCCTCTAGCTGCATGATGGCGTCGATGTCGTTTGCAGCGCTTTTGGGTATCAAATCTCTGTAGGCGGTATTTCCAAGCTCGCCGATTGCTTCCTGGATTTTTTCTGCGCTCATCATCTTGTGCAGGGTATCTCTTGTTATCTTGGTAGTGGTGGTGACGATAAGCTCGTTTGTTTCAGCCGAACTTAGACCCCAGAATTTGGCTCTCAGCGTCGAAAGCACGTTGTACGCATCGATGTCCACGGTTGTCAGCTTTTGTACGTCCTGCAGCTTGGATTCTGAGAACAGTGCCTTGTCCAGATATTTGTAAAATGCGTGGTCAAGATAAGTGTCAAACAGCCTCACGTCGCCCTTTTCTTTGTATGCTGCTGCAGCCTTGCGGGCGTCCTCCCCAAACTCGCTTCCTGCCAGCGAGGCAACGGCCTCATCAAAGTCCTTGGCAACCAGCGCCTTGACTACCAGGTCCCTCCTGCCCACAAGCTCTTCTGCCCTCAGGTTGACCTTGGGCAGCAGCTCTTCGTAGGTCCTGCCAAGGGCCTTGCCCTTCAAGACTATCTTCAGGTTCCATGTTATGTACTTGACAAAATAAGCATTCAGCACCGCAGCGCCGCCTGCAAGGGTAACCATCTTGGCGTGCGTGTTAACAAGATGCTCGCGAAGGGCCCCCTCCACCTTTTCCGCGGAGTATGGTTTTGTAAGCTTGGCAAGCGCGTCAAGGTAAATGGTATTCTTCATCCTTGTGACAAGCTCTTCTATGTCCCTTGCCTCTGCAAGAGTCTGAAACTCGCTTCTTGAAAGCATCTTGCCTCTAAGGCTGTGAGCCAGAACGGTGCCAAAGATCTTGTTGGGTATGCTTACCTTGTTGGCCATGGACTACGCCCTCAATCCTACGGTACTTTATAAAAATCATTAGTTTTGTTTTCGGATATATGGAAAAAGGACAATTTGCAAATATTCAGACAAAAAGGAATCGGCAAAAGCCGGGATTGTTAATCAAACAGCTTTGATAATACTGCTGAAATTCTTCTGGCGAAGACCAGTATGGCAAAGTGAAGGCCAAAGCCCATCACGGATGCAACGGCAATGCCAAAGCCAAGTTCGTAAAGCGTGATGAACACCCCAAGCGGCGGCAGAGCAAATATCATTGCCAAGGCGGTGGTAACCCAGGCAGACTTGGCTAAAAGTTCCGGCGTCACGTTCTCAAGCCTCTGGCTTTGAAACTTTAGTACCTGTCTTCTGTTAGTCCTGGTGCTAATTTCCACATTATCATATAAGAAAAATTGCGAGATATTAACATTAAGATGCTAAAATCCACATAAGAGGCACCGTATATCACCCAATTCTTGGATGAAGATGAGATGGAAAAAATCTAGTAATTATAATAATTTGTCCAGTAAATGCAAATTCCTATAATCTTTTGATATAAGAAATTTCTAGCTGTGTGCAATAATGCCATGTCTTCTCAAAGATAAATGTTAGAATTTGGATTTTGCAGGATGTAATTGAAAAATTGAAAGAAAATTGTCCGGCAAAATAAACTTAATTAGGAAGATCGCCGTTATGATACAAAATGCAGACTTCCTCCTCGACGCTATCTACAGATGAAGAGAAAGGCAAGCTTGATCCAAAGTACGAGAAACTCATAGACCAGTTCGAACAAGAGGTGGCGCAGTACGACACGATGACGCGCCTGGCTGCCATTGCAACCTTTGGCGGTGTGATCGCCTCGATTCTGGTGCCAATCCTGTATCTGCAGTTCGTTGCAAACGTGAATCCATACCATGCCTTTGCATCCGGGCCGACGATGTACCTTGTTATCGGAGGGATAGTGGCAAGCAAGGCAATTCCCAAACTCTTGATGATGTACTCTAATCACAAAAAGCACGAGATTTCACGGTTAAAGTACAAGCCGGTGACCGGCGTCTGCATGTGTGATCTCTACCAGTTCAGGACTCATCTGCACAAGATGGATGAGGCCGAGAATTCTGCTGAAAGGATGCGGCATGCCAAGCTGGCAAGCTATTACAAGCAAAAGATGGGCTGGCAATAAAACCGTAAGGATTTTTACCGGCTGTAATCAATGACATGAAAGACAGTTTCGATTGGATGGCATTAACAAAGTCTACTACATGCGGGTTGCCCTTGGCGTAATAGCCGGCGTCATCGCTGGATTCGTAATCCAGCCGGAGGCAGACCAAACCACTTCAGTGAGCATTGCTCTAGGGATAGCCATTGTCCTGTTCATGATATCGGTGGGTATCGGAAGGGGCATGGCCAAAGGATTGCCAAAAGAAATACGGAAAAAGGCTTCATACGATGGCATCATACCGTTCATTTTCATGCACCTTGTATTCATGATCATAGTCTTTACGGCGCTGCACCAGAATCTGGTTTTAAAATAAATACAGGCATTCGGGTATTGCGTGTATGTGGGATTACCGCACGCCTGGGATTCCTGACGAGCTTTTCGAGCGGACAGACGATGTTCCGATAACAAAGGAGGACGTGAGGGCCCTTGCCATCAGCAAGCTGCGGCTGAAGGAGGGTTATTCAGCCATCGATGTCGGATGCGGCAGCGGCAGCATAACCGTCGAGCTCTGCCTGCAGACAAGGGGCGCCGTCTACGCCATTGATTTTGACAGCAACGCCGTTGAGCTGACAAAAAGAAACCTGCAAAAGTTTGGCGTCGATGCCCAGGTGATACTGGCAAAGGCCCAGGATGCCTTGCCGTCGCTGCCGCAGGTGGACGCCGTGGTCGTTGGCGGGACATGGGGCGATACTAAACAGGTCATACAGCTGGCTGCCGACAGGCTGAAGAAGGGCGGCCGAATAGTAATCGACACCATCCTGATTGAGACGATGTACCACGCGCTGTCTGCCGTCAACGAGCTGAACCTGCAGGACGTTGATGTAACACAGGTAACAATATCCAAGGCGCGCAAGGTGACGACGGGCACCATGATGCTGTCCAGAAATCCTGTGATGATGATCTCTGCTACAAAAGCCTGAGTATTGCGGCATCTAGGTATTCTCTGTCTATCTCAAAGCCGACAAACGCGATACCAAGGTTCTTGCAGGCCACTGCTGTCGAGCCGATGCCCGCAAAGGGGTCGACGGCCAGCCTTGCCTTGCCATGCAGTTTTATGCACATCTCCGGCAGCATGACAGGAAATGTAGCGGGGTGCGGCCTGTCCTTTCTGCTCCTGACCGTCTCGTACGGGATAAACCAGGTATTGCCCCGGTCGCGCCGGTCTTCCTTTGCGGCCTTCCACCTGCCGATGTTGGTCTTGTCCTGGTATGGTATGCCCACCGCCAGCTTGTCCAGCCTGACGTCGCCGTTCTTTGTGAAATGAAAGATGTACTCCTGACAGTCGTTTAGGAACCTGTTGCTGACTATGGGCTTGAAGTGGCCCACAGCTATGTCGCCGGCTATGTTGGGGTAATCGCCAGCGTCTTTCTTGCTTATGGCAATTGACTTGACCCAGTGGATGACGTTTTGCAAAACGAAATGCTTTCGAAGAACGCATGCGACATCCCAGGCTATCCACTGGTCTTTGGGCTTGTTCCCAACGTTCAAAAAGAACGAGCCATCGTCGGCAAGCACACGTTTGACTGACTGGCCTATTTTTTCAAGCCATGCCAGATACTCCTCGCGGGGCAGGCTGTCGCGGTACCGGCTGTAGTTTATGCCGATGTTGTACGGAGGCGACGTGACTACGACGTCAACGGATTTCTCGTCAAGGTTCTCGTTCAAACCAGCCAGGCAATCCTTCAGGTAGAATGTGGCTGCATTCTTGTCGTAAGGAACAACCCTGTACGGCGTTTCATGGTTCTGCATCGGCCGGATCAACGGAATGCCGGCCAACAATTTATCCTTTAAGTCAGCGCAGGCCGGCCAAAGCGGCCCGGCGGACCATCCTCTCGCTGACTATTGCACCCAGCATGCCCATGGCCGCGGCCGGGACCACCACCAGAGGGTAGACTGATTTCATCATTTCAAAGTAAATCACGGCTGTCAGGCTGGCCCAGACTGTTTTTTGTGCATCGATCTTGTTGTACGTGTGGGTGATCAGCGGATAGTAGAGCATAAAGAACGCGATGCCTGACAGCGCGCCGGCAACAAGCAACGCTTTAGCAGACCTCCATTTGGACAGGATGATGTCTGCCATCACCAGCGGAACAATCGTCAAGACATAGAACGGGATTGTATCTGCAATTGACGTGTTGGGTACTATTGACGTGAACGTGTTGATGAAGATAAATGCAGCCGCGGTTGCAGACAGGACCCCAAACCTTCTTCCTGCAAGGGCCCACGATGTGTATGATGTTGCAGCCGTTACAAACGGAAAGCCCAGCGTCGCAAGAACCGCCGCAAAGTTTGGATCCGGATTGAAATCGAAATATGCCGTGCGTGAAAACGGGAGCGAGAACACATGCAATATGCCTGCAACAGAGATCCAGACTGGAAGCACGGCAATCACTACCAAGCCTGCCGGAAGAATCCTGCTGCGCTCGATTTGCGGATACGACCGGATCATGCCGGCCAGCGCAGCAATGCTGCTGGTTACCATGCCGCTTACCAGCACCGAATGGGGCGGGCTCAAAAGCCCGTCAAGACCAAAGGCGGAATGCCATACAAAGTCAATGGGCCCGGCAGAGATCAGCAGGGCTGCTCCGGCTATGACCAGCTTGGCGGACCAGTCAAACTTGCCGGTAGACCGGGACGCTGATACAACCAGAATAGCTCCGGCCAGCGCCGATGCGGCTCCCGAATAAAGCACGGCATGGGGCGGCGCAAAAAAGGTCTCCGGCTTGTTCAGCAGGTGGTTTGTCACATCCCACGTGCCACCGGATGCGGCAAGCAGTATTCCGATGCTTACCAGCGCGTAGCCTATAACGACTTTCCGGCCGGGGTCATGCATCCTGGCCAGCGTGCCGCGCTCAAAGTAGTTCAATACCTGTAGTTTGGTCTTGAACAATTTTAAGTCTTTGTCACGTCGACAGAATACACGGAAACAAACTCATCCTGATGGTCGATGATGCCGCCGGCCGGCCAGTGGGCCTGATCACCGTTGTGCGGCAGGCCGATGGCCTTGATGAAAATGACGAACCGTCCCTCTGATTCTGGCGTGACTGAAAGCTCGATGCTGGACGTAACTCCTTTTTCCCAGGGCCGGTTTGACGCCTCGACTGAAGGGTACTGGGCAGCCACAACCCGCTGGGGGCCTACGTACCCTGCACCTATTTGCTGGCCTTGCTTGATGAATACAGGAGTCTGCTTAAAGTCATGCTTCTGCACCGTGACAGCGCCGTCGGTCCTTGTCAGGTTTGGAAACGCCATGGAGACTATTTGCATGTCGGCGTGATCTCCTGTGTTGGTGGCAGTGACATGCAGGGTAAATGCCTGGCCCAGCTGGATGGAGTCGGGAAGCGTAACGCCGGTGATGACGGGTTCGGGCTTTGGAACCCGGACGGAATCAAGATAGGACTGCGGCAGCACGTACAGCGAAAGTACAAAATACGCTGCCAGGGCAGCGGATATGCCGCCGGCCATGATGATCGGTTTTATGCTAGCTCGCCAGTTTTTGGATCTAAGGCACCGTTTAAATCTCTTGTTGGCCTGTCTTGCATGTTGGACAGCTGCGATCCGCGGGTCAAGGCGTACAGCAACGGCAAGACGTTTGACCAGTGCCGGCAAGAAGCAAGGCAGGCTGCCGAGATCCTGTCTTCAGAAATCCGCAAAACCGGCGAGGTCTCTTGGTCGCGAGTCCTTGAAGCGGCAGGACACGACGAGATCGTTTACAAGCTGAGCCTAAAGTACCTGCGCCAGGCCGGATACGACATCGGAAACTACCAGACCCCGCGCGTCAGATTCTGAAAAACATGGAAATACCGCCCTTGCCCATATTGGTTGTTGAAGGCATACACGGCCATTGCCATCGCTGCCGCGGTCCTGGCTTTCCTTCTAACCGCGCTTCTTACCGGCATATCTGGCAGGACAGGCCAGCACGTAACGTCTGACCTTGGCTATTACAACGGCCCTGAAAGCAGGATACAGGACAAGCGCGATGATGCGGTGGCAGTCCAAGAGTATGAGGCCGATATCGTGCCGGAGGTCCGGGGCTATCATGATATCCTTGCAGCCTCGGTGAAAAAGATCGATGGCGCCTTCCTTCTCACCATCGAGCTTGCAGGCAATCCAAACCTGAATGAAAAATACGAGACAAACTATGTGTGGCATATCATAACAAGCGACCACGTTTACACCGTTTTCATGCCAAACTTTGCAGCCGATTCAAACTTTCCCAAGAAGGGCTGGTATTTTGCCGTCTACGACGAAACTTTGCAAAGATACGCGGTCCCGATTGCGAGAATATCGGATATGCCGGACAACAGCGTCCAGTTCCCGGTGGAATCGACATACATTGGAAATCCCTCATCCTTCAGCTACTGGGTAAGCGTCCTGGTGAGGGTGGACAGCAAAAACCTCGACAAGCCGCCGGAATACCTGATGGACTATGCGCCGTGATATTTGCAAAGAAGGGGAGTTTACGGCGCTTGGCGATCCTGCACCAACGACCTGTTACAGCCCATGCCGTCAAAGCCGCAGTATGCTAACATACCTTTCCGATGCAGTTTTGCTTTCCTTTGCCGCCAAGCGCCAACTTTAAGCATCGGTTGTTGGCTTCATCGCTGTTAGTTAGAAGTTTTTAGTATAAAAGAATTGTGTTTACATGGGTTTTGGTGATAGTGAGAGGAAATTTTAGAATTATCATGCTTGGACAACTGATTTATTCATATTTCTGCAACCATTCATCTAAATCGGATGCTCGTCGTTAAGCGAACCCGAAATAATGGACCCGCTGGTGCAGGTTGCGCTCGACTTCGGTGTTAAAAGCCATCATGCAAAAGCTGCAAAGATACAGGCCCAGCTGCTCGATGTCGCCCTTTTTCAGGATGGCCAGCTCCGTAGGATCCTCGGTATTCTCTGCAACGACATAGTCTTCTACGCGCCTTTCTGACAGGACACGCTCCAGCGCCTGTTTGGCCTTCTGAACATCGGTTTCATCAGGAAGGATGATGTCCTGCTTGTCAATGCTGACCTGAGGGCCAAACACGTCAAAAACTATCTGCCTTAATTCGTCGCAGTAGCGTGATATGACAATCCTGATCACAAGGACTCTGCACACTGGTTATCTTTAATCCAATCTGAAAGCATACTTTTATGACCAATGTACCTAATTGTCTGCAGTTGGAAGCCCAGTCCAGCAATCCAGTCATATCAGACAGCATCGAAGTCAGGCTGGTCTATCCGCGCAACCAGCAGACATTCCGCCGAAACGACGGCCTGCCCATCAAGCTTGCCATCAGGGACACCGCGCTGATAGCTGTCACCTGTGTGCATGGCACGGCGCATCTGCTGCAGGCCAAAATACAGCCGCGTATAACCTGGATTATAGAAGGGCCGCCAGAGGAAAAAGGCGCGTTCAAGATAGGCCGCTCGGACAGCGCCGAATACCATCCGCGGGATACCGGAGAGTCCGTTATCTACTATCCGCCTTCTGACATACGCGATGAGGCGGAAATCCCAGTCAAGCTCCTGGTAAAGGGCGTTTCTGCAAACACGTGCAATCTGTTGATACGGCTAAAACGCGAAAAGGGCTTTGGCAAGGGCATTTCATATGCTGCGAATGTTACAGCTGATTACGAGTCTGTGTCAAACAGCGCTGCATCAGAGAAGTGCAGCCGCTGCAGCATCGACCTTTTGATCGAAGAGCAAAAAAAGATCATACAAAACGACGGGTACCTGATGACCGACGAGAACATCAAGGTCCAGGCTGCAGAAACACAAGGCCGCATCTGGCTTTTATTAAACGGGCAAAGACACGTCCTAACAGGCCTGCAGCCGGCCAGTTTCTTGCACTGGGATTGCAACATTGGAAGCTTTGTGGCAGGAAACGATGGCCATGATGCTGTCTACCAGACGCCGGCAGAAAAGGACCTGTCCAAGTCGCCTGTGGTGATCACGCTGTCAGAGGGCGGCAAGATACTGGAGACAAAGAAATTCTGGCTCTTGCGCCGGCCTTCCGTCATGCACTGTTAATAATACCGTCACAGAGAATGGTATTTGCATGTACAAAGACATGGACGACGGCCACAGGATAGGCCTGACCGAAGACGTGATGGACCATGCCAAGCAAGTCTTTGAGCAGGGGCTGCAGCTTGAAGCCATACTCCTTGCCCACGAGTACCTTGAGCAGAGGCTGAACGCCCTGCACAGGCAGAATGTGCACAGGAAATTCAAGCAGATGATAGACATGATCCGGATATCAGACGAAGATTATGCGATTCTAAACGAATTCAACAGGCTGCGCAACGTGAACGCAAACCAGATCCTAAATTTCTCTCTGAGCCTGTACGGCGCAAAGAAGGGCGACATGATAAAAGCCATGAACCTTGCACAAGAGTCTGAACAGATCATCACCAGACTGCTGCAAGACAAGAAAAAGTCCCGCAAGAAGGGCTAGAAATACTCGTCGTCGTATTCTGCCTGGTCTCTTCTGTCGTCAAGCTCGTCAAGCCATTCTTGGCCGGACCGGATGTCCCACTCGATCTCTATCTTGCGCGGCGGGGCAAGCACGTCTCTTATGTAAAAGACAGCAAGGGGGAGTTTTATCTTCTCCAGAGCCTCGATCTGACTGTCTGAAAACACACTTCTTCCTGTCTTTACCTCCACCCAGCAGAGCGCAAGGGGGCTGGCAACAACCACGCCGTCGTACCTGTCTTTCTGGCCCACCTTGCAGGCAAGGTAATCGAAAACAAAGCCCTTGGACTGGTTGGTGGGCTTGCTTATCTCCTTTATCTCCCGGATGATCTGCTCGTGTATCCTGACATGGATCCTGTGGAAGCCCTTCTTGAAGACAAGGATGTTGTCCTTGAACTGGATGTCTTCAAGTGAAACGTACGCCCAGCCTTTTTGATCGCAATCTTCCTTGTAGTACAGCTCGCCCAGAGAACCCCTAAGAGACTTGGTTATCGCCAGACTCATATGCAAGGTTATGCATGCTCACCGTTGCAAAAGTTTTGCGATGTTTATATCCACAGGCTCTGATCATCAGAAGGATGGAAGAAAAGCACGGCATCATGACTCCTTACTCTTTAGTTATGCTGCTGGTCCCCATTGCCGGGCTTGTGGCGGTGCTTGTTTTGGGAAACGTTCTGGCCCTGAACTATGTCCACGTGATGACCGGGGCAACCTGGACCGGCATCGACCTTTTCATGGGGCTTGTCATGAGCCGTGTGTTAAAGGGCCTTGAGCCACCGGCCAGAACGCAGGTAATAAAGAAGCTGGTGCCGCTCATGCTGTTTCTCATGCCGTCGCTTGCCGCGGTGTCCATAACATCGGGCATCAATCTGGCAGACAGGATGGGCATGCTGACGCTGCAGTCGCCGACAATAATTGCTGCAGTCGTCATCGTGATAATACTGTCAGTTCAGGGCTTTGGAATATTGATGCCCACCGAACTCAGAATATTTCTTGAGCTCAGAAAGAAAGAGCCTGACAGGGACAGGATAATACGGTGGGGTATGAGAAACGTAAAGCTGGCCGGAAGTCAGGGCGCATTTCAGGTAGCATTGATATTTGTCATGGCAAACCTCGCGCTGGGTTTCGTCTAACGTCTGGTAACACGCTTTTTAATTGCCTGACTTACTATCTTGTTTGAGGACAAGACGGTATTCATCATTGTCAGTGCTGCTGCCTGCACCGTCTTTTCCAGGTACATGTCCTGCACCACAAAAATAAGAGAACTGATCTTCCCAAAGAACGCGATGCCTGCCTTTAACGCGCGGAATTTCCTGGCGCCCATGTTTGGCCTCTTTTGCAGCTGCTGGCCGACTGCGCCGGCTATAACCTGGGCGTTCTCTACAACCATCATCAGCCTTATGGTTAACATGCTGCATGCAAGGCCGACTACTGCCACTATGCCGCCCATGAATGGCCCTGCCTAATGCTGTGCATCCTGCTGTCTGGACTGGTTTTGTGTATTTAACGCCGGAAGCTAAAACAGTCTTCATGAATTGTTAGCTTTTTTCTTTGCAAAAAGTGTTGTTAAGCATCAGGCGTTTGCTGTTTTCGTCGAAATTCCTGAGGCATTTCCTTGCATATGTGGTATCCTCTTCCAAGCCGCTCATTGCATTTTGGGCAGAGCCTTGGTGGATCTGCCTTTTTGGGCCCTTCCTGAAGGTTGCCTCTCATCACCTCGTCTTTTTGCCTGAAAAGTGCGTTCAGCTCAGCCTGCAATCTGGGGATCTCCCGCTTGGCCTTTTTGTTGTGCATCCGTAGTCGGACCTGGTCAATCTTGCGGTTCAGGTCCCGTATCTTTTTCTTTTTGACATGGCGGATTGGGCTGGCCAATAACGATGAACTAAGTTGCCATAGCAATATAATGGTTTTAAGCGGTTTTCTTGATCATGCGTTCAACACCCGAGGAAAAAAGGGGATCTCTGTTATCATAGATGGGTAAGCAGTATACGGTCAAAATTACGATGGTCATTGCGACACACGAAGTATAATACCAAAATAAGTGGTATGTCTTGTATGGCACGTACCTCTCTTGATATTGCAAAATCTCTGTATGCATCAGTTAGAAGACAAGACATCGAATCTGTCTTGAACTTGTTTGCAGATGATGCTCTGATTCATGGGCCTACCACATCAACAAAGATTCTACCATGGGGAGGCAGCTATAATGGAAGAGAAGGTGTTAGACAATTCTTTAAGCTACTGGGAGAAGGACTTGATATCGAGCAGCTCGACATAATAGATTTCATAGCAGAACGAGAAAAGGTTGTAGTTCTTGGTTATATCAACGGCAGAACAAAAGCTTCAAAGTCGTTTGAGACACACTTTGCACACATCTTCAAGATGGACTTGGCTAAGGAAAAGATAGCTGAATTCAGAGTCTTCAATGATTCCGCGTCGCTAGCTCAATCTATGAGCTAATACTAGGACAGTCTACTTTTGCGACGCCCTTGCAGATTTGAGCATAAAAGGCGGATCTTTACTGCGGCTCTATCGTAGCTGGCGGCTTGCTGGACACAGCATAGGTGACCCACGTTGCGCCCTCCACCTCGTTGGTGATCCGGTTGCTCATCCTTTCAATGACCTCGTAAGGCAGGCGCGTCCAGTCGGCAGTCATGGCGTCCACCGACTCTACTACCCTTATCATCACGACGTGGCCATAAACTCGCTCATCGCCCAGCACTCCGACCGCCCTGTCGTCGCCGACGGCGGCATAGGCCTGCCATACCTTATCGTAATAGCCAGCAACTTTCAACTCGTCTTCAACAATCCTGCTTGCATGCTTGGCTATCCTTGTCTTTTCCGGCGTTACCTCGCCAATTATCCTTACAGCCAGACCCGGCCCGGGGAACGGGTGCCTTTTCAGCAGTTCATCGGGAACTCCAAGCAGCCTGGCCACCTTCCTCACTTCGTCCTTGTACAGGTACCGCAACGGTTCGATAACCTTCAGGTGCAGCCACTTGGGCAGGCCGCCCACGTTGTGGTGGGTCTTGATGACAGCTGCCGGTCCCTTGGAGACGCCGCTTTCGATGACGTCGGGGTAAAGCGTGCCCTGCGCAAGCCACTGAAACGGCCCGTGCTTTTTCGCGACGGCCACAAACTCGTTGGCAAATTCCTCGCCGATTATCTTGCGCTTTTTCTCCGGGTCCGTCACGCCCTTTAGTTTCCGCAGAAAGCGCTTCTCGGCATCAACGTAAATCAGGTCGATGTCAAGGTGCTCCTTGAACAGCCTTACCACTTCTGCTTCCTCGTCCTGCCGCAAAAGGCCTGTGTTGACAAAAACGCACTGCAGCTGGTCGC
>JBBISN010000012.1:0-14620 GCA_037441265.1 Nitrososphaera sp. | reverse complement strand
TCCTCGTCCTGCCGCAAAAGGCCTGTGTTGACAAAAACGCACTGCAGCTGGTCGCCGATGGCCTTGTGCAGCAGCGCAGCCACCGTCGTGGAGTCGATGCCGCCGCTCACTGCCGCCAGCACCCGCGTTTTGCCCACCTTTTCGCGGATCTCCGCAACAGTGGTATCGATAAAGCTCTGCATGTCCCATTCCGGCTTGGCCCCGGCTATCTCCTGGGCAAAGTTCTTCAGGATCTGCACGCCGCGCTCTGTATGCACTACTTCGGGGTGGAACTGGATCCCGTACATCTTTTTGTCCTTGTTGCCTATGGCTGCGGACTGCGAGTTCTCGGTGTGGGCCAGCACCTGAAAGCCGTCTGGGACCTTGTCGGCAGCGTCGCCGTGGCTCATCCAGCAGTTGATGCCGGTTCCAAGGCTCTTGAAAAGGTCGGCATTGTCGTCTATGACCAGGCCGGCGCGGCCGTACTCCCGGCTTGCGGCCCGCTTGACTTTGCCGCCAAAGTTGTCCACCAGCACCTGGTGGCCGTAGCAGATCCCCAAGATGGGCTTGCCCATGCCAAATATCCGCTTGTCCGGCTTGGGGGCGTCCTTGGCGTAGACGCTTGCCGGCCCGCCGGAGAATATTATCCCCTTTGGGTTCATCTCCTTCAATACTTTAGCCGGCGTGTTGTAGGGCAAAAGCTCGCAGTAGACGTTTGCCTCCCGGATGCGCCGGCATATCAGGTGGCTGTACTGCGATCCAAAGTCCAGAACCACTATCTCGTCTAACTTTCTGTCCTGCTTGCCCATGTCTAGCTTCCTGCCTTTTCCAGCATCCTGGTAAATACCCAGGCCGACGTGTTGAATATCTCTGATAACCTCTCCTTTTCCCGGTAGTTGTTTATCACGATTCTTTTGATAAGGCCGTTTTCATCTTCCACCCTGTAGTTGAGGCTGTCGGGTTCCTTGAGGGCTCCCTGCCCCACCCTCTCGGCATCCTTGGTCTTCATGCCCTCCAGGATCCTGTTTAGGAAAAACGACCGGAACGGCGGCGTGTTTATGTTAAGCGCGATTTCTGGCACCGGAACGATGACGACGGCGCCGGGCGTCACCTCGGCGTTGGCAAGCACAAAATCGTCCTTGGCGCGCTTGAGCGGCCGGACTTCCTTGCTTACCTCAAAGCTTGACTGCTTGGCCGGCGGCGGGGGTGCGGCGGCCATCGCCTGCTTTGCCGGCGCTATCTGGGCCCGCGGCTGTTCCGTGGCAAGGGTGGCCGCGGCCTTGAAACTGCCCTGCTTTAACAGACTATCGACAACTGCAAGAGTATTTCTCAGCCTGTCCAGCTCTTCCTGTTTGTCTGCAACCTGTTTTATGAGCCACTCGCGGATCTCGGCGGCGCGCCTGATATCATCTTCAGAATAGCTGGACATTAGCAGACCAGATTGACTGCAAATGGTATAATATCTTTTAGGGCGCGTTATGGAGATAAAGAATCATGAAGGAAAGGTGGCGCAAAAGAACGGCATACCGATACCACAACATGACGATAAGGTAAAACAGTTTAAAACTCGCTGGATTTCACTGCCACCCAAAAAACCACCAGGCAGGAAGACAAAAATCAAGATTGTGATGCAAGCATCTAATTCCACCCAATGCTTCCATCACATTCGAAAAAATTGGGATAGATTGCGCAGGAAGGGGCATCTGGTTATGTTCACAAAAGATGAACGCGGGGAACTGGACCAAGAAGAGGATCATTCTTTTAAAATGGTTAGTGTTATTGGCAGCCTATGCTAGGCAATTTAGTTTTCGAAGGGAAAGGAAAAACTACGGGAAAGAGAGTATTGTCGGCAGAAGGCCCAAAAATAGAGGTGTCCTTTGCAACTCAGGGGAAATACAAAGACATCGAAATTAAGGAGATCGGCACGTTTACAGCAATTCCGCGCCCAGGCGGTGCGATGTACGGAGAGGGCAACGGTGCCATCATGACAAAGGACGGAGAAATGGCTTCATGGTCTGGCAGTGGAATCGGCAGGAACGAAGGAGGCAAAATGTTCTGGCGCGGCGCGGTGTATTATCAAACAGCGTCGCAGGGCAAGCTGGCCCCGCTCAACAATGCTGTAGTGGTCTTTGAATACGACGTCGATGAAGAGGAAAACTCTACCGAGAAAGGGTGGGAATGGAAGTAGAACCCACCTCCAAGAAATTGCACTGCAGACAATATTATCTTCCACTGTAATGAAGCAATAGTGGCCCCAAACGTAATGGAGGCCGACCTCTTACCGCTTTCTCTTGTTTATCTTGAGGAGTATTATCACGGCCACTCCCCACAGCATGATGGCGGGGATGTTCTGCTGCAAAAACCATGCCGCTCCGCCGGCAGCAGCAAAGACCATGCCCAGTATGGCGGTGGCCTGCCTTTTGCCGACCATGCCTAGTAGGGCTCAAAACCCTTGATGGGCTTTTTGGCAGTGTCAAACAGCTTTGAACGCGAATGTTTTGCCAGCATCTCCAAAAGGTGCTTGCCGGACTGCAGCTTGCGCTTCTTTAGCTCCGGGTCTTTTACCTCCTCTTTTGAATACCGGCCAATGACGTTTCCAAAGTCCATGCCAACAAGCACGATGCTTTTGGCCCCGAATTCCTCGGCTAAAAACACGCACCTGTCGCCGTCGGTAAAGCCGCCAAAATTGTAGACGTTTTCAACAGGCATCACCTGCGTTGTGCCGACCATCTTCCTGAATTTGGGGACCAACTTTTTGAGGGCTTCGGTGTTGTCGCCGTGCGCGTGCACCACCATTATGGCGCCCATCTTCTCCGCCTTTTGCAGTGCTGCTGGACTGCCGTCAAGGTCCGTGACTACGATGTCCGGCCTGATCTTGTTTTCAAGCAGCGCCTGCACCGTGCCGTCGGCTGCTATCTTGACAAAACTCTTGTTCTCTTTGATAAGTGCAATCTTTTCATCCAGACTGGGGCCAGCGCCTATCACAAAGACATCCTTGCCGGCCAGCTTCTTTTGCAGTACCTTGGCATCAAGCGCCTTTCTCTTTATCATGCCGGAAAGCATGTTTGCCGCTTCCTGGTCCTTTTCTGTGCTGTAGCCAAATTCTGCACGAATCCCCTGATAGTAGGGGAACCAGTCGACGAATTTCACAAAAATTGTGCGTGAACTTTGGTATTAATATCTTCTGTGCCTACCATGCAGGAAACACAACATTGCACAAGGCCGCACCTGCTAACGTTAATAACGGTATCCAGTGCCACTAGACAGGACGCCTAAGACCAATGGAACCCAAGATACAGAGCAAGTCATGGAACCACGAGATTGAAAAGGAGATCCTGAGCCGATGGGAGCAGGATGACATTTACCGCTTTGCAATAACAGACAAGCCTGCCTTTGTCATCGACACGCCGCCTCCCTATCCTTCTGGCAGGCCCTGGCACATCGGCGCTGCGGCGCACTATGCCCAGATAGACATGATTGCCCGGACCGCAAGGATGACTGGAAGAAACGTGCTTTTCCCCATAGGGATAGACAGAAACGGCCTTCCGGTAGAGATCTACACCGAAAAAAAGTACAAGGTCCGGATGCGGCAGATGGACCGGCAAAAGTTCCTTGACCTCTGCAGGGGCGCCCTTGATGATCTGGAAGCCGAGATGCTCCAGATAATGAAGAACATGGGTCTGTCAGGCAATTTCAAGGAATACTACCGTACCGATTCTGATGAATACCGCGCGCTGACCCAGAGCACGTTCATAGAACTCTGGAACCGGGGGCTGGTCTACCTGGCAAACAGGCCCAACAACTACTGCCCGGACTGCGGGACGACCATCGCAGACGCCGAGATCATCTACAACGATCTGCCAACCAAGCTGGTGTACATGAAGTTCAAGGTAAGCGGAAGCGACGATCAGATCATCATCGCCTCCACCAGGCCAGAACTGCTGTGCTCCTGCCAGGCAGTCATCGTCAATCCCGAAGACGAGCGTTACCTTGACTACCAGGACCGAAAGGTCGTTCTGCCCCTGTTTAACAGGGAGGTTCCTGTCAGGTTCCACCATTCCGCCAAGACGGAGTTTGGGTCCGGCGCCGTGATGGTCTGCAGCTACGGCGATCAAAACGACGTGCAGGTCTTCAGGGAGCTGGGGCTGAAGGAAATAGTGGCCCTAAACGAGAACGGCTTTACCACGGAGGCTGCCGGCCCGTACGCCGGCCTGCGGGTGAACCAGGCAAGGACAAAGGTAATCGAGGACCTGAAGGCTGCAGGTTTTGTCGAGAAGGAGGAGAACATCATGCACAGGACGCCGCTCTGCGAGCGGAGCAAGACTCCCATAGAGATAATTCCGTTGCACGATTATTACGTCAAGCAGATGGATTTCATCCAGCAGCTGCACGAGATGTCTGGGAACCTGAAATTCCATCCAGAGATGCACAGGCAGATCCTGCTCAACTGGCTTGATTCCATAGCCATAGACTGGCCGGTCTCCCGGCGCCGGTTCTACGGGACCGAGATCCCGATATGGTACTGCAATTCGTGCAAGTCGCCGCTGCTG
This sequence comes from Nitrososphaera sp., assembly GCA_037441265.1. GTDB lineage: Archaea > Thermoproteota > Nitrososphaeria > Nitrososphaerales > Nitrososphaeraceae > Nitrososphaera. The sequence goes on along the minus strand of JBBISN010000012.1, from coordinate 10,091 downwards.
CCTGAGCCGGGAAAATACTACCGGCCATGGAAGGAAAACCCGCCGTTTTCCAGCTGCCCCAAGTGCGGCGGCACGGAATTCACCGGCGAGGACAGGACGTTTGACACCTGGATGGATTCAAGCATAAGCCCGCTTTTTGTAACCAAGTTCTGCAGCAACAAAGAATTGCACGATTACACGTATCCCACAGCCGTCAGACCCCAGGCCAAGGATATCATCCGAACGTGGCTGCACTACACCATGCTCCGGTGCGTGCAGCTGACCGGCAAGCTGCCCTGGTCTGAAGCGTGGATCATGGGATACGGCGTTGATGAAAAAGGAGAAAAGATGAGCAAGAGCAAGGGAAACGTCATCGACCCGTTCCCGGTCATACAGCAGTACGGCGCCGACACATTCCGGTTCTGGTCTGCAAGTGAGGCCAACCTTGGCTACGATTTCCGATGCTCGGAGCAGAGGATAGCCGGCGCCCAGAAGTTCATGTCCAAGCTGTGGAACGTGGGCCGCTTCCTTTCATCTTTTGACGTGGTCAGCGACCGGCCGGCAGAGCTTGAAGCCTCCGACAGGTGGATACTTGCAGAGCTGGCCAAGCTGGTCGAGGAATGCCAGCGCGGCTACGATGAATACAATTTCTTTGTCCCTGCAAACGCCGTCCGCGACTTTACATGGAACCTCTTTGCCGCCCACTATGTGGAGATGGTCAAGGGCCGCGCCTACAGCCAGGCAAGCCCGGGTCATGCTTCCGCACTTTACACGCTGCACAAATGCTTCAAGACTGTGTTGTTGCTGCTGGCGCCCATAACGCCTTTCATAGCAGAGGAGCTGTGGACCAAGATGTATTCAGACAAAACCATCCATCACCAGGACATGCCGCATTTCAATCAGCAGCTGGAGGCAGACGGCGAGATGGCCAAGTTTACGACGCCCATAACCGAGTTCAACTCCCTTGTCTGGAACAAAAAGAAGGAGACCATGTCAAAGGAGACCGGCAAGCCGCTTTCACTAAAAGACCCTATAGACATTCCGGTCCCGGAGCAGCTGACGCCGTTCAGAAAAGACCTTGAAGAGATGCACAACCTCCAAAAATGAAGGCCGTTGTATTTCACCAGCACGGGCCTGTCGACTTCCTGCAGTACCAGGATGTTTCAGACCCGGTACCCGGCAAGGACGATATTGTAGTCGACGTTGACTACTGCGGCGTTAACCATCTTGACATCTGGACAAGGCAGGGCATAGCCGGCAAAAAGATAAGGCTGCCGCACATCTGTGGCTGCGACATTGTCGGGACCGTCAGCAGGGGCGCGGCCGGCTTTGAGGCCGGCGAGCCGGTGATGGTTTATCCTGGCATCAGCTGCCATCAGTGTGAGCATTGTACAAGCGGGCGCGAAAACCTCTGCAGCAAGTTTGCCATCATGGGCGGCCTAAGCGACTACGACGGCGGCTACGCGCAGAAGGTGGCAGTGCCGGCGGCAAACCTGATCAAGTTATCTGGTCTGGAGAGCAGGACGGCCGCAACTCTGGCTGTTTCGTACCTGACGTCGTGGAACATGCTTCGGACCAACGGAGCCGGTAAGGGCCAATCACTTCTCGTGTACGGGGCTGCAAGCGGCATTGGGATGGCGACGATTCAGCTGGCAAGAGCTCTCGGCATGTCTGTAATTACCACGTCAGCCGGCAGCCAGAAGGCAGAATTCGGCAGAAAACTGGGGGCCCACCATGTCATTGACCGGCAACAGACCAAGGATATCGCCGGCGAAGTCATGAAACTGACCGAAAGCCGCGGCGTGGATATCGTCATAGACCATGTGGGTGCGGCTACATGGCAGACCAGCATCGCGTCGGTCAGGACCGGAGGAAGAATGGCGGTCTGCGGCATGACGTCGGGCAACGAAGCCACCGTGCCGGTACGGATGTTTTACAGCAAGCAGATAACGATGACTGGCGCGCTTTTGGGTTCCAAATCGCAGCTGCTGGAACTCGTTGATTTTGTCAAAGCAAACAAAATTCAGCCGGTCGTAGATTCGATCTACCCGCTCAAAGAAGCAAAAGACGCGCAGACAAGGATGGAGCAGGACCTGCACGCCGGCAAGATACTGCTCAAGTGCAGCTAGAACTTGCCGTTCTTCAGCAGCTCCAGCGTGTCTTCAGCTATGTCCATCGCAGTATGCGAGTCAAGGTTGGGCTCAAGGGCCAGAACCAGGGTATGCCCGTCAAGGTAAAATGTGAGCATTGAAACCTTTTCACGTTCTACGTATGCAAAGCGTGCCCTGCCCATGGTGACGTCAAACCTCTGCCGCATGGTCTTGCGCAGTGCAGTCTGGGCCAGATAAAGCTCGTCGTTGGCCTGGTTGGTTATCGAGTCGATGCCCTTGCGCATGCCTCCGGCAATCAGCGCACCGATATCATCTATCACGCCGGCGTACCTGATGTCGTCATTTAGATCAAAAACGCGTTCACATAGTTTGGCAAAATCCATGTCCATACCTGATATATGCTGTCTTTTTACTATTTGGATACGCCTACCTGACTGCCTTGATGAAAAGCTCCAGGGCCTCTTCATCAAGTGGGTCCAAAAACGCAAGCAGCATCCGCTGCACACCGGCCTTTTCATACTCACTTACTTTTTCTGCGATGGCATCCGGCCTGCCCACCAGGCCGCGGTTTATGTCATAAATACCGCGTTCTCTTGCAAACTGCTTCTCCTTTTCCTGCAGTTCAGAATCCGAGTCCGCTATCACAACGTCCAGCTCAAGGGATCTGACGATATCCCTGTCTGTCATTTTGCTGAATGTGGAATTCAGATCACGGAACTGTTCCGGACCAAGGTAAGAGGCCTCCCACACGTCAGAGTGTCTGGCCGCGATCTCCAGCATCCGGGGGCCTTTGGCCGCAACAGTAACGGGTATGCGACACTGCATGCCTGCACAGTCAGCCTTGAAGTAAGTCCCGCTGAAACAGACGGAAGGTTTTGTCCATAAATCCCGAAGCAGCTGCAGACCTTCTTGCAGAATTACTATCCTCTGCGAATTGTCAGGATAGTCTATGCCGTACGGCTGCCACCATGCAGATGCGTACCGCGGAATAGCGCCGGCACCGGTGCGGAATTCAAGCCTGCCGGCCGATATCTGCTGTAGCGTAACTGCCTGCTTTGCCAGCAGTGCAATGCTCCTGTACTGCGGCAGAAGGTATGTTATGACCGGACCTAGGTGGATTGCATCGGTTTTTTCTGCAAGCCCTGAAAGGACCGTCCAGCAGTCAAGGTCTATGTCTGTCAGCGACTCGCCGTAGTAAAAGCCGTCGTATCCAAGCTTTTCGGCAAGAATGCATGCATCTCTTATCCTTGCATAGTCTGTCCCCCATACTTCGAGGCAATACTTCACATGGCGTTTGTCGCAAAGACAGGATTACTAGTTTTCCGAAAATCTGCGAATAAATTACAGAGCAGATAAGCAAGACCGTTGGCTGCCATCGGCAGGGTAAGGATCGGGGGAAAATCCTCCGTAAAGGTGATGGGCATAATCAACGCTAGCCCTGAATCGTTTTACAAGGGCTCCATCAGGACAAGCCCCGGCGATATTGCCAAGACTGCACTGGAGATGCAGCAGAGCGGCGCGCAGATAATCGACATAGGCGCCATGTCCACCGCCCCGTACCTTGAAACCATGATAACTGTCGAAGAAGAGGTTCGCCGGCTGAGGGGGGCCATCAAGGCAGTAAAGGACAGCTGCAGCCTGCCGGTCTCGGTGGACACTCCCCGGGCTGAAGTGGCGCAGGACGCCATCGGGGCTGGAGCCGATGCCATCAACGACGTAACGGGGTTAAAGTACGACGGCAAGATGGCCAGACTAGTAGCAGAGGCCGGCGTCCCGGTCATTGTCGGAGCATACAGCCTGTCGACTGTCACGGGCAGAATTGCAGGCACGCTTTCAGCGTTAAAAGAAAGCCTGTCCATAGCAGAACAGGCAGGCATCAAGCAAGACAGGATCATGGTTGACCCCTCAATAGGGTTTTTCAGGCCGGAAGGCAAGAACCCGTTTTTCACGATGATGACGGACATGCCCTGGTACACCCGTGATATCGAGGCACTGTCAAACCTGGTAAAACTCAGGACGCTTAGAAGGCCCATCTGCATATCGGTTTCAAGAAAGTCGTTCATCGGTCACCTGCTGAACCTGCAGCCAGAAGACCGGCTTGTACCATCGGTGGTGTGCGAGGCAGCGGCTGTCATCAACGGTGCCAGCATCATCAGGACGCACAACGTCGGGGAAACCGTGCAGGCCCTTGCCATGCTCGGGCTGATCCGCTGATCTTGCAAACGCTTATAATCCTACAGAGGGACTAGACAGCAAGGTAATATTTGGACTTTAGAGAAGGTCTGACATTTGACGATGTGCTTCTCGTTCCCAAACGGTCTCCCATAGTTTCCAGGTTGCAGACGGATGTCCGTACCCGGCTGTCCAGAAAGATCAACCTCAATATCCCGCTGATCAGCGCGAACATGGACACCGTGACCGAATCGCAGATGGCCATAGCCATTGCAAGGGAAGGCGGGATCGGCATAGTACACCGGTTCATGACCATCGAAGATCAGGTGGACCAGGTTCTGAAAGTGAAGCGGTCCGAATCCGTGGTCATCGAACAACCCTACACTGTCAGGCCTGACGTGACAGTTCAGGAACTGAAGAAGAAGATGGTCGAATACGGCGTTTCCGGCATGCTGGTGGAAGACGAAGGCAGGCTGGCCGGCATCATTACAAGACGTGATATCACTTTTGAAAAGAATCTGAAGCGCAAGGTCTCAGACCTCATGACAAGGGACGTTGTCACCGCCAAGGCTGGCACAACCATTGAACAGGCCAAGGAGATCCTGCACAAAAACAGGATAGAAAAACTCCCGCTGGTAGATGACAAGAAACGCATTGCAGGACTTATCACCAGCAAAGACATCCTCATGATGGAGCAGTACCCGCAGGCATCAAAAGACAAGAAAGGCCGGCTTTTGGTAGGCGCAGCGGTGGGCGTCAAAGGCGATTATCTTGAACGCACAGAGGCCCTGCTTGAGGCTGGCGCCGATGCGATAGTGGTAGACATTGCTCACGGCCACAGCGAAAATGCCATCAACACGGTTCGGATGATAAAAAAGGCATTCCCTGATTGCGAGCTCATTGCAGGAAACGTGGCAACCGGCGACGGTGCGCTGGACCTCATACGGGCCGGCGTTGACGCCGTCAAGGTGGGTGTGGGCTCCGGCTCCATCTGCATCACCCGTGTAATCACCGGCTCCGGCGTCCCGCAGCTGACGGCTGTTATAGACGCCGTCAAGGTATCCAAGGAGTACGACATCCCGGTAATTTCAGACGGCGGCATCCGGACTTCTGGCGACCTGACCAAGGCACTGGCAGCCGGCGCGTCTTCAGCCATGATTGGAAGCCTTTTTGGCGGCACGGACGAAAGCCCCGGCAAGACCCTTGTCAAGAACGGCAAAAAGTACAAAATGTACCGTGGAATGGCCTCGTTCTACGCCTCGCTTGGAAGAAAATACCGGGAGGAGGGCCCCGAGGTGATAGGCTCAGACGACCTAAACGACTACGTGCCCGAAGGTGTCGAGGCCATGGTTCCATACAAAGGAAGCGTGGTGGAGATATCAAGGCAGCTTGTAGGCGGCCTTCGTTCAGGGCTAAGCTACTGTGGCGCAAAGACTATCTTGGAGATGCAGCACAACGCCGAATTTGTCAGAATAACGTCGGCAGGTTACATAGAAAGCCAGCCGCACGACGTAGACGTCATGTGAAACTGATTCCAGACAATTACAACATGGTTTATCTAAGGCCTTAACGGCGTCATGGTATTGGCATCGCCAAAGACCTTTTACGCAACCCTGGGTGCCGGGGCTGTGTTCATTGTTGTAGGGATAGCTGCTGCCATATACTCCAGCGTGCCTGTAGACGTGTCGCTGGCTGGCACAATAAAACCGGGGCTGAGCGATGTACTTTCGCCGGACATGAACACCGGAAACACCGCGTCGGTCATGATTAACGGGTCTGTTTTTGATGTAACAATCGAAGATCCGGACAGGCAGGTCATCAAGTCAGAAAAGGGCCTGTCAACATTCAGCTACGATCTTACGGCTCAAAAGTCCGGGGAATACAAGATAACAGTCACCAACACCGGCAGCGAGGAACTTGAAATAACAGGGCACGCCCAGACCAAGGGAAGCCCGCTTGGCTTCAGCGGCCCGATGATGCTCTTGATCACCGGCGTCATAGTGATCGGCATGAGCCTGCGGTTCAAGAACAGATAACGATCAGTGAAATTCTGCTTTCCTGTAAGAGCCCAGAACCCGGAGGTACGATGTCTTGGTTTTGATGGCCTTGATAACTTGCCTGACTACCTCGTCGTCGGTATGGCCTTCAAAGTCGACGTAAAAGTTGTACTCCCATGGCTTTTCCTTGGTCGGCCGAGACTCTATCTTTGTCAGGTTCAGGTTGTGGGTGGCAAATTCCCCCAGTATGCCAAACAGGGCGCCAGGCTTGTGCTTGATTGAAAATATGATGGACGTTTTGTATCCCGCGTTTTTGTCCATGGGCTCCTTTCTGACAGCCGGAGAAAGCACCAGAAACCGTGTGTAGTTGTTCTTTCTGTCTTCTATCCCCTCGTCTAGGATCTGCATGTCGTACAGTTCGCCTGCTCTCCTGCTTGCGATGGCGGCTGCGTCTGTCAATTTCTTTTCCTTTATCATCTTTACAGCGCCCGCGGTATCGTACGCGGCCAGCGGTTCCAGCTTTTTCTTTTGCAAGTAATTCCTGCACTGTCCAAGAGCCTGCGGGTGGGAATACACTGATTTTATGTCGCCCAGCTTGACGTCCTTGTTTGCGATCAGGCAATGCCGCACGCGCTGGTAGACTTCGCCGATAACCTTCATCTTTGTCTGCAGCAAAAGGTCGTATGTCTCGCCCACGCTGCCTTCGATGGAATTCTCCACCGGAACAACTGCAAAGTTCACCTTTCTTTTTTCGACAGCCTCAAAAACGTCGTGGAAGGACTTGCGTGGAACCAGCCTGGCCGACGGGAAGTACTGCAGGACTGCCATCTCGCCGTAGGCTCCGCGCTCGCCCTGGAAGGCAACCCTGGCTGCCATCCCGGACCTACTTTCCTGATCTGTGTATGAGCCGCATCGTCTCTTTGCCGTAATCGTTGGTCAGCTTGCGCGGTTCGTAGGCTCCGCACTCGATGCACTTGATGGAATCGTTTATCCTGACGGTATCGCCGCCACACTGGAAGCAAAGCGCATAGAGCACGCCAAATTCCTTTTCAGCCACGGTCAGGTGCACGGTGGAATTCAAAAGGCTCACCACCCTTCCGCGGACAATATCGCCGGCCCTGAAGATAGGTCTGTCTCTCCTGTCGCGGCCTCCGCCCAGCCTTATTGAAGCGATGGCCGAATAGCCGGAATCGGACTTTTTGTTGTTAATGTACAGGATCTTGACAGAGATCATGCTGCTGAAAAGCATGTCTATAAAGCCCACTACCACATCGCCGACCTTGGGCAGCATGGGCGAGTTCTTTTGTTCTATCTTTACCGTACGCCTCTTGAGATCGTAAACCTTGGTTCCTACAGCCGCGGACCTTACCGTACCGTCTGCAGTAATGTATGTATTCTTGCCGCCTTCAAATTCTTCAATGGAGGCAAGCTGTTCTCCTGGTAATATCGGCTGGTCGTCTGTCTTGCTCAATTCGGATTGAACATCGCGTCGGCAAGTTATAACTGTTTATGGAATTGAAAAATGCAAAATTTGAAATTAATGGCTGCAAAATATGCGCGTTTCTTAAGGGCCAGCAAGAGCGAAAGATAATAAAGGTATAAAGACCAGTTAGTTCAAGGTGTTAATGTGAGCCAGAATACACTATCCCTAAAGGTGCTTGAGGCGTACACAAGAGATGTCGGCAGAGGAGTAGCAAGGATAGACTACGACTCGATGGACTCTCTGGGCGCATCAACTGGTGATGTTATTGAGATAAGAGGCAAACGCAGAACCGTTGCCAAGTGTTTACCGCTTTACCCGTCTGACGAAGGCAAGGGCATCATCCGGGTTGACGGTCTCGTAAGAAACAACGCCGGCATAGCGATAGGCGATACCGTCACTGTCAAAAAGATCAAGGCAGTTCCAGCCGAAAAGATAATCGTTGCGCCGCTGGAAGCTATCCCGCCCATCGATGAGCGCTACCTTGCCGATGCGCTGGAAAGCGTGCCGCTGATCAAAGGCGACAACGTTATGGTGCCATACTTTGGTGGCAGACTCACGTTCCAGGTCATCGGCGTCACGCCGGCGGCAGACGCTGTCCTGGTCACCCAGAAGACGATATTCCATATCGCCGAGAAGGGCGAGACCATGAGAGGTGTCCCGCAGGTCACCTACGAGGATATCGGCGGCCTTAAGGAGGAGATCCAGAAGGTCCGCGAGATGATCGAACTTCCACTTAGACACCCTGAAATATTTGAAAAGCTGGGCATCGAGGCTCCTAAAGGCGTACTGCTGTACGGTCCTCCTGGAACCGGTAAGACCCTGCTGGCGAAGGCTGTTGCAAACGAGAGCAACGCGCACTTTATCAGCATATCCGGTCCGGAGATCATGAGCAAGTTCTACGGCGAATCCGAGGCCCGCTTGAGGGAGATATTCAAGGAGGCAAAGGAAAAGGCTCCGTCCATCATATTCATCGACGAAATAGACTCCATCGCGCCAAAGAGGGAAGAGGTGACCGGCGAGGTCGAAAGAAGAGTCGTGTCACAGCTGCTCTCGCTTATGGATGGCCTTGAAGCAAGAGGCAAGGTTATCGTCATTGCTGCAACCAACAGGCCAAACGCCATCGACCCGGCGCTGAGACGTCCAGGCAGGTTCGACAGGGAGATTGAAATCAAGGTCCCCGACAAGCGCGGAAGGCTGGAGATACTCCAGATTCACACCCGTAACATGCCCCTTGACACGGACGTGGATCAGGACAAAATAGCAGCCGTGACGCACGGCTTTGTAGGGGCAGACTTGGAATACCTCTGCAAGGAAGCCGCCATGAAATGCCTCCGCAGACTGCTGCCGGAGCTCAACTTGGAGGACGAAAAGCTTTCTCCGGATGTCCTGAACCGGCTCATAGTTACCATGGGAGACTTTGAAAACGCAGTCAAGGAAGTCATGCCTTCTGCCATGAGGGAAGTCTACCTGGAATCACCGGACATACCCTGGTCTGCCATCGGCGGGCTGGAAGAAGTAAAGCGCGAACTGCAGGAAGCTGTTGAATGGCCGTTGCGTTACCCGGAGCTCTATGCAAAGCTAGGACACACGATGCCCAAGGGCATACTGATGCACGGCCCGTCAGGGACAGGCAAGACCATGCTGGCAAAGGCCGTGGCCACAGAGTCAGAAGCGAACTTTATCAGTGTCAGAGGCCCGGAGCTTCTCAGCAAGTGGGTCGGCGAATCCGAGCGCGGCATCAGGGAGATATTCCGGCGCGCAAGGCAGGCAGCGCCATGCGTTGTGTTCTTTGATGAAATTGATTCCATCGCTCCAACCAGGGGCATGGGCGGCGACAGCATGGTTACCGAGCGCGTGGTATCACAGTTGCTTACAGAGCTGGACGGAATTCAGGCCCTGTCCGGCGTCGTCGTCATCGCTGCAACCAACAGGGCCGATATCATCGACCCGGCACTGCTGCGTCCAGGAAGGTTCGACAAGATAGTATTCGTTCCAATGCCTGACAAGGCCACAAGACAAAAGATCCTGGAGATTCATGTCAAGAACAAACCCATCAGCCCGGACATCGACGTCATCAAGATAGCAGAGCTGACAGATGGTTTCAGCGGCGCAGACACCAGCTCGGTGGTGAACACTGCCGTTTCGCTGGTGCTTCACGAGTACCTGGCAAAGTATCCGACTCCAGAAGAGGCTTCCAAGCATGCGTCAGAAGCACACGTAATGATGCGCCACTTCGAAGAGGCCGTCAAGAAGATAAAGACGCAGCGTGAAGGCAAGCCCGGAGAAAAAGTCACAGTACAGTACTACAGGTAAGTACTGCTGACCCACACTTTTTCATTTTTGTCGAAA
>JBBISN010000011.1:12232-40941 GCA_037441265.1 Nitrososphaera sp. | reverse complement strand
CCTTGTGAAGAACAAGGTAACCATCCTTGGCCAGGTCCTTGACCTTCTTTCTGACGTTCTTGCCGTTATTCTTCACGGCCTGCCCAAGCCAGCTGGACATCGTGTCGATAGGAAAGTAGTGTTCGCCCCACCGGCCCTTCCTCATGATAAAGTTCAGGATGAGTGCCTTGATCTCCTGGTCAGAAAAGTCCCTCTTCATAGGTACACTTGCCATACCGTTAGAAGTCTAAATTTAAATACATTTGAAAATTAGCAGTATGTATGGAAAGTGACTCTCTGATTGCAACGGTGTTTGGATATTCGCCGCAGATGAGGATACTTAACTATCTGCTGGACTTTCCCACGAATGATTTCACAAAGAAGGAGATTATCCAGGCGCTTGGGATGAGCAAGCAGACCTTCTACAAGTATTTTGGCTTTCTGGAAGAATCCGGAATGATCAAGGTCAGCAGGACCATAGGAAGAGCAAGACTCTACAAGATAGACAAGATGAGCCCGATGGTAAAGACCATAACAGATTTCGAAAGGAAACTGTCGATGCAGATTGCCGATCAACAAGAGTCCAAGATGAAACGTCCTATTGCGGCCACCTGAACTTCTATCCGTGCGCCGCAGAAGTTGCTTTGAGTACATGATGAAACCTGTATCTAGTCTAGCGAACGGTTTCTAGATTCATCCGTTGCGGACATTGCGGCGTAAAATACAATCAAAATTCTGACTATATGTTAATTAGAAACTGCAAGGAAAAAGCTATAGTTTTCCAGAAATGGATCGAGGGGCAGCCTTTCCAGCATCAGTGTATTTTGGAAACTGTCTGAACAAAGCACCATTTAGCAGCAACGGCCTTCTCCCTGACAACAATTCACCTCAGATGAGATACTTGAGGCTTGTAAGCATGTTTGACCTGAGGTTTGGCGTTCTTCCGTTAATTGGGACCATCATGAGAATCACAAGCGACCGGCGTCAAAAACCAAGAATTGAGGATTTTTGTTTCCATGTGCGGCGGCTGTGGATCCTGCAGCAGATATCAAGCCTCCACAATGAAAACCTTGAGAAGATTCCCATCAACGACGTCACAAGACCAGAATCACTCTTCTTGCCAAAGAGTATCGAAGGGCATTACCTTGAACCGTCTTATTCCACGAAAGCAGTTCTTGAATCCTTACTTGAAGATGGCCATATTTCGTCATATTATTCGCATAAGCACGGAGATTATGTAGTAACTGCAGGCAAGACAATAAAGGAGCAAAAGCTTGCTTTTGAAAAAGAGATCTACAGAAATTACATATCAAGATACGATGAGTCTTGTTCAAACACAGAAATAGAATATTACAAAAATAACGAGACACTTGCAGAGATTGTTTCTGCTCAGATAGGATACACCAGGATACTGCTTGACCATTTTCTGTCAAAAAACATTCTTGATTGTGTAGATGTCGATCCTAGACAAAGAGAATACCTGAAGCAATTCTGCAATTTGCTGAACTTTCCAATTGTTGGGGTAAACCGTGTCAAAGGCGAGCCGTCCAGAATCGTTCTGTACCTCCTCAGTCTCTTTGAGTATGGGGGTGAAAGAAAGCTTGAGAGTCTGCACATGGCCTTGGGGAGAACTCTTGGAAGATTTTTTGAAAACAATCCAGTCATTGTAAGCTGTCTTGAAAAGATCCTCCGGCTTAATGAGAAGACAGAGAACTATTGTACAGAGTCAAGGTGTTACGCCAAAAGGATGACCGGCCGGCCTATCAGCCAAGAATTTGATCCAAAGACAGTGTGTACTTTTACTATGGTCGCCTGGACAAGGGACATAACGACCAGGTCAGGTTTTAAAAACCTGCCATTTGGAAATTCTGCTGTAGATCTTGGACGACTTAACTGGGAATACCATTGCCCGATTTTTGGTGACGACATGGCAATTGAAGACAGAAAAGCAAAGTCAGGGGTGATGAAATGAAATTCCTTTCCAAAGAAAGCAATAGATTTTCAGAGTTGAGAGCGGCTGGAAAGGGGATCCTGCTGATCAATGAAAGACAGGTAATCTGGTATGTTAATGGCAAGATAAGCGGTCCTGAAATAATCGAGAATAGTTTTGAGGAATTTCTTGACTCCCTTTACGATAAGATGGACGGCGTCTCTATCCAACGCAATATAGTAAAGGAAGACCGGTGTGCAGTAGTCGTTATTGGAAGCATGGATCAATCAGAAGAAGAATGGACTAGCCTATACGAAATGTTCAAAGCTGTTTCATTTCCGTGTGATCACGACCTCGTTTCTTCTATACTTGCGATTCCTGTTCCAAAGTCATTTTCAGACAGAAGTGTTAAGGTGTTGCAAACAGAAAAACATCGGCTTGTACCGCGCCTTGATGCAAGGGTAGCCATTGCCTCACTGATTGCAGTAGCGGCTGCGACCGCGATGTTGTATGCTTTTAGCGATTACATTGTTTTTGACCGCGTAGCCGAGGCAGACTATGACTTCTCACAAGGAAGGTTCCAAGATGCGCTGAACAATTATGAAAGGACGCTAGAGATTGATCCTAAAAATGTTAATGCACTGGTCGGAGTTGGCAACACCCACGTATTTCTAGGCAACTACAGGACGGCCATAGTATATTACGAAAAGGCCCTCGAAATCGATCCTAAAAACATCAACGCACTAGGCAAATTGGGGACCGCTTACTTTGAAGCAGGAGATTATGAAAACGCTGCCCTGTATTACAACAAAACACTGGAAATAGACCCAGACAACATCGATGCGTTAAATGGACAGGGAAACATTCTGACAGGCCAGCGAAGATACGACGATGCGCTGGCCAAGTACGAATTAGTTTTGCAGATCCATCCAAATGACGTGGATGCGATGGTTGGAAAGGCAAAGGTCCTCACAGGACAGGGCAAGTACAGCGAAGCCCCGACATGGCTTGACAGGGCAATAGAACTGGAGCCGGAGAACAAGGAATTGGCCAGACTAAGGCAGGTTCTCGTCCGAAACGGTGGTTGAGATGCAATTGCCGTTCTTGCTAGGTGTCCTCATGTTAGCCCCCATACCTATGGTTTACGGGCAAGAAAACCTTGACCAACTGTTCTCTGACGCAGAGTCGCTGTTTCTGCAAAGAAAATACGATGATTCTATGACGGTCGTAAAAAAGATGCTTGAGATTGATCCCAACCATGTCAAGGCCAATTGGCTTGCTGGCAAGATAAACCACAGACAAGGAAACTATGATGCAGCATTGTCCTATTATGACAAAGCCCTGATGCAAGAACCATCAAATTATTTGATAAGGGGAGATAAAGGCAACCTATTAGTCAGGCTTGGCAATTATGACGCGGGAGAGAAGCTGCTTTTCGATTCCTTGGAACGATTTCCCGCACAATTAAAAACAGAGCATATCGATACGCTGCAGGGTATCGCCAACATTTATTCGCACAGGGGAGACTATGAAAACGACCTACATTACAGAAACAAGGTGCTTGAAATAGAACCAGACAATGTAGAGGCAATAATAGGAATTGGAAATGTCTATACAGAAGGTTTTCTAGAATTTCAGAAAGGTCTTGAGTTTTATGACAAAGCTCTCAAGATCGAACCAAACAACATTAATGCAATAATAGGAAAGGGAAATGCGTACCTCGGATTGAAAATGTATGATGAAGCTCTTGATAGCTACGAGAAAGCACTAGAACTTGATCCCGACAACCGCAATGCGCTAAATGGCAGGTCAAACGTCGTTGTCGATATGATGAACGACATGCCAAGAGCAAACGTTGAGCCAGAATTTTCCCTCAAAAGCAAGGACTACTACCTAATCACTGGATTTGTGTTGGGGGCAATAATTGTGTCTGCATATTACTTGACAAACAGAAATGCACTTACAAAACCTCGGAAATAGCACCGCAGGTTCTTTAGAACTGTCGTATTAAATTATAGTCGGTGTCTGTTCGTGATTCTCCGACTATGTGGATATAACAAGATTTTATCTTAGATTGTGTAATGGCCGAGAAGGAACATCAAAAGCCCGAGATAGATATTGGTTTAGACAGAACAAGCCATGCAAATGCCAGGCGTATCGATTTAATTCGAGGTCTGGAAGCGAATGGTTATTACACTAGTCAAGCATCAAGCGAAAAAATTCAAAGAATCATTTGGGATTTTTCTGGTTATCTCTCTGATACACTATTTGTAAAAGTGCTTTGAATTGACGGCAAGCATCGACAAATGCAATTGCATACAATGTAGAAAACGACTGACTGAATTTGGTCTTGTAAAATCCTGCAAATCTCAACATGTCATACAGTCGCAGTGTTTGAATATTCCGATCATGAGGAACAATTATTCCCATACTGATCAGAAAGTATCGAGTACTTTAGTTCTAGCTTGTGTTAGCATCATCTTCATCGCCTTTGTTGCCATAGGACTATTCATAATGAGTTGGGCAACGTCTCTTGTCCTGGCTGCACATGCCTTGGTGTTGTTCTTTCCGTTGTTTAGGAAATCAAAGAATAAAGAGAGATATGTCATACATCCTGCAATTGTTCTGTTTTGTATCTTGCCGCTATCATTCCTGGCAGCGCTCTACTATGAACAGACAAGTGCAGAAAATCTCTCACTGTTATTGATCATGACATACAGCTACAGCATCAGCTCCTTGATGTTAATTATCGTAGTGCCGCTTGCCATCATAAGTAGGAAAAAAAGTGCTGAAGTAAGGCAGACATTCACGCCGCCCATAAGCATCATCATTCCAGCGTACAACGAAGAAAAAGTCGTTGCACGCACGATCGACAGCGTACTATCGGCAGCCTATCCAAAGAAAGAAGTAATTGTGGTAAACAATGGAAGCACAGACAATACCGGGGAGATCCTCCAAGAGTACAAGGATAGGATAAAGATCGTTGACGAGCCAAAGAAAGGCAAGGCCAATGCGATAAATCGCGGAATTTCATTGTCAAGCGGCGAGGTTCTGATAATCATGGATGCAGACACAATTGTGTCAAAGGATGCTTTTGCCAACATCGTCAAGCCGTTTGCAAACAACCCCAAACTAGGCGCAGTAACAGGAAACGTCAAGATCCTAAATCCTACCAACGTGCATACAAAGATACAAGTGCTAGAATATGCACTGGCTTCCCAGATTGGAAAGGCAGCTCTTGCCTCCCAAGATGCAGTCAACATTGTGTCTGGCGCTTTTGGTGCATTTAGGCGATCTGTCATAGTTTCTGGCGAATCACCTTTCTCAACAGACACACTTACGGAGGATCTCGATGCAACCATTTCAATACTAAAACGCGGTTATACGACGACAATTCAAAATGATGCAATTGCGTACACGGAAGCCCCTTCCAACTTTAAAGACCTCATAAAACAAAGAACAAGATGGTACCGTGGACTCATACAAGGGTATGTTAAACATCCGGAACTCTTAAAGAAACCGCAGTTTGGACAATTTCCCAGCTTGATGTACTTTATGATGTTCAATTCGTCACTGATAGTACCGATGATAACCATGATTAATCTGGGTGCGGTGATCCCGACGATTCTTTATGGGAACGTGTGGCTAACTGTCGTAGTCTTCTTGCTCAACATGATTGCAGGCTGTGCATTGTTTGCACTGTCACTCCAATTAAACGGAGAAAGATTAAGCTACATGAAGTTGTTTCCATTGGCATTCTTTTATTTGCAAGTCCATCATTTTGTGTACATCAAAACGATCTTTGATCACATCCTTGGCAGGAATGCGGAATGGAATCATCTAAAGCGCATTGGAGGAAGTGTCAAGATAGATTTGGTTGAAAAAGTAACGTTTGGTCCCGGTGCAGCAAAAAGTTAATGGACATGGTATGTCGTTGGGTTGATTCTTACAGCGACTTTAATAGAATCCTGTCTCAAAGGGATGCTGGATGAACCAGGCCAAGATGGCAGCAATGGCAGCTGTATCCGTCGCGGTATTCATCACTATTTTGTTGTTTAAAGCGCCCAGTCCGTCTTGGAAAGACTACCTTGCATCATACATAGAAGATGCCCCGGATTCACCAACCGGAGCCAAGATCAGAGCGCTCTTAAAAGAAGGCAACATCAACGCGCTGCTTCGGGAGGGCGACACTGCTTTCACAAAACGGCAGTTTCAGGACTCCATCTACTATTACTCCGCGGTACTGAAACTGGACCCAGATAACGAAGTGGCTGCGCTGGGGCTGACAAACAATGTGCGCGATATGGAGCCGGACAACAAAGTCAACCTTCAGAACGCCATGGGTTCATACCAAGCCCTAAAAGAATACAGGAGCATCAGGAACCTGGCAAAACTGGGAATAACAGAGATCTACTTTTACAACGGCGAGCCCAAAAAAGCCTTGCCGTTTGCGCAGGAGATAATACAATCTGAAATCGATCCACAGATCCTGTCAAATGCCCGTGTTGTCTTGGGCCGCGTTGCCCTGTCAGACGACGATTACAGTCTTGCAGAAAAAGAGTTTCAGGCTGCCATAAAGCTTAACGACAGTAACCACAACGCGTACCTTGGTTATGGGGTTGTGAAGTACAAACTTGACGACACGGAAGGAGCCAAGGAGTTGTTCATCAGGGCTATAACGATGGTGTTTAACGAAGAAGATCCAACGGCACGCCTTGAAACAATCTTGCAAAAACTTCGGCAAGATGGTGCGGTTTCAACCATCTGATCGGTGGCTGAATCCCAGCTCACTTTTGTATATACTAAATGCAGAGAATCTCTTGGTACAACGCTCGTTCTTTGCTGATCCACGCAAGATTTGGAGGTTTTATCTTTGCAACGCATGCATTTGCCAGGCGCTGTGGAACCCAAAGAGTGCCAGGCCGCGTCAAGGAACTGTTTGGAGTCGGAACCAATATTGGGTTTGTTTCGAAGTAGTGAGCGAAGGGCAGTTTTGCGAGGCCCCTCTTGATTACATTGGCAATGAAATCCGACATCAGAATCGGTGGATTAGGCGGATTCAAGACGAACTCGTCGTTCTTGAGCGCCCTCATTGTGGTCCTAGAACTCTTTTCAGCGTCTGTGATGCCCCGTGGTGAATAGGATAGAAGAGAACAGAATTCGACTGTGGAAAGATGCATGACCATTACTTAGGAGAACAGTGGTATTCCTAGAGGAGTTGGTAGAACCTCAAGCACATCGCTTGGATCAGAAAGTTCCATCGCGCCGTATCGCAGCATCTTTTCAGGCCAGCTCAATTTGGGGTCCTTCAAGATAGATGTCCAGATAAATAGCGACCGTCCAAGTCTAAGTGCCTCCCAACCCTGGTGCAATGAACCGCTTGTATCTCCGGCTTCCGCGATGATCGTGGCATCTGAGATTAGTGCCATCGTCCGATTTCGGAGCACAAAATCCTTTGGGGTAGTTGAATGCCCTATTGGAAACTGCGAAATGGCAAGATGGTTGCGCATGATTTCTTGCTGAAGCAGCAAGTTCTTTTGAGGATACACCTTGTTTAGGGGCGTTCCGAGAACCGCGATGGTGCGGCCTCCAGCCGCGATAGCCGATTCATGAGCAGACGTATCAATTCCCTCTGCAAGTCCGCTGACAATCACAACTTCCTTTTCGACAAGGGTTCTTGCGATTGTTCCGGCGGCCTCAAGTCCAGCGGATGAGGCTTTTCGGGAACCGACTATTGACACCCTAGGTCTGGGCAGAGGAATCGGTATAGTTCCCCGGACATAGAGCGTCTTTGGAGCAAACTTTGTTTCGACATCATTTAAAGGGCGACCAAGAAGGCCTTCGACAGTGAGCGTAAAATGTGTTCCCTCCAATGTCCTCATTGCTCTTCCATTCAGAATTGTGGTTTTAATACTTTCTCCGGCGAGTACGCCGCAGTTTAGATAGAATAAAAATTAGAAGTGGCACCCCTCAGCGGGCATGACACGTCTTTTCGGTTTTTAATAGTGCGCTTACTGTACGATTTCCGCTGTTGCGAATCTCGCGCCAACGTTGGTAACTCGTACCTTGGTATTCTGTCCAACTTGTCCATTCTTGACGAAAATGACAAATCCTTGAACCCTGGCGATACCGTCACCTTGTCTGCTTTTTTCCGTAATCTGCACTTCGTATTCTTTGCCTGTCTCTACAGGCTTTGGACCGGAGCTGCCGAAGCGGCCGCCGCCACCATATCCACGTCTTTCGTATGACATTAGTTACCGTTGACTAGGTAATGACTCAATATAAATGATATACAGCTATGGCAGGATCCCCATGCTGATAAGTTCAGCCCAGGGCCTTTTCTCAAACACACGGGCACTGTGGCCTTCCATGTTGACCTTCTTTGAGACCCGTTTTGTCAGGTAAAGGGCAAGTCCTCCCAGCGACCGCCACAGCGTGTTTGTCGGGTCGCCGGTGTACGAGTCCAGGGCCCATTTTACTATGCGGTAATAGCGCGGGTAATGCTGCATGGCATAATCAAGCAATGTCTCCCGTGAGCTGGTGATGATGTAGTGCGCATGCTCATAGATCTCGCTTCGCGATGCGTAGCCCCGGCTGACAACAGATGTGCCGCTCTTTCTCATGGTCTGCAGTACGGCGTCCAGGTTGTTTTCTGCCTCGACGGTGTTCATGCACCGGCCGATGGTGGCCAGCACATGAGAATCGCTGCCCGAGATTTCCGGCATCCTGTTTTCCTTGGCAAACCGGCTTGCAACGATGTTGGAGTAGCGGTCCACGTTGTTGCTGTTAAAGGACTCGATCATGTCGCACATGGCGGCCCGCTCCCTTATGCCGTTTGTGACAGCAAAGGGGTGCGCGGCGCAGGAAACTGCACCCTGGCGGCGGATCTCATCCAGAGTCTCTTCAAGGGTCATCCCCGGCTTGATGGTCCTGTAGATGCCGTAAGCAAGGACGTGGCCTCCGTTGTCTATGGTAATTTCCTCGGCAGGGTAGATCTTGATGTTTGAAAACTTGCCGTGGTTGGCCTGATAGTCAAGGATCTGCCGGTACCCTTCAAGGGTGTTGTGATTCGTTATAAACAGCACGTCGACTTTCTTTTCCAAAGCCCTTTGTAGCTGCTCGGCCATCTCTACGCCGCAGTCAAAGGGCATGCGGACTGAACCGTTCTGGTGGTTTGAAAAGGTGTTATGGCAATGAAGTTCAGCGTTTAAAAAATTGGTCGTGATGTTTCTCCTTTTGACATATGCAGGACGTTCAGGCATAAAAACTGATGCATGTACTTTTGGTCAAACGACGTTGCCAGCAGAGAAAAGCCTTTATTGGTATCCAAAGTAAGCCTGTCCAGAGATGTTGGTCCGTGTTTGAACCCTCGGCCTTCCTTGCAATTTTCCCGTACGCCTTCATAGCAAGCTTTCCCATTGCCGGCATAATCATAGTCACGAAATGGGTTTTTGACGACAGAAAGAAATCTTCTTGATGCAAGGCGCCCAGACTACCTTGTTAGCACGGTATGATGTCTAGTGCTTGTGGCTATTCTATAGTTAGAATCTGTAACAAGGTAGAGGTCATTTCCTTGCAAAATGATTTCAAGAAACATAGTGAAAATGCTCTCTACATCATGGAAGACGAGTGTCTTGGTTTTACTGCAAAACTATTGCAAGCAAACAGAATGGAATAATGGATAATACAAGAACGTCAATATCGAGGCTAAGCCTGTGACTAAGTGTGAAACTTAAGAGTAACTTAATAGAAAGATTGTTTTGTTATATTGGAGCTAGCTGACTTTCAAAGTCGCCATCCAAATTCTTTATTCTTCCTTTGCAAGACGCCAATTCCTTTTGATGCCTCATCACACGTTTCGAGAATTCATTTGCAAAGGGCTGCAGATGATTGTTAATGTATGTCTGAAAGTAATCCTTGTGAACGATGTCTATCGGCAATTCCTTGCTCTCACCATACCAGATATCGTTGCTTGATGTCAAGTACCGTGTTAGCCTTACCCAAGGCATGAGAGTCATTACATTAGAATCGTCCATAACTTTGACGCCAACCATCGGAGCATCAACCACCGCAACACAGGCCAGAAAGTGGCAATCAAAGTATTTCGCACTCTTTGGTGGCTTCGCCCTAATCTTGAATTGTTCTGCTGCCTTTATCATGGGCATGACAATCTCGTTATAAGACTCATCACCTCTGATTACGAGTTTTGACTCTCTGACACATTTGGTAAATGTCATGCAGCGGTTGATCTTACCGCCAGTAAAGTCAAGTTTATCCAATCCTAATACTTCGTCAGTCTGTTCATCACCAATCATTCCATTAGACTCTATCGCTATTGTGTCTTTTACGAGACCGGAGCACGATACAATATCAAAGAATTCATCGGAATCCATGAGAAAGAACACATACGGCATTTCTGACTTTTTACACTCTACAAGGATGTCAAGCCATGGAGTTACCTTCGGAGGCCGCTTTTCATCAAAGTCGCACAGTACTTTCTTTGCCATGATGTCTATGTTTCGCTCCTTGTTTGTTTCTTTGTCAATGTAGCTCCATTCTTCGTAAACCTCAAAACCTTGCTTACCCAGTTGCCGGCCTACTATTGTCTGTAAAGGATAACCCGATTTTGAAATAGTTTCTAGCAATTCTTGTTCTTTAATTCCTGCAGGTAGTTTGTTGGACTGAGGGTTGTCAGGCGCAGAGTCCATTAGGAAACTTTTAATACGAAGTATAAAAGATGTCGTATCATAAACACACTTAGCAACTTAATCTGTACAGGTGTGCTTGTCAGCTACTTGCTTTCGCCTATACATGGCGCAGTTATCTGTTTTTGAAAAGTAGGCGTTCTGTGAAGAATCCACAAGGTCAGTCTTTTTACGAATCAATATCATGCAGAAGATCCTTTACAGTTTTGAACTCCTTGTAGTTGCCAGATTCACATTCAGCGATGGATTGTTTGATTGATTTTTCAGTCAATCGAGGCACCTTTCCTTTGGCACTCGTCTTGGATTTTCCAGTCATGACCATCGTGCTTATTATCACGGCATCTGACATATAAGAAAGATGCAGTTTTGTTATCGTACTGGTACAGCTGGCCTGCTGCATCATTGTTTACAAAAGCTCTTAGTAGTAATCCAGCAAAGTTTTCTGCGAGTCTTTCTCTTTCTTGATTTCTTCATCCCTGATCAGGTGGCTTATCTTCAGGCCCACCTTTCTTACCGCAGGCCTGTCGTCAGATAATGAGAATTTGTCCAAAAGAGGCCCGATGGCAGACGATATGCTCTCCCGGTCGTTTCGAAACTCGTCAAAAGATACTTCCCTGGTTTCCATGGTAAAGTCTGTCCTGACAAGTTTCACTCCCACGGTCCTAAACCAGTAGCCCCTCCGTTTGGCCCTCTGGTGGATCTCATCGACCAGCTCGTCTAGAAAGCCAAGAATGCTTTCTCTGTCCCTTGCAAAGACGTCCAGCGTGTACTCGGTGCTTAGCGACACATGGTCTTCTCTTGGAACGACCGGCTCTTCGTCGGTGCCGTTGGCTACTCTCCACATCCAGTAGCCGTTCTTCCCAAACCTGCTCGTCAATGTCTGCACGTCTGCGCTGGCCAGCTGGCCTAGGGTCTTGATGCCCATCTCCTTTAGCGCCTGCTGCGTCTTGGGGCCTATACCTGAAACCCTGCCAACGTCAAGGGGCTCTAGAAACTTTTTCAGGTCATAAACAACCGTCAGGCCGTCAGGCTTTTGAAAGTCAGAAGCAATCTTGGCGGCAGACTTGGTCGTTGCTATCCCAATAGAGCACAAAAGGCCGCACCGGTCCTTGACGGCCTGCTTTATCCTCTTGCCGTACTCTTCAGGGCTTGTCCCCGCCTTTGTGCAGTCTAAAAAGGCCTCGTCAATGCTTGCCTGCTCAAGGACGTCTGCAAATTCCTCAAGCACTGCCATCACCTGCTCAGAGATACTGCTGTAGTAGGGTATATCCACTGGCCGCAGAATCAAGTCCGGACACAAAGACTTGGCCTTTGAAAGCGACATGGCAGACCTGACGCCGTACTTCCTTGCCTCATAGGAGCAAGATGAAACCACGCCCTTTGTAATGCTGTTCTGCTGGTCTGTCATTATCACGGCGTGGGGCTTGCCTTTCAAAGCCGGGTCCCGCAATTCCTCGCATGAAGGGTAGAAGGCGTTTAGGTCCACGCACATTATTACTCTGCCAGACCATCCTCTTACGACGGCTGGTTGCGATGGCGGGCTTGATGCTGAATATTCTTTTTCTGGCAAACCCACCAGTTTGAGAAAGGCACTGGCTTTTGCTGGCGAATCCAGAGTTATTACTACAGATTCCTGTCCTGATGCCTTTATCTTTTCGATCCAGGCAGGCTCGTTATTTGCACTCAATCTCAGATACAGCAGGTCTGACGTTGTCACAGGGTAGGGCCGGTCATCAGACCAGACAAGGATGGCGCCGTGCTTTTTCAGCGTGCTGTAGGTCAGGTCCTGAAACCAGGATGAATGGCGGAAGTGAAACGCTGCAGAGTAGCCGTGGTACGTGCAGCTGTCAAGGGTTTCACCTAGCCAGCCTCTTCCCTCGCCGAGGGTCAGCGATGACGGAACCTCAATGAGGACAGAAATTACCTTCTCTTCAACGGGAGCGAGTTTCTCAAGAAAATCACCAAGGCTGTCATTTTGGCTGTAGGCAACCGGCCACGGTACTCGTACGCTGAAGCGAAAGTCTTGCGGCGTTTGCTTGTGCCAGTTTGCCGCTATGGACGAAAGTCTGTCGTCCGTGCCATCGCCCAGGTTGACTTCGACGAAATTAAAGACACGTGAGTAGTAAGAAAGGTAGTCTTTGGGGTTCAGGGTTGCAGGATAGAACTGGCTTTTCCAGGGCACGTTTCTCCATCCATAGCAGCCGACATAGTACAAGACTACTACCCCGTAATTATCTGGCGAATATTCCTTTTTACCTTTTGGAAAAAGTTCTGGCATGAATTGGGCGAGGGATAATGAATATCGTCCGTCTTGCCATGTGTATTTGAGACAAGGTGTATTGGCTTGTTATTTGGCCAGCCATCAGCACTTTTGATTATCATGGTACGCTGTATTAATATCCCAATAAAGCCTATGAAATGTAAAATCGTTTATAATCCAAAGCAACCAATCATAATCCGATGGCACTTAAAGTCAGACAGTTCACCATAAGGTACTGGAAGGAAGATGAGGGCGGCTACGGCGGCCAGTGCATCGAATTACCCGCAGCCATCAGTCAGGGAGAAACACTGGACGAACTGAAGGCAAACATAACAGAGGCCATAGAATTGGCCCTTGAAGTCAACGAGGCAAAGTCCAAGAAAGACAAGAAAATGATCATAGACATTCCAGCAAATTGAGCCTTAGAAACAGTATTAAAGGAACACCGTTTTCAAGTCGATGACCATTACGGCTCTATTATCCCGGTGGTCTCTAGTGGCTTGCGGCCCATAAAGCCCTCGTCCTTGCCGTGCCAGAACTTGATCTCGTCTTCGCCGGACTTCCAGCAGAGCCAGACCTCCTCCTCAAAGCGCTTGGATGGAAAGTCTAGCAGGCCCTCGTCCACGCTTTTTATCATGACCCCGGTGTTTTCCAGCTCTTCGATGGCCCGGTACAGGTTCGTGACGGCGGCGTTGAGATCCTGCTTCTTTTTCATGAAAACGTCAAACGGGCTTCCCGAGTCTGCCATGGCGGACAGCTCTTGCTGCAGGATGACGACCTGCTTTTTGTAGCCGACGATGGCAGAGAACATCCTCTTGACTTCCGGCAGCGCCTTGTTGGCAGTCTGCGGGGTATAGTATGCAAACACAGTTCTGAAAGTGGGCCGGGAATAATTTATCTTTTGGGGCAATTCTCGCCAACAGGAAAAAAGGTTAAAAGCAATTCTGCCATGTAAGAGTTAGCCGGGCTTACATGCAAAACGTTCTTGACAGGTCTGTGCGGCCCTACGTTGTCCAGCAGTTTGTCACGGCAGACGGCGACATGAGTATCGCCACGGCCGTCAAGGAGATGCAATCCAAGCATGCAGAGGTGGTGATCGTGATGCAGGGTCAGGCGCCGGCAGGCATCGTGACAGAGAGCGACGTTCTGGAAAGGGTGGTTGTCAAAGGCGATGACTCTGACGACGTCGTTCTCAAATCCATAATGTCGTCGCCGGTCATCACAGTTGATGCGGCCAGCACGGTAAAGGAGGCCATCCAGTCCATGAAGCTGAACAGGATAAAGCACCTTCCAGTCATAGAAGGTGGCCGGATCATCGGCCTGACAACCCAAAAGATCCTGGCTGAGGCCGTCAGGAACTTTATTCTGCAAAAGACGTTCCGCAAGGCAAGGACGGCGGTGGAGATGTTCAGCCCCATCCTGGGCAATCTTGGCCTGGTGCTGCAGTTTGCCGGGGTCCTGCTCATCGTGCCGGCCCTGGTGGGAACGTTCCTTGGCGAGACATCTACTGCGGCGGGCATCTACCTTGCCGTGGTGGGGCTTTTTGTCACCGGCTTTGCCCTCAACACGTACGGCCAGAAAAGCCCCATGGACGTAAGGCAGTCGGCCATACTGCTGCTGTCCAGCTTTTTGCTCCTTGGATTGTTTGGCAGCATACCGTACATGTACGTCAACCCGTACCCGCAAGCCGACCTGGCCACGCTGTTTGTAAACAGCTACTTTGAGAGCATATCCGGCTTTACCACGACTGGCATGTCCACCATAAGCGCGCCGGAGGGCCTGCCCCACAGCTTCAACCTGTACAGGTCCTACACCCAGTGGGTCGGCGGCCTGAGCTTTATCTACCTGATAATGAGCCTGTTCTACCCGGAAGAAAAACTCAGGCTGCTAAAGGACGTTCTTGCCGGCAACATCATCAGGCTGCGGCAGATGCTGGTGGCCGTCAGCACCATATTCATTGCGTACACCATGATCCTTGTTGCGCTGCTCTACGCGGCTGGCCAGACCATAGTTTTAGACGACGTGTCCGTGATCTTTAGCGCCATTACCGGCGGCGGCTTTGTGCCCTCGTCGCAGGCCTTTACCCATGACAAGGTGGCCAGCCAGTTCATAGCCGGCGCGGCCATGATAATCTCCGCGCTACCGTTTGCGTTTCACTACTCGCTTTTCAAAAGGGAGTTTCGCAAAAAGCTGCTTGGAGCAGAGGTGCTCATTTACGGCCTGCTGATGGCGCTGTCGGTGCCGGCCTTCTCTGTTCTGGCAAACCAGGACCTGCTTTCCTCGGCGTTTCACACTGTCAGCGCGGCGACCAACACCGGCTTTCAGTACATAGACATCGCCAAGATACCGGCCGCAAGCCTGCTTTTGCTCATGGTGCTAATGATGATCGGAGGCGCCGCGTTTTCTGCGGCCGGCGGCATCAAGGTAGGAAGGTTTCTTTCCATCTTTAGGAAGTTTGCAAAAGGGCCTGCCGACAAGCAGCTTGAAAAGCAGTTCAAGGAGGCCAGGATCGTTCTTGTCCTTTTTGTCGCAGTGGCCGTGTTCTGCGGCATTGCCATCCACCTGCTAAACGAAGGATCCCGGCTAGAGTTTGCTGTATTTGAGTCGATATCGGCCCTGACCACCACCGGCCTTGGGACCGGGATGATAGGCGCCGACTCTAACATCGCCACAAAGGTTATCCTGATATCCGAAATGGTTGCCGGCAGGTTTGAGATCATTGCAATCCTGTACATCTTTTCTGGACGGCTGCACAAAAAGTAGAGACCCCCTCCCTCCAGGGTATTCCAGCCTTTAAAAGCATCCGGCAGGATGCCGTATCCATGGAAGCCGTCGCCCAAAGCGTCACTACGGATACTGAAAATGCAGAGGCAGTCGTAGAGATTGAGCAGGAGATCGAATGTCCAAGGTGCCACGACGCGATGACGCTGTGCTCGGACTTTGACTGCATGTACTACCTCTGCGAAGAGTGCGATTTCTGCCTGTACACGATTAAAAAGTAAATTTGTCGCCCCGCTAACTGCAGAATAGATTTATCAATACAGACAAACAAAGAGCAGTGGTAACGGCTTTTGAGACCGGTAGAAAAGAAGCGCAAGACAGAGACCATCGCCTTCAGACTCGAGGATTCTATGATTGAAAAACTCAGAAACGAGGCAGAGCATAAAGACATCAGCCTAAATACGCTTGTCTCCCACATCTTTAAGCAGCACATAGACTGGCATTCAAATGCGGCCAAAGCGGGATTCCTCACTGTCCGGAAAAGTCTGATAGTTGAGCTGCTCAAACTGGCTTCAGAGGAACAACTTGCCGAGATTGCAGAATACGTTGCCAAAAAAGGAACCAGAGACTTTGTCCTGATGCTCCGTAACGAATACAACATCACGTCTGCCCTTGATGTAATAGAGACATGGATCAGAATAGCTGGCTACCCGTACAGGCATGATGTCGACTACACAAAGCATTACTACACAATCCATCACGACATGGGGAAAAAATGGTCCGTCTACCTCAAAGAACAGTACGAATCTTTGTTTGAGGATTTCGGGCTCAAGCGAGTTGACTTTACCATGACCGATACCACGCTCTCCTTTGCCGTAGACACCGAGGACATGGCCTAGGTTCTAAAGACTTTCGATAGTGATGGTTGCCAGTTCTTCCTGGCAGCGGGGGCAGTTCCTTAACAGACAGGCGGATTCAAGACACGATGCACACCAAAGACAGGACCGGCACAGTAGGAAGCGCGGACCGCGCTCCCCGGTCGCCTGCTGCTGGATCATTTTGGTTCTTTTCCTGCCTTTTTGGCCACGCCGATTCTTTGCGGTCTTGTCTTGATATAAGAAAGCGCCAATGCCGTTGCCAGTATGCCTGCTATGACCAGTAGCGATACACTGATGGGCAGCTTGACAAAGTCCACGGCCATCATCTTGAAGCCGACGAAGAGCAGCAGCGCTACAAGCGCAGGCTTGAGGTAATAGAACTTTTCCATCATGCCTGCAAGCAGGAAGTACAGGCTTCTCAGGCCAAGTATTGCAAATATGTTTGATGTAATGACTATGAACGGGTCTGAAGTCAGTGCCAGGACGGCGGGTATCGAATCGATGGCAAAGACCAGGTCTGTCATTTCAACTATTACCAGGGCAACGAGCATCGGCGTTGCAAACAGCACGCCGTTCTTTTTTGTAAAGAACCTGTCACCCTTTAGATCGGTGGCTATTGGCACCACCTTTCGCAAGAGCCTGACAGCAATATTCTTCTCCACGTCTACCTTCTTTTCCTTCTTTTGCAGAAGCATCCTGATTGCTGTGAGGAGCAGTAGGCCACCAAAGATGTAGACCGTCCAGTGGAAGCTTTCAAGCAGAGATACGCCAACGAGTATCAGTGGAACCCTCATGGCAATTGCGCTTAGAATGCCGACTGTCAGCACCTTGTGCTGGTAGGCGTGCGGTATTGCAAGAGTGGAGAATATCAGCAGGAAGACAAACATGTTGTCTACGCTAAGCGACTTTTCCAGAGTATAGCCAGTGACAAACTCGAGCATTTTTTCATGTCCCATCAAAACCAGTACCAGCGCTGCAAAGACCCCGGCAAGGCCTATCCAGACTAGCGTCCACATCAGCGCCTGCTTGAAGTGCTGTGCACTGCGCGAGGGCTCACGATTGCCAAGATTGGCATCAGTCGGTGTCTGTTCAGCTGTAACTTTCCTCTTCAACAGCTTCTTCAATGTACCTATCAATCCAAGGTCGATTGCAATGGCGATGCCGATCATGAGGCTGAAGATGGCCCATAATGCGATGCCATTGCCAGGAAACGATATTGCCTCCAATCTATCTTCAACAGATCTTGGTTTGAATGCGTATATCTGCAACAAGTTTGCATAGTATTGCATAGTATACCCCTTCAAGATTTTGAAAGCATTCCAAGAACCAATCAGGACTTGAGAATGAGCCTTCCTCGATGCCAACTACGCGCTTTATGGCGACTGGCAAGTTCCGTTGCGTGCAAAAGAGAACATAGTTCCCCTTTTTTATCGGGGTACTAATTCTCGTCGGCTAGCCGGGCAATTGGTTCGCCGGTGGGAAGCGGATCGTTTCTATCCACGAGGTACTTGAAGACGACAGGGTATCCCATGTCCAGAATAACATTACGGCCGACTGCCAGTATCTTTGACTTTGGGACATCAAACCTGTAGTTGTAGTGTCCGAATATCACTATCTCCCCATCCGTCTCCATCATCACATGGCCTACATGCTCTTCGTCCCGGGTCCTCACACCCTTGTTAAAGAGCGACCTGGGGTACTTTTTCTCGTACGTTGCCAGGTCGACGTCATGGGTGTAGACCCATTTAGCGACCAGTTTGTCTGTAGGTAACGGTTCTTTTCGGTTTTTCTTGTACCGTTTGACGACCTCATAAAATGGAAGACCTATCAGGACATTCCTGCCTACTGCCTGCACCTCGCTCTTTAGTATGTCGTACCTGTCGTCTCCTTCACCAAAGACGACCATCTTGTTGTCTGTCTCCCGAACTACATGACCTATATGATAGCTATCCAATGCTATGACATTTTTGCTAAAGAATTTGCTTGATGTCATGGCACAATCGCTCCCTCCTTTTGGTCCTGTATGTCAAATGCAGCAAGGGTCGTTGTGAATCCAACTGCTACCCGGCCGATCCCTTCCAGCTCTGTCATCATGACAATATTGCAGCCGTAATAAGATAAGTGGGGCGTTTGCCTTGCTATACATTGCAAACACACTCCCCATAGTTTTCAGTCATGCTTCGTTATGTGAAATGGAACTTGTGAGGAGGATGAGATTCAAGTGATACAGAAGACATGGACCTTGCAAACTAGCTAGCACCTTCGATCCTTTTCATCACCACAGAGACATCGTTCAGCGGAACTATCTTGACGGTGTTGTATGAAGAAATCCCGCTTTCAATACAGAGACTTTCAATGTCATGGGCATTTTCTGCTTCCAAGATGATTATCCATTGATGCTCGAGAACGGACATGTAGAAACCGACAACCCTTTTCACTTTGAACTTGGCAATGGACGACTTTAACTTGCTATCGATATTCATGAAGATTTCTTTACTGGTTTTGTTGTTCATTGGACATGATTCTGGACTGTGGATTGCGAAAACTCCGAAAAGCCCGTCTGCCATGGTATTCACCATCGACGCAGGTCGTCCTCAAGACACGATCTGCCTATGTGTTTGTCTTTGCTCTCAAATCTCGACGGACAGTGCAGATATAAAACATGTTTATTCATATCAGCGGGAACAACGTATCAACTTCTTTTATGAATGCCGTTTGCAATGCCATACTTTGCAAACCTTACTTTTATCTCCGATGCCACCATAATGGATTAGATTGAAGGCTGCTGTCTACAGGGAGCACAACAAAGATCCAAGAAAGGTTGTAAAAATAGAAGACATAGACATGCCGGAGCTAAAGCCAAACGAAGTCATGGTAAAGGTCGAAGCGGCAGCGTACAACTACAACGATCTGTGGGGAATCTGGGGCGAGCCCATCAAGATCCCCATGCCTCACATCTCTGGAAGCGATGTTGCAGGCACGGTTGCTGAGATCGGCGAGGATGTCTCGCACATAAAAGTGGGCGACAGGGTGACTTTGCACCCCAACCTTACGTGCAGGGTATGTTACCAATGCACTTCTGGCCGCGAGTACGATTGCAATGACAGAAAGGTCTGGGGATTCCAGACCGGCCCGCTGTGGGGCGGCTTTGCCCAGTACACGCACATGCCAGAAGTAAACGTTGTAAAGTTGCCAGACAACGTCTCGTTCATCGACGCGGCGGCCATCACCATGGTCGGCATGACTGCCTGGCATATGCTAGTTACAAGGGCCAACATAAGGCCGGGCCAGACAGTCCTGATAATGGGCGGTGGAAGTGGCATGGGCATTGCAGGCATACAGATCGCAAAGCTGTTCAACTGCGACGTAATAGCGACTGCCGGAAGCAAAGACAAGATGGACAAGTGCCTTGAGCTGGGCGCTGATTATGTCGTGAACCACCGCGAGCAGGATTGGTACAAAAAAGTACGCGATATCACAAACAGGCAGGGCGTTGACATAGTCTACGAGCATATCGGCAAGACTGTATTTCCTCAAGAGATGGGACTGTTGAAAATGGGCGGAACGCTTGTTTCTACAGGAGCCACCACAGGCTACGATTCGACCATAGACCTCAGATATCTATTCTTTAAGGGCATCAACCTCCTTGGGGCCACGCAGGGGACCAAAGCCGGCCTTGAACAAGTCATCAGGTGGGTCAGCAAGGGCAAGATAAAGGCAGTGATTGACACAGTCCTCCCCTTCAGCGAGATGGTTGAAGGACACGTCAAGATGGCTAACTCGCAGTTGTTTGGCAAGATAGTAACCACGCCGCAAAGTCTCTAACGGTCAGATACACCTCTGTGAATGTACGCGATAAAGAATAATTAAGAACATGTTAGAGCGAGTCTAAGAATTCTTTGCGTGAGATGCCCGTCTGATCCAGTATCTCTTTAAGAGTTCCTGGCGCCAATCATGTCTTGGGACAATAGTCCATCGGCCATCAGGGTGTGTCATCTTGATATGAGAGCCCTGCTGGGTTTGGGGCGTGAATCCGAATTTTTTCAAGACTTTGATAACTTCACGCCAACTGTGATTTCTGAGAGACACCTAGCGCCAATTGCAATGCTTCCCTGATATTCTTTTCCAGCTCCTTCTCTGTCTTTGCTTGAGTTATTACTCCTGTTAGACCCGGCTCGATGCATCTAGCGACCAAAAAACCATCAGACTTGTAGATTTTGAACCTATACTCTTTTTCTTCATAAGTCGCTATGATGGATCTCACATTGGCGGTCATGTCTGTGAGTGATTGTCTACTCTGGAATATATGGTTTGGGTAAGTGTGGCAGCATACAGTTACATTTGGAAATAACTTGACCGTCTAAATGAGTAGTCACGATAGCCGGCAACAAGGAAATAAGCATCCGCCGTCAACAGAGTCCCATGGTTTTTGACGAGAGGCTGGCCGGCAGGATGAGAAAGGCCCTTGGCAGGAGAAAAGGCGTCACAGAGAAAAAGATGTTTGGTGGCCTTGCTTTTCTGCTTGACGGCAAGATGTTCTGCGGCATAGTGAAAAATGACATGATTGTCCGAGTCGGCCCAGACAGATACGAAGAAGCGCTGGCAAGGCCCCACGCCCGCCCCATGGATTTCACCGGCCGGCCCATGAAGGGTTTTGTGTTTGTCGGCCCGGCAGGCCTAGAGTCCGACGAAACCCTTGCAGAGTGGCTTGAGATGGGCCTAAAGTATGTCAGGTCCAGAAAGTCTCTAGATCTCAATAAATAGCAAGGAAGGCAACAGAATCGTGTTTGATTAAAAACCGCGCCCAGCTTGAGGATTTCCATGGTGCCGGCGCCACACCGGTACTTGACGCAGTAGAGGCGGCCATAAAAAGCGTAGAGCCGGCAAGCCTTGTGAGAAGGGCCGTCAAATACAGCCATGGCTCCGTGACTGTCCAGGACATACACGGAAAAAAGCAAACATTCACTGGCTTTGGCGATGTGTACGTCGTGGGCGCCGGCAAGGCCGCCGCGGCCATGGCCGACGAGCTGTGCTCCATCCTCAAGGTATCAGAGGCCGCGATCACGGTACCATACGGCATCAGGCCGCAGGACAGCAGGATCCAGTTTGTGCAGGCGTCGCACCCCATCCCTGACGAGAACGGCATCATGGGGACAAAAAGGATCCTGCAGGTTTTGAAAAAGGCAAAAGAAAACGACCTAGTCTTTGTCCTTGTTTCCGGTGGAGGCTCGGCGCTGATGCCGATGCCTGCAGGTAGGCTTGAGCTTGCCGACAAGCAAAGGATCACGGCAGGGCTGCTTGCGTCTGGAGCCACCATCCACGAGATCAACGCTGTCAGAAAGCACCTCTCGTCAGTCAAGGGCGGCCAGCTGGCAAGGCATGTTGCGGGCACAACTGTCAGCCTGATACTGTCCGACGTGGTTAGTGATGACCTTGGCTCGATAGCATCCGGCCCAACATTTCCAGACTCGTCAACGTTTGGTGACGCGCTGGGCATCATCAAAAAATACAACGTGGCCGGCGACTCTGATCCGGCAGCCAGGCATCTGATGGACGGCGTGTCAGGACAGGTTGCCGAGACGCCCAAGCCCGGCGATCCTGTATTTGGCAGGGTGCACAACTTTCTTGTGGGCAACAATTCAGTAGCCTGCAATGCTGCAGCCGACAGCCTGAAAGGCAGCGGCTTTAAAGTAAGGTACCTGGGCTCTGACTTTGGCGGGCCGGCTGCGGATTTTGGCCGGCTCATGGCTAGGACTGCAACGAACCTTGAGCCCCTTCACGCGGTTGTGGCTGGAGGAGAGACTGTCGTGAGGCTGGGTAGTAAATCTGGCAGGGGCGGCAGGAACCAGGAGGCGGCCCTTGCCTTTGCTCTGGGCTTGCTGGGCAGCAGTGTTGTTGCGGCCTTTGTTGGCACCGATGGCATCGACGGCAACTCGGATGCCGCCGGCGCGCTGGTCTCCGCCAGAACAGTGACAAGAGGCATGGAAGCGTATCTTGAGAACCACGACAGCTACAACGCTTTGGAAAACTCGCTGGTATTCACCGGCCTTACCGGCACCAACGTAAACGACATCACCATCATATGCAGGCCAGCATTGCAGAGTCTTGCACTGAACAGAACTGTACACCGCCTGCTTAACTTTGCTGCGGCCAAGGATACGCAATGAGCGAGAAATCTTCAAGGTACAAACTCATCTTTGCAGGGATTTTGGCCGGGGTGCTGGCCTCGGTGATCGCTGCAATTGCATACAACCAGAACGCGACGGCCCAGATGTCGGGCCACGACATGGGTGGAAGCATGGGCGGTTCGATGGATCAGGGCATGATGTCTGGAAGCATGGACGCCGGAAGCATGGGCGGCATGCAACACATGCCAGGAATGGTGCAGGACATGTGTCATGATGCTGGCGACATGCCACCTCACTACTGCGAGCCGATGTACCACACCATGACGTCGGTCAAGGAAGTCAAGGTAAGCAACGTTGAGCCCACGGGCGACAGGTCTCTGATGGTGACGCTGCGTGAAACATACTCCATGTCCGACGGAGTCACAAAGAAGGTTGTCGTGGTAGGAGGCAGCGGCGACCTGGCAGGAGCAGTCATAGTAGACGCCGGCTGGAAGGGAACAACCACGGTCCAGCTGAACCTGGAAGGAAGCGGATCGATATTCGACCACCAGGGCATGAACGTGCACATCTTCCCGTACACAGGCTCGTAGCCTTTTTCCCTTTTTTCTTTTGCAAATCATGTTGGCCGGTTAGATGTTGTTGTAATCTACCGCAGCGGATGTTTCAGATACATCACGTTTATATCATTAATACTATAACATTATAGTCATAAGACTATAGGTGGAAGAGATGGACGAAACAGCATTCAGAATCCTCGATGCACTGTCAAGCGGTCTGGGCAAGGAGATTTCAATAAGGTCACTTACAGACAAGATTGCACGAAAGCACGGAACTGCCCATTATGCCAACATATACAGAAGGCTTCAGGAAATGGCAAAGGAAGGAACAATCAATCTGACCAGGATAGGCAAAACCATCATCGCGTCCATAAACTTCAGCAACTACGCCACAGTCGATTTGCTGGCCGAAATGGAATTAAGAAAAAAGCAGGCTTTTCTGAAGGACAGCATAAAGTACAGGATGCCTTTTGCGGACATGGAAGCCCGATTTAGCGAGCTTTATCTTATTAGATCTGTTTTGGCCATAAACCCATACAGAAATGCTAGACTGAACAGGGCCGAACTGCTGATTCTCATAGGCGGAGATACACGTGAGAAAGAAACAAGGCTAATCCGTGAAATAATGCAGACTATTCAAGCCAAGCACAACGTAAAGATCGATTATCTGATTCTGGATGAAGCAAGGTTCCTTGACATGATATCTAGATCCGAGGTAAATCCTGTAAGAGAGATGATTGTCAACAAGATAGCATTTTTCAGCCCACAGACATTCTGGTTCGTGATAAAGACGGCGGCAGAGAGAAGCATACCTGTAGCAATGTTGGACAGCGAAACAGACCCGGCGAAGATACCTGAACAGGACCTGATGTACAATCTGGCAAGGTTTGGATACAGCGAGCTTGGAATCAAGCTGGAGCAGGGAAGCGAGATATGCATCGAATACATTGTGTCAGCTCTTCTCATGAAAGGGGATGCCCGGCGGAAAGAAGCCGTGCCGGTGATACTTGCAAAGAATAAAGCCAGCTATGAACTCTTGGTGTTCCTCTCACAAAAGTATGGGTTTTCAGATAGGCTGCTTGGCCTCCTAAAGGTGCTTGCAAGGATTGTGTCAAAGCCAGATGCAGAGGCGGCTATCCGGGTTCTTGAAGTCATGAAGATAAAGGAGATCAAGGCAGACAAAACAAGCATCATGGAAAAGATGAGGCTATACAATGCCGCTTGATAGAACAGGCCTTCTTGGGCTGCTAGAAGAGGTAGATGTCAGACTGGACAGAAGAATAATTCTGGTGGCGGCTGGAGGCACGGCTATGACCCTGCTGGACTTGAAGCCTTCCACTATTGATATAGACTTTACAGGACCTCACAAGGACATAGGCGAGTTCAACAAAGTTCAGAAGAGTATTCCACATGGATTCAAGATAGACACTTGGAGCGACGGCATGGTCTTCAGCCAGATTCTCCCTTCCGATTATCTGAAGAAAAGCATACACATCAATACTGGTCTGAATAAAATCGACCTCAGAACCTTACACCCTGTAGACATAGTGCTCACAAAGGTAGGGCGCCTTAACGACAGAGACGCTCAAGACATAGAATCTTGCATCAAGAAATTTAGCCTGAAGAAAATACAGATAGCAAGAAGGGCCGCCAGGGTAGAATACGTGGGCAACAAGAAAGCATACGAGGTCAACCTCCACCGTGTGCTTCAAGTTTTTCTCCTGCAAAAAGAAAAACGAGGTTCTTGAAATAAATAAGCAAGACTTTAACTGCTAATTCCTGTTTATGCAAAAACCCAGGGTATTAAAAAAGCATAAGTAGACGTCTTTTACTGTTTTTAACAAGTTATTTTGGCCAAGTTTCGTGTTTTTGCTTCTCCTGATTTTCTGGACGCCCTTAATTCTCTATCAAACAACGATCCTGTAAAGATCATGGTCAATCAAGTGATAGAGGAGATGAAGCAGGGCGAGAACCCTGGAGACTATATCAAGACAAGGCCCTGGCCTGACAAATATGTTAAAACGCATGACGTAACAAACCTTTACAGGCGTGCTATTGGTGACAACCACAGGTTGATTTACACTATCAGGGGCAGAAAAGAAGACAAGGTCTACCAACTCTTAGATTTACTTACCCACAAAGAATACGACAGACTGCTTGGCTATAGCACGACATAGTTGCTATAGCTCTGTTGACTCTTCTAGAGATTTTCTTGCTCTTTTGCTTTCCACAAATATCCAGACTATTGAACCATCTTTGTTCTGCGTTATCTTGTTTGACTTTTCCAAATAGGCAAGTGCTACACCAAGCGTTCTATATTGAACTCCCCTTGGTAGCGACTTCCAGAGTAGGGTTTTTGATTCAAAGTACTGCTCTTTTCTGATGGTATCTTCTATCATTTCCAAAGTGTCGAGGCGTGGCATGATCTGCCTGCGTGCAGACGGCAATGCACGATGTTTCTTTGAGGCATCGCGAAGTCTTGGCTTTCTTGTTGATCCTTTTAAAATACTCATGTCCGTGCTGCCTTCTGTATCCATTCTAGCAAAAGAACTATTTATACATTAATGTATATACAGAGTTGTATATGCACAACTATTCAAAGATCATCAGGTGGTGTACACCATATCTTGCAAAATAACCCTTTAATTCACGACGACGTCGCCGGAAACAATGTTGATTTGCTGATCCTTTGTCTTTAGGAGAAGCGAGCCGTCCTCGTTGATGTCTGCAGCCACGCCGGTAAAAGTCCTGTCCTGCTGGATGACTGTAACCTTCTTGCCAAGCATGTCGGACCTTGCGCGCCACTCCCGGATTATGGGCTCAGACCCATACTTTTCCAGAACCGAATAATACATCTCCAGTTTTTCCAGCACAGCCGCGGTCAGCTGCAGCCTGTTTACCTCCCGGCCAAGGCTTTCCTTTATGGACGTTATCTCGGGCTTGTTCTGCCGGTCCACTTTGAGTTTTGACGTCTCGACGTTGGCGTTTATGCCTATCCCGATGACGACATAGTTTATCATGTCGGCCTCCGCGCTCATGTCCAGCAGGATGCCGGCCACCTTCTTGCCGGCCATCATCACGTCGTTGGGCCATTTCAGCGTGGCATCGGCCTTTGTTATCTGGCGTACGGCGTCGCAGACTGCCAGCGCGGCGACAAACGGCAGCATGGTGCTCATGGTCAGCGAGACAAGGGGCTTTAGCACCACCGAAAGCCATACGCCTCCTTTGGGCGAGATCCACTTCCTTTTCATCCGGCCCCGGCCGCTGGTCTGCTGCTCTGCAATCACCACAAGGCCGTGTATGCTGCCGCCCTTTTCTGCAAGCCTTATGGCCAGGCTCTGAGTTGAGTCGATGTTCTCGCGGTAGATTATCCGGCCTTTGCCCACCACCGATGTTTTCAGTATCTTGGCCAGCTCCCAGGGGACTGGCATGTCCGTTGTTTTGGCCAGCCGGTAGCCCACGCCGCGCTTTGACTCGATCCCGTAGCCGTAGCGGCGAAGCCTGACGATGTACTTCCAGACGGCGCTGCGCGATATCCCGGTCTTTTTGGCGATGGCCTGGCCTGACTGAAAGTCTGTAGAGTTCAAAAGCTCGGCTAGCTCTTGCAGCCTGTCAGGCATCCTGATTCGCCGGCCTGTTCCACTTGTAGTATACCGTGCCGGCCATGCACGTCGCGTACACGTCTGGCCGGCTCTCCTTCATCGAGCTGGCCACCTCAAGCTCGGCAAGGACATGCTCGACTGCATCGCTGTCTTCGGAAATAAGGTTGATTATCTCCTCTCTGGAAAACATCTTTGAGGGGTCCTTTTTCAGGATCCGCTCAATTTTTTCGAGGATTTTGTCTTTCATTTCTTTTTCTTTGCCGATACTATGGAAAGGACGTCGCGGTCTTTGAGCTGGTAGTTTGTTGGAAGCCGCAGGCCGTCGCGGGCGTCCATGGCGTACAGCAGGCCCTTGGCCAGCTCGCTGTGCACCTCCCTGGCCAGATCCTCGACGGTGGAGCCGCTTTTCATCAGGTAAACATCAGGAAGCACGTTTCCATGCTTGTCGGACATTTTTTGCACGTCGGCAACGGGGTAGACCGCGTTCATCTTGAGTAGCTTGAAAACGGCCACGTTTATGGCAAACTGCACGCCGGTGCGCATGTACTCGCCCAGTATGTCCTTTCGGATAAAGCTGAGGGCCCATTTCTGCTTCTCGTTTAGGGCTGTCGTGTCCTTGATGTCAAAGCGCTCGTCGCCGGGTATGTATTTTATCAGCCCCTTGTTCTCGGCGCGTCTGAGTGTCAGCTCGGCGTCCGCGCTGGACGGCACGATGATGGTGTCCTTGAACTCCTCGCGCAGCCGGCGAAAGTTCTCCGTTGCCGAGGGCAGGTCCACCTTGTTTGCCACTATCAAAGTCGGCTTTGAAACATCCCTCAGAGTCCAGCAAAAGTCCCGGCTCTGCTGCGGGCCAAAGTCGTCCAGCTTGACGTCGGTCAGCTTGTTTGCCGACAGAGCAGCCTTGACGTGCTCTTCTTTTACGCCGATTCCTCTGAATACCTCGGTTATCGCCAGCACGGGCTCTGTGCCGCTTTCAATGACTCTGGATATCTTGTCGCGGTTTGCCTCAAACAGTTTGAGGTACCACATCACCAGCTCCTCCTCAATGTCGCTGACGTCGGCCACGGGATCGCCGGAACCCGGCTCGGCTATCTTGCCGGAAGCATCGATGCTTCCAGACACGTCGACTATATGCAAAAGTGCGTCGGACTGGGCCGCTATGGACAGGAACTGGTTTCCAAGGCCCTTGCCCTCCCAGGCGCCCTTGATGAGCCCCGGCAGGTCCACAAGTTCTATGGGCACAAACCGCCAGCCGTCGATGCAGCGCGAGTTTCTTGGCTGGTCCTGCACGTTGAATTCCCGGTGGACGCACAGTGTTATGGCGTGCGCGTTTCCAATGTTGGGCTGCTTCGTGGTAAACGGATAGTTGGATATCTCGGCTGAAGCAAGCGTGGCGGAGTTGAAAAACGTTGTCTTGCCGGTGTTAGTCTTGCCAATCAGGCCGATCTTGATCATGGTTTATCATCTTTCCCTTTATTATTTATAGACTTTGGATCTGGGCCATGACATGCAGGCTGCTTCCAAGAATCCAGAGTTTCTGTAAATTCATGATAAAGAGAATTTGTCAATCTCCATCTGACGCCATAACGAATCCAGAGGCAGATCGTCGTACAAAACCAATGCAGACGATGCCTTGGACAAATTGTTAAATTCATCCATTCTTAGAGTTGATAAAGATCGCAGAAACAATCCATCAAATAGACAAGACAGAAACGAATGTTAAATTGACAACTTATCGCGAATCAATTTATCAATAGTTGTACATAAAATGTGCACGCATGTGGAAAATTTGTGTAGAATTTCAGAACGCGTCTATTCTTCTTTCACTGGTTCACTATTGCAGACATAGATATGATTATATGGTTTTTTAGCGTGACTAACATATAGAGTGCGTATTAAAACGATCTAGAACTGAGATCATACAGGCTATTCTAGACATAGTTCAGGAG
>JBBISN010000011.1:2834-12132 GCA_037441265.1 Nitrososphaera sp. | reverse complement strand
ATTAAAACGATCTAGAACTGAGATCATACAGGCTATTCTAGACATAGTTCAGGAGGAGACGAACCTAACTGCAGTTATGTACAAGTCATTCATTTCCTACTCCCAGCTAAAGAAATACCTGGACCTTTTGCAGAGAAACGGCCTCATCACCATAGACAAGAAAAAGAGGATCAAGATTACCTCGAAAGGCGCGCAGTATCTTAGCACGGCAAACAAGCTCAGCGAAATGATGGAATTCTGAATTTGCATAAAGTCCTGCTTCTGGTACTGTGTGTACTGTTCTTCATGCAGCAACATCCATTTGCTCGATCAGCAATCACGACAAAATCGTCGGTGCCGTCAATGTGCAGTCAGGTTATGCACTAAAGAGGCACATACAAGAATTGCCGGCAGTCAGTGCATGTGGTAGCAGGCAACTGCCAGGTACCCGACAAGTCCAACAAATGCCAGAGGAAGGGACAGGTGGACTGCAAACATCAGCCGCGACCGGCTCTTGGCTACGCTGACAACGGAGGCTGCTTGCGCCATTACCATTTTATCGTCAAACTGACGGATAAGATTTGCGCTCAGTCCTCGTGCATGTGCTGCACGCGCTCGGCCATCATCTTGATCTCGTCGCAGCGCCAGGATATGTCGCCGGTCTGCTCGCCGGTCAGGTTTGAATCCCACTTCTCAAGCACCATCTTGCAGATCTCTGTCGCGTGGTACAGGATCCCCCAGTAGGGGTGGTGCTCCGCCGTGGTGTAGGCAAGCTCAAGCACGTCTTCAAGGCCCGACGACGCCTTTTTGAGGGCATCGGCGCCCTGCCCGTACACCTTGATGATGTCCGACTCCCTGTCCACCGAAACCCTGGCAGGCACGTCTATGCCGTCAAGGGCGGCCCTGACCTTGCTGGCCAAAAGATCTATATGGTTTTCCGCAGCCATAGGAGTTCTGGAAGCGGCCCGGATAATATTTGTTGGACTCAGGCCAGGCTGCTGTCCACCAGGCCGGTCCTTCTTTTCACCTTCTGCGCGGCCGCCTCAAAGTGCTTCACCGATATCCTGAGGGGGTCCTTGCTCTTGCTGACGTGCTCCCGGATGGCCGACATGGCCGCTGCGTTCACAAAGGCTGCAATGTCTGCGCCGGTGTACCCGTTTGTCATCTCGACCAGCCTGTCAAGGCTCACCGACGGGTCAATGGGCTTTTTCTTTGCGTGGATCTGCAGTATCTGCCTTCTTGCCTCCTTGTCTGGGACTGGCACCTCAAGTATCCTGTCAAACCGGCCGGGGCGCAGGAGCGCCTCGTCGATGATGTCCGGCCGGTTGGTGGCGCCGATGACCACGACGCCCTTCAGGTCCTCAAGGCCGTCCATCTCTGTCAGCATCTGGCTTATCACCCGCTCAGTGACATGCGAATCACCTTCAGAGCCGCCCCTCCTTGGGGCTATGGCGTCCAGCTCGTCAAAGAACACCACGCAGGGTGCGGCCTGCCGGGCCTTGCGGAATATCTCGCGGACGCCCTTTTCTGACTCGCCAACCCACTTGCTCAGCAGTTCTGGGCCCTTGACGCTGATAAAGTTGGCCTCAGAATTGGTTGCAACGGCCTTGGCTATCATGGTCTTGCCGGTTCCCGGCGGGCCGTACAGCAGTATGCCCTTGGGCGGCTGGACGTCGGCCTGCGTAAACAGGTCGGCATGCTTGAGCGGCCACTCGATGGCTTCTGCCAGCTCGTCTTTGACCTGCTCAAGGCCGCCGATGTCTTGCCATTTTACGCTGGGCCGCTGTATCGATACCTCGCGCATGGCGGAGGGCTGCACGTCCTTGAGGGCGTCGTCAAAGTCGGACCGGGTGACCTTGATCTTGTTCAGTATCTCGGCTGGGATCCTTGACTGCTCCAGGTTTATTTCGGGCAGTATCCGCCGTAGCGAGCGCATGGCGGCCTCCTTGCTCAGCGCCTCAAGGTCCGCGCCCACAAAGCCATGGGTGACCCGGGCGATGGACTGCAGATCTACATCTGTCAGGGGCATGCCCCTTGTATGTATCTGCAGCACCTCAAGGCGGCCCTGCTCGTCGGGTATGCCTATCTCTATCTCACGGTCAAACCGGCCGGGCCGGCGGAGAGCCGGGTCCAGCGCGTTGGGCCTGTTGGTCGCGCCGATGACAACGATCTTGCCTCTGGACTGCAGGCCGTCCATCAAAGTCAGGAGCTGCGATACCACGCGCTTTTCCACGTCGCCGGAAACCTCCTCCCGCTTTGGAGCGATAGAGTCTATCTCGTCGATGAATATTATGGACGGCGCGTTCTGCTCTGCCTCCTTGAACACCTCCCTGAGGCGCGCCTCGCTTTCGCCGTAGAACTTGCTCATGATCTCCGGACCGCTTATGGAGTAAAAGCTGGCGTTGGTCTCGTTGGCCACGGCCTTGGCCAGAAGCGTCTTTCCTGTTCCTGGCGGGCCAAACAGCAACACGCCCTTTGGTGCCTCGATGCCAATCCGCTCAAATATTTCTGGATGCCTCAGCGGCAGCTCGATCATCTCGCGGACCTTCTGCACCTCGTTTCTCAGGCCGCCAATGTCCTCGTACGATATCCTTGGCACGCCCCGGGCCGCGGCCTTGGGGACTGCGCCGATGACAAACTCGGTGCGGCTGCCTACCAGCAGCGCAGAGTCAGTCGGGGAGGTGCCGGTTACTGCAAAGCCGATCTTGCGCCCCATGACGTTAAGCGGAATAATATCGCCTTTTGTCACCACGCGCCCTTCCAGCATCTCTGGAAGGTAGTCCTCAAGCCCCACGATGTTCAGCTCCTCGGTGGGCGCCAGGATCACCTGCTCGGCCTTTTTTGCGCTGACCTTCTGCACGGACACGGTGTCGTCGATGCCCACCCGGATGTTGTTGCGGGTGTAGCCGTCTATCCGGATCAGCCGCTTGCCATGGTCTTCAGACTGTCCAGACCAGAGCAGGGCGTAACTTTTCTTCTTGCCGGTTATCTCTACGACATCGCCGGTGGACAGGCCCAGCTCCTTCATGACGCCGGGATCCACGATGGCCATGCCCCTTCCCACCAGCTTGGGGCTGGTCTCTGCCACTTTCAGGTTGATAGGATTCTTCATTATTCTCACCTCAAATGCTTACTCGACCTTGACCTCCGTCGCCTTGGGCTTTGGTTCTTTCAATTTTATTTTCAGTTCCAGTATGCCGTTTGAGTACGTGGCCTTGGCGGACTTGTCGTCCAGCGCCAGTTCAACTGGCATCTCGCTGTGGTACTTTTTCTCGCCCTTCTCGGCGTGGATGGTAACCCGGTCTTCGGCTACGCTGACTTGGATGTCCTGCTTTGTCACGCCGGGCATCTCGGCAGTTATGACAAACGTGTCTTCGTTTACAGCCGTGTCCACCAGCGGCTCGCGAGTTCCGCTCTTTTCCACAAGCCCCCTTGCAGCTGGCCGGACGTTGCCAAACTCCCTTACGTGCGGTTTGCCGTCCGGACCCACAGTTATCTGGTATCCGTAGTAGATGTCATCCAGTTCGGAGGCGTCTGTCTCCCGCACTGTCCGGAACATGCGGTTCAGCATCTCCTCTGCCTCGGAAAACTCGCGGTCCATGTCCTCAAACATCTTGTTCCAATCTCTCCACATTTGTAATATCACCGTGCATATTGTAATGTCTATTACATTATATAATTTTTTTGCGTGACAGAACCTTTTTATTACAAAGAGAGGGTTTCATTACATGTTGTACCAGCCCTTATCAGTCCCGGAAGCAGTCCGTGAAGTGCTTGCAAGCAACAACGTGTACATGCAGTCGCTAAAGATGGGCATAGCCAACTATACCGCGCTGGCCCAGAGGATCAGGCCGGACGTTGAAAAGCTGATAGGCGCAAGGGCGAACCTGAACACCATAGTGGTGGCCATCAAGAGGTTTGCAGACACCCTTGAGGAACAGGAAAAGCCTTCCATGAGCAAGGCCAGGATGTCGCTGACAGGAAGCGTCATAGACGTCGACTTTCAGAAAGAGCCGCTGGCCGAGCTGTTTGGTGTCTTTGACGAGTTCTTTGAGGAAGGCAGGTACAACGTCTTTCAGACGGACAAGCATTTCACCCTGCTGGCCGAAGATGCCGACGAGATCCGCAAGTTTGTGGCCGGCGCGCTGGAAAAATTCGACGGCCGGATAGAGGAAGGCCTTTCCAAGATCACGGTATCGCTGAGCCCAGACGAGGGGGAATCGTACCAGCTGCTCTCGCTTATCTCCAGCATACTGTACAACCACCAGATCCCGGTGCACAGCGTGTTTTTTACCCCCTCAGAGATGGTGCTGATCTTGAATGAAAAGCACGCAGCCAGGGCATACGACCTGATCAGAAAGGAGCTGGCATAGCCAAGGGAAAATTAGATTAACCGCCGCTGCAATGTTTTACTGCAGCATCTTGTTTGCCATCTGCCACTCAATAGCAGCAAGACTGGACTGCAGGTGAGTTACGGATGGATTTCAGAGTCCAGCTTGCCGCAAGGATGCTTTTTCGGCGCAAGGGGAGCCTTGTCTCAGCCAGCATCGCCGTGGCCATTGCAATTCTTGTCATAGTCATAAACGCCGCCACCTTTGAGGGCGTGGCCAACGCCATCATTCGGGACCTTGTCAACTATCGGTTTGGCCATGTCCTGATAACCGACAGGGACGGCAACATCGAAAAGCCGGACAGCGAGATAGTCGGTTTTGTGGAAAACCTCGGCTACGTGCAGGGCGCGACGGTCCGGCTTTCATCCATTGCATCCATGAACAACACGCGAGAGCCGGTCCCGGTGCGGGCGTACAACGTCCCGGTGATAGGCGTCCTGCCCGACGGCGAGGCCCAGGCGTCCAAGATCCGCGACACCATAAGTGATGGAAGTTTTATTGGCGCCAAGAACTCCATCGTGCTTGGTGATAGCGTGGCAAGGGACCTGCAGGCGCAGATAGGCGACCCGCTGAGGCTTAAAGTCACGGACCGGCATGGAAACGACGTCATCAGGACCTTTTACGTTATTGGGATATCAAAGACAGCCGGCGGCCTTGGGTTTGACACTTCAGCCATAATGCACCTGGACACGCTGCGTGAGATGACCAGCAGGGACAACGAGAGCAGCGAGATGATAGTCCGGCTTTACGACCAGCAGGATTCGCAAAGGCTTGTGCAGGCCTTTGTATCCCGGTACCCGGCCGAC
This sequence comes from Nitrososphaera sp., assembly GCA_037441265.1. GTDB lineage: Archaea > Thermoproteota > Nitrososphaeria > Nitrososphaerales > Nitrososphaeraceae > Nitrososphaera. The sequence continues at coordinate 6,956 of JBBISN010000011.1, read as the reverse complement.
CGGTTCATGGTCCAGACCATCGAGGAGGCCGGCGAAGACATACTCCAGGGCATCCGCTCCGGGATAGCGTTTATCAACCTTGTCGGGTATTTCGGCATGCTCTCGTCGGCCTTTGGCATCGTGACCATCATGATGATGATAGTGTCCAGCAAGACCAGGGAGATAGGGGTGCTGCGGGCCATCGGCTCCAACAAGGTCAACGTGATGATAATCTTTATCCTGCAGGGGGCCATAGTCGGCGCCATTGGTGCGCTGGCCGGCTTTGGTCTCAGCTCCGCTTACATCCTGTACGCTGAGAATTCAAGCCTATCGTTTGGAAACAGCCTGGCCCTGGATGTAAGGTACAACCCCGTATTCATTCTGCAGACCTGCCTGACGGGATTTCTGATGAGCGTCGCGGCTTCCATATACCCGGCCTGGCGGACAACAAAACTGGAGCCGGCGGAGGCGACCAGGTATTAACGAAAAGATAGTCGAGGTGGTCAACCTGTACAAGAGGTACGGGACCGGCGACGCGTCCACCCTTGCATTAAAGAAGGTGAATTTTTACATCAGAAAGGGCGAGTTTGTCCTCATAGTCGGCCAGTCAGGGTCCGGCAAGTCCACGCTTCTTAACATGATAGGCCTGCTGGACAGGCCCACCCGGGGCGAGGTGGTAATAGACGGCGTCAGGGTTTCAGCGCTGTCGGACTCGCAGCGCTCAGATATAAGGCGAAACAAGATAGGGTTCATCTTCCAGTCCTTCAACCTGCTGACGGACCTGACGGTGATAGAAAACGTGATGCTCCCACTCATGATGGCAAACAACAGCCCAAACGGCGTGCTAAAAGAAAGGTCAGCAGCATTTCTCAAGCTGGTGGGGCTAGAACCGCAGACAAACAAGCTGGCCAACCAGCTGTCCGGCGGCCAGATGCAGAGGGTGGCCGTGGCCCGCGCCCTTGTCAACCGGCCGGCCCTCATCTTGGGAGACGAGCCCACCGGCAACCTGGACTCCAAGTCATCTGCCGACGTCATAGCGCTGATGAAGCAGCTGAACAAGGAGCTGGGCCAGACCTTTGCCGTCGTGACCCACGCCCGGGAGAATTTTGGCAACGTCGACAGGGTGATCACCCTCAAAGACGGCACCATAGACAGGATAGAGTCCTTTGACGGGCATGGAAACGCCCAGCAGGACGGTTAGCCTTTAAAAGAATTCAGAATTTCCATGAGTTTTAGACGCGGATAGTCTGTAATGATGAATTTTATCGCATCTGCATGCGTCCAGTCCGTCAGCTTCCGTACCGCCAGAGAAAGGGCATCCAGATCGCTTTTCAGGTCTTTTTTAATCTCCTCGGCCAGCAGCTCTGGCACGCCGTCAAGGGACACATCCCAGTAATCGCCAGAATCGTCATAGATCTTTTTTAATTCGCCTTCGATGTTGAGGCGCTTCCACTCGTTGTTTGCCCAGTCCCACCGCTCCCGGTTCACAAGGTCCTGTGCAGTCCGGTCGCCCACTGGACCTATGAATATCCCCTTGTGCTTGTCCACGAAATCCTCGTATACATCCTCAAATTTATCGAGGGCCGACTTGACTTCCTTGTATACATCGTCAACAAAATATTTTGCATCTTCTCTTAGCGCCGGTGTATAACATCCACCGGCCAGATCCAGGCTTTTCTTGTAGGCTTCGTCTACCATCTTGATGGCTCTTTCCAGGTTGGTTTGATCCAGGAACTCTTTGACGCTCTTGCGCGTCTGGGTAAACAAGATGACCGTCGTCTCGTTTGTCCTGTAAAGATCCTGCAATCTCTGGATGTACGTCTCGCCATCAGGAACCAGGCCGTCCACGGATGTAATCAGGGTATCCAGCACTGCTTTTGCTGCGGAAGTTGCACTGCCTGCCTTGGATGGATCCGGCGCTGCCCGTTTTACCCCTTCGGCAAGCCTTTCTCCAATCAGCCTGTTTTCTTGCTGCACTTCTTTGAGCGTCTTTTCGAACAGCTGCATCAACTGTTCGGTAACGTCGTTTACCTTTTTTTGCAGGCTGGCGTTATCGCCGGCAAGCTCCTCCCACTTCCTTTCCAGGTTCTTCTGCTCTTCTTTGAGCTGCACCAGGTATTCCATTACCTTGCCCTGCGCCTCGACGAGGGGGATGACACCCATTCGGTTGTAAAAATCCGAATCCGCAAGGGCAACGATTTCAATAAGGGTCTTGAAATCGTCAAAATCCCTATCCTTGAAGGTGCCTGTCAATCCGTCATAGGCTTGTTTTGCAGCAGCACTAATGACGCTCCGCCATTTTTCCTGCTGCTCCGCGGCCTTGGTGGATTCCGAGACATCCTTTACAATCTTTAGGGCCTCTTCAAGTGCCTTCTCCCGGATGCTGTGGTATGCCTGCAGACCCGCGCCATACCGGATGTAGGTTGCATGAATTACCTCCGCTCCGCCTCTTTTTTCGTCCTCAATCTTCTTTTTGTATTCTGTTTCTATGAAGCGCTTTAGCGACTCGTCGATTTCCTTGTTGCGCCGATCATAGTTGCCCATTTCTATTGGCACCACCAGTCATAGATGATTGGATTCAACAATTCTCCATGGACCACCATTGATACGCTGAAGTTTCCACAACCTCTGCACAGTGAGATCGCTAAATGCTTGGTATTCTCCATTAAAGAAGCCTACGTGAAAAATAAAGACCGTCACCTGCTCTATCCTTGGAATTTTGCCATCAGGCGTGCCCTGCGATAACACGCGTACTGGCGATACCCTGCCGACACGGGCGTCGTACACCTGATTGTTTATCAGCTTTCTAGAGTATTCCCAGTCTCTTTTAAGTGCGGGCGAGGATTGCGTGAATGAAGAATCAACCATGATCATGTCCTCTTTGGTGAAGACCCTCCAGCTGGCAAAGAGATTCTTCCAGCTGTCTTCATCTGCGTACTTGATGGCCTTTATCATAGTTTCAATGACCTGGGCAGGACTTGCATCGTCAGGTACCTGGATCCCAGCCGTATTTGCAAGCAGGTCTTCTCCAGCAAAGGGTGCAACATCACTGCCGGTTTTGACGTTTCTCAGGTCCACGAATAGCTCCTCGTCGCCGGCCAGAACGCCGAGGACGCGGACCATCAGGCCTTTGACTGGCTGTTGCTGGTATGTCAGCATCCTGGGATCGTCAAGGATGCGGCCAATCATGCGGTAACGTTCAGAGATGTTGGGATTCACGCTGGCTTTGAAGCGGAACCATGCTCCAAAGAACGCGGTCATTTCCGCAGACGCAATGTCTACAAAGTAGAACCCGTCTCGGGAAGACCCCATCACGGCATAAGATCTGCCAAGGTCGTTGATAAAGTTCCTAAACGTGATCCATGGCAATTCCACGACTTTTCCCACAACCTCACTACGGCGGTCAACATCTTTGACAGGAAACGGCTCTACCGATTCGCCGGCCACCTCCGTTAGAAGCGCATGGTAAGACTTGCCAGCCGCGTCCTTGGCAGCCTCAAGTCTTTTTTCGCCAATTTCGCGGTATTGAAGGTCAACGGAACTGGGCTCGATCTTTGGCCCGACCAGACATTGCCTGACCTTGTTCCAGTCTGCCAAGACAGAGTCGGCAAATTGACCGGGATAATTCTTTACCAGGTAATCTATTCTGGGTTTGTGATCTTCTTGCTCAGCCAGCTCGCGTTTGTTATTAAAAGTGCCCCAGCGCTCCCATACTGAATCTAAAAGGTACGACGCTTTTTTTACAAAGTTCTCGTACCATGTCGACCATGAATTCTCAAACCCGTCGTTTGAAAGTATAAGTGGACCGTTTGGCGATAGGCTGCGCCTGTTATCGTCTTGCAAGTAGATTTTTTCACTGCGCAGTTTGCCGCGAACCTGGAGCCTCTCTTGACCGCGGATTACATCAAGGGCAATTTCCTGGCCGTCTTTTGCGCCGACCTTTTCCCAGCCAGTGCTTTCCAGATACTGGCCAATAGCCAGCGAAGAAACGTTTGCATCTTTTATTTTCTCGTACTTTTTTCCATCAACGCCAGTGATCAGGTCGCCAATTTGCAAGTCGGTATTGCGAAAGTCCGAATCCCAATCAATCCAGACTACGCGATAACCTTGGGGTTCGTCTTCAAACACCCTGTCAGATACTAT
>JBBISN010000011.1:0-2734 GCA_037441265.1 Nitrososphaera sp. | reverse complement strand
GCCTGCCTTATGCCTAGCTTCTTGGCAAGAGACCCGACCGTCATTTCTTTATCCTGCAGCTCGCTTATGACCCGAAGCCTCACGGGGTTTGACAGGGCCTTGCACACCTCGGCGTGGAGCTCAAAAAGCCTTTCCTGCTTCATGCTATTTGGCCTCGATTTGCATCTAGAACGTAAGCACCTTGTCAGACTCTACCACCAGCTTGAGCATGTCTTTCATCGTGGAGACTGGGCACACCTCAAACTGCATATGGCGCGACTTGATGCATGTCCCGCAGGCAAGCATATGGCCGCTTAGCTGGTTGAACTTGTCAAGCTGATCCTGAACGTTGAATTTCTCGCTTCTGATGCTTTCGATCTCCACGCCCTGGCCCAGAAGGAATACCTTGACTTCGTGCTCTTCAAGGAGTGCGGTGTTTGCAAACCGCAAGGCATTCCACACCAGTTCTGGATCGGTGTTGCTTAGTATGATCCCTATCTTCATTTGATTACAACCTGCTCTATCAAGACATTCATGTATTCTGATATACGAATATCTGTATATATTCCTACATCTCCACAGATTGAATCAACATAGTCTTGATCATCAATTGATAATCCCTTTGGATATTTTTTACAACCTGCCAGTCTAACCAGAATTCTGAGCGCTGGCTCAAGCAGCTTATATCTTTAGCCTCCGTTATCACAGATGCGTGGACTTTAGACTAAACCTTGCACTAAAGCTCATGGTAAGGAGGAAGGGCAACTTTATCGCAGCGGTGAGCGCGCTGGTGATTGGCATCATGGTGATACTGTTCAACTCCCTGATATTCAACGGCGTCGCGCAGGGCATACTGCGGGACCTGGCCGACTACCGGTTTGGCCACATCGTGGTCTCAAAAAACGAGGGCAACTTTGAGACAGAGACGGTGCAGGTGATGGACTACATACAGCGCTACCCCTACGTCCAGTCCACAGCGCCACGGCTGTCATCGATAGCCTGGTTCAACTCTACGGATGGCTTTACCAAAAACGAGGTCGACAAGATCCCGGTCATAGGCGTCGACCCCAAGAGGGACCCAAGCTCGTCGAAACTGTTTGAGACCGTCCAGCAGGGGTCGTTTCTGAATTCAGACGGCGAGGTCGTCCTTGGAAGTCATGTTGCAAGGGACCTCAAGGCAGGCATAGGAAGCCGTATAGACGCCAAGATGATCGACTCAAAAGGCGAGGAGGTCATCAAAAGTTTTGTCGTGGTCGGCATCTCCCAGTCGCCCGGCGGCCTTGCCTTTGATGATTCGGCCATCATGACCATAGACGCGATAAGGGGCATGACTGGGAGGCCGGAAGAGACAGGCCAGATAATTGTAAGGCTTTCAGACCCCACTTACCAGGAAGACCTGAAGTCAAGGCTGCTTAAAGCCTACAAGGAAAGCAACCTCAACGTCGAGACGCTGGAAGAAGCCGGCGAGCAGACCCTGGCAGGCATCCGGTCCGGCATCGCGTTTATCAACCTGGTGGGACTTTTTGGCATGCTCTCAGCCTCCTTTGCCATCGTCACCATAATGATGCTCATGGTCTCCAGCAAGACCAGGGACATCGGCATAATGAAGGCCATCGGAGCAAACAGCCGGGACATACTCTTGGTCTTTGTGTTTCAGGGCCTGATAATCGGCTGTCTGGCTGCGGCGGCAGGCTTTGCCATCGGGACGGCCCTGGCGCTGTATCTGCAGTCCATCGAGTTTTCCTTTGGCCCCGGCCTGATACTTGAGGTCACCTACGACCCCATGTTCACGCTAAATTCGTCTCTGTTTGCCATCGTGCTTGGGACTGCAGCTGCAGTTTACCCGGCCTTCCGCGCCTCAAGGCTAGAGCCGGTGGACGCTATGCAGCACAGCTAGCTCATGTCTGACAGAGCGCGCACAATGTCGGTCTTGGTCACAATGCCCATCAGTTTTCCGGCCGCATCCACAACCGGAAGGCCGCTGATGCCGTTTCTTGTCATCAGCTGCGCAGCCTCTGCCAGGTCAAAGTCGCTTCTAATGGTTATGGGGTCGTACCTCATCACGTCTCTGACAAGAAATATCGCCTTTATTCCCGTGAGCTTGGATTGCTTGTATTTTTCAAAGTCGCCTCCCACCAGGCTGCTTATGGGAAGCAGGTCCCGGCAGGTGATCATGCCCACCGGCCGGTCGTCTCTGGCCACCACTACGCGGGAGATGTCGTGGTCTGACATCGACTTTAGGATGACGTGCACCAGGTCGTCAGGGGAGACTGACACCACCTTGCCGGTCATGTACTGCGACACCAGGTTCCTTCCAACACAGAACCGGGCGTAGGCGTCCACAAGGTCGGTCTTGGTCAGTATCCCGAAAAGTGCGGCATCGTCGGTCACTATCAGGGAGCTGATGCCGGCGTCCACCATCAGTTTGGAGCAGGACTGCAGGTCTGTCTGCTTGATGACTGTAAGCAGGTTCTTGCTCATGGCCTCTTCCAGTTTTATCTCCGAGGGCCGCCTTTCCGGCGCTTCGTTGTAGATGAACCGGGCAATGTCTTTTTCAGTGATTATCTCCACGGCCTTGTCGCCAACGGCCATGATTACCCGGCTTATGTTGTACCTCATCATCAGGTTCCGGGCGTCAAGAAGCGTGTTTTGCGGATCAAGTTTTATGGGAGCCTTGCAGACGTCTGCTGCAGTTATCTTGCCGTAGTTTAGCATCAATGCTGGTTGGTAGTAGCATGCTATAACAGTTTTTCAT